>NZ_OY762656.1:1737245-2084694 GCF_963666255.1 uncultured Propionivibrio sp. | reverse complement strand
GACGGACAAGTTCGCCGGTCTGGCGCGCCAGATCGTCGAGAATCGGTTGCGCCGCCTCGGTCACGTTCATCCCGGCCAACTGGCGCAGGCCGATCGACCCGAGCTTGAGCGTCAACACATAGCGATCGCTGAAACGATCCTGGCGCACGTAATGACGGTTGGCCAGCGCCTGCAACAAACGGTGCGTGGCGCTGAGCGGCAGCGACAGATGCTGCGCGATCGCGCTGATCTGCAAACCATCGGCATGATCGACCAGCAACTCAAGAATCGCCAGACCACGTTCGACCGAAGAAACGCTCAAGTTCGCCATCGTTGTCCATCCATCCCTTACGCCATGCGCCCGATGAGAACAGGGGCGCTCGTTTTTGAATCCGGCGCAATCGACGCAAGCTCCTGCGCCCCGATGCGTGAGCGCAGTCTAATCCTACTCGGAAACATTTTCCATATTGAACCGGAAATATTTTCCGGTTCAATATGGCAAGTGACGGAGGCATGCAGGAACGCCCCCGTTTGTCCCACGGCGAAAAGCCGGCGATGCCGCCGGAAAACACGGCGGAACCTGCGTCAGGGAGTCAATCAATCAGGTGCTGGTTACGCCACGGATCGCTGGCAACGTCTCTCAGCCAACGCACAAGCACCTGGTAAATATCCTCGGCACGAACCGGCTTGGCGACGAAGTCATCCATGCCAGCGCGACTGCATTGCACGCGATCTTGTTCGAAGGCGGTCGCGGTCACGGCAATGATGGGAACATTTCCCCCCCGCGCCTGACGGCGGATACGCCGCGTCGCTTCGATGCCATCCATGGTCGGCATCTGGACATCCATCAGGATGAGGCCGTAATCGTTCTCGGCGGCACGCGCGACCGCCTCGCCCCCGTCGCAGGCAAGATCGACGCACAAATCGACATCCGCCAGCATGCTCGCCAGGACGTTACGATTGGTCGGCTCGTCCTCGACGAGCAGGACCCGGGTTCCCGCATGACAGCCGCGCAGGATTTCGCCGGCGACGCCGAATTTCCGGTACGTCAGCACGGCACCCGGCTCGGCATGCGCGAGCCAGACGGTGAACCAGAACCGGCTGCCGACGCCGGGCGTGCTGTCGCCGCCGGCTTCGCCGTCCATCAGGTGGGCGATCTTGCGCGCGATGGCCAGGCCGAGCCCCGACCCGCCATATCTCCGTGTCATCGACGCGTCGGCCTGTTCAAATGGCTGGAACAGACGCGACAGCGAGGCCGGATCGACACCGATGCCGCTGTCCTCGACCTCGAAGCGGAGCAGGCTTCTCCGGCCCCGCTGACGAACGAGGCGGGCGCGCACGGCAATCGAACCGGACTCGGTGAACTTGACGGCGTTGGCGGCATAATTGAGCAGCGCCTGCTGAATCCTCATCGCATCGCCAAGGAATGACGAGGTCACGCCTTTGACATCGATCAGCACCCGCAGATTCTTGGCGCGCGCCTTCGCCTCGATCAGCGACGCGACATTGCCGACAAGCGTATCGACGCGAAACGGGATCTCCTCGAGATCGAATTTTCCCGCCTCGATTTTCGACAAATCGAGAATCGCGTCGATGAGTCCGAGCAGATGCTCGCTTGCCGCCTCGAGCGTATCGAAACGTTCGGCCTGGGCAGGCGTCAATCCGTCCCGACGGATCATGTAGATCGTCCCGGAGATGGCATTGAGCGGCGTCCGGATCTCGTGCGACATATTGGCGAGAAAGGCGCTCTTGGCGATGCTCGCCGTTTCTGCCGCCGCCTTGGCAGCCGCCAGTTCGGCGGTGCGTTCGCCAACCAGTTCTTCGAGACGGAAGCGGTACCGGTCAAGCTCGATGGCATTTTCCTTCTGTTCGGTAATGTCGATCGTCACGCCAGTCATGACATCGGAATCTCCGCCGCGATCGCCGCAGATATCGCCGCGCTCCAGTATCCAGCGCACGTCGCCGGACGCCGTGACGATGCGGTATTCGATCGACAGGGGCCGACGCTCGGCCACTGCCTCGGCGAAGCCCGAGACTGCCAGATCGCGATCTTCAGGATGCAGCACCGAGCGCCAGGCATCGGCGCAGGCCTCGACCGACGCCCCATCAAGACCATAGACGTGGAACAGCTCCGGCGACCAAGTCCAACGGTCACTCGCGATATCCCAATCCCAGCAGCCGGCGCGGGCCGCCCGCAAAGCCATCGACAGGCGACGCAGCACCACTTCCCCCCTGGCCTGCAGATCGCGCATGACGTCATTGACCATTTCGAGCTCGACCTGATGCACCTGAAGCTTGTGCAACACGCGCATGGCATCGTCTTCGCCCGCCACGTGCCGTGTCGGCCCCGCCGCAAGAACAGTCTCGGCGTCGCGCCACAGACTTTCGAACGAGGGAACAACGAATCGGTCGGCGGAACGATCAAAGGGTGACATGGCTGCATCCGGAGGCACGCTGCAACGATTCGGGAATATCGATGAAGGTGATGACGACGCCATCGATGACTTCGAGCTGACTGCGATACGGCAGGATTCGCACGCGATACCGGCGATCATCGTGGGTCGTCGCCATCGTCTCGTGTGCCGCGAGCTTTTCCAGAACTTCTGCGGCCTCATCGACCAGATGCGGATAATCAAGGTCGGTGACGATATGGACAAGCGGCCGGCCGATATCCGAAGGAATGATCTTGAACAGATCGGTGGCGCGCGTGGTGAAACGTCGCAGGCGCATGTCGCGATCAAGAAATATCGCCGCGATCTCCAGGCTGTTGAGAACCGTCTTCATATCCTTGCGCATCCACTCGAGATCGCGCATGCGCGACTCCAGTTCGCCGTTGATGACCTGCAGTTCCTCGTTGAGCGACTGCAGTTGCTCGCGCGAAATCGTCAGCTCTTCATTCGCCGACTGCAGTTCCTCGTTGGTCGATTGCAACTCCTCGTTACTCGCCCGCAGATCCTCGACCGTCGTCTGAATTTCCGCGTGCGTCGCCTGCAGGCTTTCCCGCATCTGCTGCATTTCCCGCAACATGGCGCGATCGGCATCGGACTGTGGCAGCCGTTGCTCGCGCCGCCGCAGGGGGACCGCCCTGACATCACGGAAGACCACCAGCACCCGTCCGCGCAAGGCATCGGGCTGCTCCAGCCCGAGCACGATCACGTCGACTGTCTGCACGCCCCGTTCATTGCGGACGCGCACCCCCTTGAGCACCACTTCCCGTTCCGGCGTCCTCAGCGCCAGATACGTGACGCCCATCAACGCCTCGCGCAGACCGTCGCGCGCCATCGCCAGAAGATTGACGTTGGTCCTGCCCGCCGGCGGTTCGAGATACTTGCCGGTACGTCCGCTCACATACAGGATGTCGCCATTACGATTGACGAGTACCGCCGCCGGCGCAAAATTCTGCTGCACCAACTGGTCGGTCAGCTGACCGATGTTATCGACGCCGTCATTACGCACGGGCATGAAGGCATGCAGCATCGGGAACGGCGTCGTCACGGTCCTTTCAGGGATTTTGTCCGGCTCGCCGCTGCGGCGATAAAGGCGCGCGCCGGAATGCACCGGGGCAAATAGCGCATTGTCTTCATCAACCGTCTCGGCGCTTCCGAGCAACAGCAAGCCCTCCGGATTCAGCGCATAGTGAAGCACCGGCAACATCGCCTTCTGCGCCTCGGCGCCGAAGTAGATCATCAGGTTACGGCAACACAACATGTCGAGTCGGGTAAATGGCGGATCGGCGGCCACGTTCTGCGTGGCGAAGACGACCATTTCGCGCACGGCCTTGCACACCCGATAGGCGCCGCCGCCGGACTCGGCGACGAAATAGCGGGCCAGGCGCTCGCTCGAGACGTCCGCCGCGATACTGGGCGGATACAAACCCTTGCGCGCAAAATCGATCGCTGCCGGATCGACGTCGGTGGCGTAGATCTGCAAGGTGAAGCGCCGGCTCGGCTTGACGTCGGCAAGCGCCTCGCGAAACGCGATCGCCAACGAATATGCCTCTTCGCCCGTCGAGCACGCGGCAATCCAGGCGCGCAGGTTTTTTCCGCGCGGATAACGGGCGAACAAACCCGGAATCGCCTCGATGCGAAGCACCTCCCAGACTTCCGGATCCCGGAAAAACTGCGTCACGCCGATCAGTAATTCCTGGAACAGGAGATCGAGCTCCGACGCATTCTCGTTCAGATAGCGGACATAGTCGTCGAGCGACGATAGCTGATGGACGGCGAGGCGGCGCTCGACCCGACGGAACAGGCTGTTGCGCTTGTACAGAGAGAAATCGTTGCCGCAGCGCTCACGCAACATCTGGACGATCCGGTCGAGCGCGTCGAGCATGTACGCCTGATGCGGCGACTCCAGTTCCAGTTCGGCATCGGCGCGCCGCAGATAGTCGACAATGCGTGCCGGCATTGCCTCCGGGGCTGCAACAATGTCGACGACGCCGGCCTCGATCGCCTGCCTGACAACGCCATCGCCGCTGGCCGATCCGGGATCCTGCACCAGCGTCAGCCCGCCCTTGCCCTTGATGGCACGCAAGCCGAAAACGCCATCGCAGGTGGCGCCCCCGTCGCCGCCGAGCACGATACCAATCGAAAGATGCGCGCAGCATTCTGCCAGCGAACGAAAGAGATAATCGACCGGCAGGCGCAGAAAGCCGTCGCCGCGAGGGCTCTCCATGCGCAGCACGTTCTTCCGCAGCGAAACCTCTTTACCCGGCGGCACCAGATAAACATGATCGGCTTCGACCGGCAGACCATCCTCGACCAGCATCACACGCAGGAACGTCGGGCGCTCGAAGCGCGCCTCGAACAAGTCCGCCGTCGCCGCCGCATCCTCCGTGATGACAACGAAGGACATTCCGGCCTCCTGGGAAACCTCTGCCAGAAAAGACTGCAGGGCATCGAGCCCACCCGACGGACACGCGATACCGACGAGATAGACTGGGGGAATAATGGTCATAGGAGCCGATCCGAAAGAAGAATTGCCGGGAAAATTCCCATGACGCCAGCAAGCCGCGACCTGCGTCGCAGCGTTACGGTGCGACGGAACAAAGCGGGTCGCCGCCGCCATGCCCAGCATATCCGGGACGGGTCGGAAAAAACACGTCAGAAATGACAGGTAACACCCTGTTTTGACGAAAAAAACGGCGCGACCAGAATGCCGAATCCCGGCCCCATTCCGCTGGAGGACACCGAACTCCGCCGATGCACGCAGCATGGCGAACGGTTTGCCTCAATCTGGGCAGGACGACCGGTCACCATCCGATTATCATTGACACCGAGCACAACCCATCCGCACAGGCATCCCATGTCCAGCCCGCAGGAAATCCGTTATCTTGTTTCCGCCGGTCTCCTCCCCGGAGAACTCGGCCTGCTGCTCGCCGCCGCTGCCGGCAGCACTTACACCGAGGCGATGCTGACCCGCCTGATTGAAGGCTCGACAGCCTATGTCACCGCGCGCGCAGGCGACCGCCTCGTCGGATTCGGCCGCCTCCTCTCCGACGGCGCGGTCACCGCCTATATCAACAACATGGCGGTCAGCCCCGACCATCAGGACATGGGCATTGGCGGCAGACTACTGGACATGCTGGTCGAGGCGGCCGGCGAAGTGAAGTCGATCTACCTCTACACCGACACCGCCGACGCGTTCTACAGGCGCCACGATTTCCATCCGTCGGAAAAGCGCCTCTATGTCCGGCGCTGCAACGCCCACCCGTGAGTCGCGTCCGGTCGATCCGGAACTGCCCCGTGCAACTCAGGCCGGACGCCGCGCGGATGCTGCGGTGGCGCCGCATGGAACGACCTTTTCACCGGACGACCCGCTGAATCTCTCCGCCACAACTCTCCGACACGCGCCGGTATTCCTCTGGCGTATCGATCAGCGCCTGAGACGAACGCACGCGTTCCATCTCGCGCTGCACAAACGGCAGCCAGCGTCCCTGCAGTTCGCGCTCGAGCACGGCGCGCGTCTGGCCGACCGGGGCACGTGACGGCGCGCCGGTGGCAAACCGGCGCTGGAGCGCTTCTGTCAGATCCGGCGCCAGCGTGGCAACGTGGTCGAGATAGGTTTTGACATGCCGCTGCTCATGTTGAAGGATCTCGCGATAGGCACACCCGTCCGGGGGAAACTCCCGGGCGACATACACCGTCATCGGGCTGAACCCATAGGACATGGTAATTTGCGGACTGGCGCACTCCCATTGTCGCGAGCGGTCCACGATCGCCGGCGCGCGAATCTCGAAGACGATCCGCGCCGTCCCCCGGGTCAGGCCCAGCACGCGCTGGTTCGTCCGGTATTCCTGAGTACTCAGCTGGGATATCGCCCGGTAATCGTAATCCGGGTTGACGGTCACCGGCGCGGCAAGCTGCTTGACCGTCACCGACGGCGGCGGCAGGGTATCGCACGCATCGGCCGCAGCATCCGCCATGACGAACACCAGAAAAAGCACAAGACCGCGCATGAGTGTGCCGCCTCTCCATGAAATCGCCCGGCACCGCACCGCCGAAAGACGGCACAAAGTGGACAGGAAACCGTATAGTAATCCGCATGCGCAACCTTGAATCAAAGCACCACGCCAGACAGGTCGCCCGCCTTGTCATTATCTGCACCGTTCTGTTTCTCGGCATGATGTGGGCGGCAATCGGCTATTTCGCGACCGAATCCAGAGCGGCCCGGATCAGCGAGGAGCAACGCGTACTCGGGCGCATGGCCCGCATGGTGCAGGAACAGACCTACGCCCTGATTTCTTTCGTCGATTATTTCCTTGTCGCCGCGGATCTTCGCTTCCAGCAACATCCCCGTTCCGACCCCCGCACCGACCCGGGTTTTCGCGTGATGGTGGACAATTTCCGGGCGCGCACGCGGGGTTTCGTCGACATCCGCTTCGTCTCAAGCGACGGCACCCTGTATTACCGCGACGACATTGACGGGCAAGGTCGCGCCCAGGTGGACGACCGCGACTACTTTCGGGTCCAGATGCAGTCGCCGCCACAAGGCCTGTTCATCGCCCACCCGGTGATGAGCCGATACACCAATCGCTGGGGCCTGCCCGTCTCCCATCCGCTCAAAGCGCGGCCGCATGACATGGCGGTAATCTTCGCCGCCATCGACAACATCGCGTTCTCCGAACCCTTCGAGGCGGCACGCACCAAGCCCAACGGGAGCATTGTCCTCGTACACCATGATGGCAGCATCCTGTTCCGCTCGCCGGAAGCCGGCCTGATCGGCAAATCGCTCCTCGGCAGCGGGCTCTGGACCGACGAAAACCGTTCGAAAAACGACGGCGTTTTCGAACTCAGCTCCGGCACCAGCGACGGACTCGCCCGCATCGGCGCCTTCGCCAAAGTCCCCGATTATCCGATCGTCGCGATTGCCACCTCGGCACTCGACGATACGCTCCGCGAGTGGCGAACGAAGGTTGCTGGCGTGATCGCCGTCGGCATCGCCGCCACGCTCGCCGGCATCGCCCTGCTCATGCGCCTGCGAAGCTCGCTGCGTTCGCTCGACACCACCCAGCGCGAACTGGCGGCACAGGCGAATATCGACGAACTGACGCAAATCGCCAATCGCCGTTTCTTCATGCAGCATGGCAGCCAGGAACTCGAACGCAGCCTGCGTTACGAACGGCCGCTCTCGCTGCTGATCTACGACGTGGACCACTTCAAGCACATCAACGACAGCCATGGCCACGACGCTGGCGATCTGACACTGAAGGCCATCACGCAAGCAATCCAGGAAGAACTGCGGACAACGGATCTGCAAGCACGATTCGGCGGCGAGGAATTCGCCATCCTGCTGCCCGAAACGGTACTGGACAAAGCCATCGAGGTCGCCGAACGCCTGCGCGCACGCATCGAAAAAACGAGGTTTGCCAACATGGGCGAGCAAGACGCCGCGATCACCATCTCGATCGGCATCGCCGCCTATTCCAGCGGCGGCGAGACGCTGAACGAACTCATCGCACGCGCCGACCGGGCGCTCTACCGGGCCAAGGCCGACGGACGCAACCGCGTCTGCGCCGACGTCGGCGCCTGAGCCGGCACCGGACCGTTACGCAGCCAGCATCTTCAGGCAGGCACGTCAGCTCCAACCAGCGCCGACAGATAGCCATCGCGGAATTCAGCCGGCATACGGCGGACATTGCCGCTGCTCAACTCGATGCAGACCAGTTTCCAGGTACCGCGCAGAATGACGGCCGCATCGGCGACACGCAACAGCTGGAAACGCCGTTCGAGCAGAAGATTGCCGTCGCTCGCCACCAGCCATGTGCCGAGCATCAATTGATCGCCAAGGAAGCTCGGGAGCAGATAGTCGTAGGCGGCCTGACGGATCGCCATGCCGCGATCGAGCCGCCGGTAGTCGTCGATGCCGAGTCCCAGCGATTGCGAGTGCGCCCAGGCGACCGATTCGCACCACTGCACATAAACGGCGTTGTTGGTATGGTTCAGACCGTCGATCTCGTTTTCCGCGGGAACGATCGGCAAGGTATAGGGACGGGGAAAATCCCAGTTCAGCTCCGGCATCGCTTCATCCTGTAGCGTGTCCGCCATCCGACAAAATCATCGCGGCGACACGCGCCGAGGCGTAATGGCGGCCATTTTATCAAGCGTCCGGGGCTCTCCCCGCGACACTGGCGACCCAACGCACAAAAAAAACCCGCACCGGAGGGGGTGCGGGTTGAAATTCATCTTTCTGATGAAGGTTAAGCAAACGTTGTCAGTAGGGGAACTGAACAACGGGCGGAGTGTATGACAGACAAGAGCAGGCGTCTGTATCGGATTTCCGCAATGATTCGGCGCGAAGCGAAACCAAATACAGGACGCCGCCGGCGCGCGCCGGGCGACAAAACGCAGCTGCAGGACAGCGCGGCTTCCGTTGTCCTACAAGTCCACCGTTTTCTGTGGATAAGTCTGTGGAAGGCCTCAAGATTTCGCCGCCAGGCTTGCCTGAAGTCGGCGACGCTTAAATTTTAGGCAAACGCCCCTGACGCCGCGTTCGCCGCGTGAACGAGGTCCGTGAAAATGACGTGCGCGACGCTCAGGTGCTCGTCTCCGATTGTCTGAAAGCCAGAACTGAAGCCGCCGGAAGGCGAGCGTGAATGACTGCGTCGACACTCGGTTGGCATCGGCCAGGACAGCGACGGTAACGGCAGGGATCCGGCGATCATCGTCGGTCCAACGGAGAAATCGGCCTGCCGGAATCGACGCGGAAGCCGCAAACCGCATGTTGATAAAATCGGTAAGCATGCGCTGATCCCATGACAAATCCCCAGCCAAGGCCTTGATTGGGCAAGGCTCATCATGCCGATCGCCCTCAAGTTCCGGCGCGAGGCGCCGTAAACGCGAGCACATTCAAGACCGGATCGGACACCGATCCAGAGACGCCATGCCCTATCAAATCACCTGGGAATCCCGGGGGGTCTTCAAGAAACTGTCGGGTTATGTTTCGGCCGAGGAATACGGACACTCGGTCGATGTCGTTCAAGGCGATGTCCGTTTCGATGAATTGCGATACATCATTGTCGATGCGACCGGCATCACCGGCGACGATTTTACCGACGAGATACTCGACGAGATTGCCTGCCTCAAGCATGTCGCGCACCGTTCGAACACGCAATGCCCGGTGGCCTTCATCGTCACCTCCGGGCGTCTGGCGAGGATGATCACGCAGGCGACACTGTCGCTACGGAAGATGATGGCCATCGCCGTCGTTCCCGACGTCGGGGACGCCCGCAGATGGTTCCATGACTTGCGTCACGGCAGCGTCCACCTCTGACGTTCGCTTGCGCAATTCCGGGCAACTCCCGAACGCCAAACGCCCGCCGGTCTGGCGGGGACAGCTCCCCGCCATCACAAACAACATGAATAACAGCCACTTAAGCGGCCTTTCTGCTGGCATTCCCGCGGTTTGCTGTTATAATGCGCCTCCTTCTTTTGCCGAGTCGCAGACTATGGACAGTCCCAGTTGTCGGTTGATGACCGATCAATAACTGGCGGGTAATACGGGCGTAATACGCTCCTGCTACCTTGCCAGCCATGGCGGGTAGCCGTTTCAAGACGCCGTTTCCGGCGACCGATTCGCTTCCCTTAAAAAATAACTCAGGCCGTTCTGGCCGATTTGGCGTTGCCGAAGCAAGCGCCAAAGGGGTAAGCATGCTGTTCAAATTTCATCTTCATCGTTTCCGCTTTCTCATCGCCTTCGTACTCGGCATGGCACTCTGCGGCCTGCTGCCGAAGACGGCCCACGCCCAGATGCGCGAAGACGCCGCACCGGGCATGGTGCTCGCCAATCTGACGCCGATGCCGCAACACGCCGGCATCCATGACGACGACTACGAAGACACCCAGGCAAAGTTCCAGGCCACCTATATCTGGCAGCGCCATGGCGCCTTCTCCGATCGCCGGCCGTCGACCGTGAACAGCGCCAACTATGGCGGCGCCTATCCGCTCTACAGCCTGTCGAACACCCAGGACAAAAGCTATACCGCGACCTTCACCGGCTATTTCGGCTTTCGTCCGTGGGCTGGCGGCGAACTCTACCTGAACCCCGAAGTCACCCAGGGCGTCCCCTTCGGCGGCACGCTCACCGGTCTCGGCGGCTTCTACAACGGCGAGATCACGCGCGCGGCGGGTTCCCGTCCGACGCTCTACCGCCAGCGCCTCTTCCTGCGCCAGACCTGGAACCTGGGCGGCGGCAGCGAAGCCATCGAATCCGATCTCAACTGGATGGCCGGCAACGTCGACAAGAACCGCTTCGTCCTGACCGCCGGCAACTTCTCGGTGCTCGACGTCTTCGACAAGAACCGCTATGCCGGCGATCCGCGCCGCCAGTTCATGAACTGGGGCAACATGAACAACGTCGCCTTCGACTACGCGGCAGACTCCCGCGGCTGGGGCTGGGGTGCCGCCGGCGAGTGGTACCAGGGCGACTGGGTGCTGCGCTTCGGCCGGATGACCGGCCCCAAGCGCCCGAACGAACTGCCGACGGACTTCCGGATCGGCAAGCACTACGGCGATCAAGTCGAAGTTGAACACGACCACGACATCGCCGGACGCGCCGGCGCCGTCCGCCTCACGGCCTGGCGCAACCGGGCGAACCTGGCCTCGTTCCGCGACGCCATCAACTACGGCAACTCGGTCGGCTGGTCGCCCGATGCAACCAACGGCATGGAATACATCCTCAATGTGCGCAACGGCGAGAAGACCAAGTACGGTTTCGGCATGAACATCGACCAGGAAATCTCCGACAACGTCGGCGTTTTCCTGAAGGGCATGTGGGCTGATGGCCGCACCGAGACCTACGCCTTCGCCGAAGTCGATCGCTCGCTCGCCACCGGTGTCTCGATCAACGGCGCCGCCTGGGGACGCGCCAACGACACGCTCGGCCTCTCGTACCTGGCGCATTTCCTCTCGAAGGACCGCCGCGAGTACCTCGAAAAAGGCGGCATCTCTTACTTCATCGGCGACGGCTGGCTCAACTACAAGCCGGAGCAGATCATGGAAAGCTACTACAGCGCCAAGGTACACAAGAACCTGTGGATGACAGCCGACTATCAGTACGTGCGCAACCCGGCCTACAACGCCGACCGCGGACCGATCCACATCGTCGGCGTGCGTATGCACGCGGAATTCTAGTCCAGGTTCAAGACCAGAGCCGAAACAAGGAGGCGCCCGGCAACGCATGCCGGACGCCTCTTTCCAAGACCGACGTGCTTAGAGCCTGCCGGCGCCTACTTGATGAAGCCGACCTGCTGATGAATCCGGGCGACGATCGACGCCTTTTTGGCGTTGAACTCGGCCTTGTTCTTTTCGATCAGGTTGTTGCCCTGCGTATCGATCGAGATGATCAGCGGCCCGAACTCCTTCACCCGGTTCACCCACAACGTCTCGGGCATGCCGAGATCCAGCCACTCGGCCCGCTCGATCTCCTCCACCTGCGTCGCCGCCACCACCGCGCAGCCGCCGGGAAAGATCGCGTGCACCGCCTTATGCTCCCGGCATCCTGCCTCGGTCAGTGGCCCCATGCCGCCCTTGCCGACAATCAGCTTCACCCCGGTCTGCGCGATGAATTCCTTCTCGAACTTCTCCATCCGCATGCTCGTCGTCGGCCCGATCGATACCATCTCGTACTTGCCGTCGGCCAGCTTGCGCACGATCGGTCCGGCATGGAAGATCGCCCCGCCCGCCAGATCCACCGGCAATTCCCGCTTCTGTTCGATCAGCCGGCGATGCGCCACGTCGCGACAGGTGACGATATGACCGGTCAGATAGACGACGTCGCCCGCACGCAAATCTTCGAGGTCCTCGTCCTTGATCGGTGTTCTCAGAATCTTCTTGCTCACAGCGTCGCTCCTTCATGCGAGATGATTTGATAGCTCAGGTCCGCGTTGATCCGGATGCGGCCGCGACGGTGCGCCCAGCACCCCGTCGATACCGCCACCCCGATCGTCGAGGGATGCCGCGCTGATGACTCGATGTTCACCCCCATGACGCTGTCTGTCCCGGTCAGCCCTTGCGGCCCGATCCCCATCTCGTTCAGGCCGTCTTCCAGAAGCTTCTCCATCAGCGCCGCCCGCTCGTTCTCGTGGTGCGAGCCGATCGGCCGCATCAGCGCCTTCTTCGACAGGCGCGCGGCGGTCTCCACCGCCGTCGATACACCGACCCCCACCAGCAGCGGCGGACAGGCATTCACGCCACGCGAGGAAATCACCTCGAAGACGAAATCGGTCACGCCTTCATAGCCCTGACCCGGCATCAGCACCGTCGCCGATCCCGGCAGCGTGCAGCCGCCACCGGCCATATAGACGTCGATCGTCACGCCATCGTCATCGCCGACGATTTCCCAGTCCAGCCAGGGTGCCTTTGTGCCGGTGTTCGTACCGGTATTCTTCTCGACGAAGGTCTCGACCGCGTTGTGACGCAGCGGCGATTCGTCCGTCGCCCGTCGCGTCGCCTCGGCCAGAATATCGGCGAGATCGCCGAGCAGCGGGAACTTCGCCCCGGCCGTCACGAAATACTGGATCACCCCGGTGTCCTGGCAGCTCGGCCGATCGAGCTTCGCTGCCACTTCCTGGTTCTCCGCCATCGACAGATAGATCGCCTTCGCCAACGGCTTGGTTTCTCTCGCCCTCAATTCCGACAGCTTCTTCTCGACGTCGGTCGGCAGGTGCTTGCCGATATAGGCCGTGAATTTCGCCATCGTCTCAGTCAGTGACTGAACGGATGTTTCCTTGTTCATGATGCTGTCTTCCTTGGTAAAAAACGTCTCAATCGCCGGCCGCCTGCGCACAGACAACGGCGTCCTTCCGGTTCTGCGAGCGCGCCAGCAGCAGCGTCAGCACCGCCGAAAATACCAGCAGCGCCGCGACAAAATACAGCCCGCCGGCGAAGCTGCCGGTCTTGTCCTTGATCCAGCCGATCATCGCCGGCCCGGCAAAACCGCCGAGGTTGCCGATCGAATTGATCGTCGCAATCCCGGTCGCTGCAGCCGCGCCGGACAGGAACATCGTCGGCATGCTCCACAGGGGCGGCTTGGCGCAACTGATGCCGACATTGACGAGCGTCAGCGCCGCGATCAGGCCGACCACGCCGCTGGCATTGCCGGCGATGACCAGCCCTACCGAGGCCAGCAGGCAGGCGAGAATGACGTGCCAGGTGCGCTCGCCGGTTCGATCCGAATGCCGCGACCAGAAGAACATGGCAACGACCGAAACCGTTGGCGGAATCGCGTTGAGGAATCCCACCATCATCGACGACATGCCGAGCTGCTTGATGATCTGCGGCGCCCAGATGCCAAGTGTATAGAGTCCGGCCGAGGTGCCGAAATAGATGAGCGCGAGCGCGATCACGCGCTTGTCGGCCATGCCGCGGATAAAGCTGTGCTCTGCCTCGGCGGCCTTCGAGGCCACTTCAGCATTCATCGCGCTGACCAGCCAGTTGCGTTCGTCATCCTTGAGCCAGGTCGCCTGCTCGGGCTTGTCGGTCATGTAGAAGAAGACGACGACACCGAGAATCAATGCAGGAATCGCTTCGATGATGAACAGCCATTGCCAGCCGGCCAGGCCGAGGACGCCGTTCATCTCGAGCAGGGCCGCCGAAATCGGCGAGCCGAGCGCGGTCGAAATCGGCGCCGCGCCCATGAACAGGGCGGTGACGCCGGCGCGATGCCGGGCCGGGAACCAGTAGCTGAGATAGAGGATGATGCCGGGGAAGAACCCGGCTTCGGACGCGCCGAGCAGGAAGCGCAGCACATAGAAACTCGTCGGCCCCTGAACGAAGGCCATGGCGCCCGAGATGATCCCCCAGGTGACCATGACCCGGGCAATCCAGAGCCGCGCCCCGACCTTGTGCAGGACGAGGTTCGACGGCACCTCGAAGAGGAAATAGCCCCAGAAGAAGATGCCGGCGCCGAATCCAAGCATCGAAGCGGTAAAGCCGAGATCCTTGTTCATCGTCAGCGAGGCGAAACCGATATTGACCCGGTCGATATAGGCGATGAAATACAACAGCATGATAAACGGGATGATGCGCCAGCTGATCCGGCGCAAGGTACGCTTCTGGACTTCCGATTCTTCCATTTGACCCTCCTTGAATTGTTGGCTGTTCGGTCAAGCGCGATATGCGCGACTCTTCCCGGCGCAACGGCACCGGGAAAAACCGCAATCACTGTAATGTTTTCCTATTCAGAATCAGTCAACGCCGAGGAAAACCTTTGTTTCCGCGCTGGAAACAATTGCGGCACCCTCTCTACCAAGTGCACCCGGCGCCTGATCAGGAACGCGCCCCACCGATGCCGAAGGGCGCCGCGCCCCGACCTTCCCCGAAGCGATCGCCTGCTGTACCATCGCCTTCGCATATTCACCCCGACGCGCAGGCGACCCGGCCCACACCGACCAGACCCTGCGTCTTCACCTCACCCCCTCAAGTACGCCCGACGCCATGCCCACTCCCGACAAGCGACGCGGAATCACCCTGGCGGTCATGGCCACGATCTTTTATGCCATCGTCGATGCGCT
The DNA here is from genome assembly GCF_963666255.1 of uncultured Propionivibrio sp. Taxonomy (NCBI): domain Bacteria; kingdom Pseudomonadati; phylum Pseudomonadota; class Betaproteobacteria; order Rhodocyclales; family Rhodocyclaceae; genus Propionivibrio; species uncultured Propionivibrio sp. The sequence goes on along the minus strand of NZ_OY762656.1, from coordinate 2,069,705 downwards.
GTCGAAATACCAGGCGAGGACATCACCGGTCGAATTGATCGTTTGGGCACGATACGGCGTTCCGCTCGTCTTGCTGCTGGCATTTTTCCTGCCGCAGCGAGGCATCGCCATGTTGCGCACCGGCCACCCCTGGCTCCAGATCGCACGGGGGCTGCTGCTGACCGGCGGCACGCTGCTGATTGTGCTGGCCTATCGCGTCATGCCGATCGCCGAGGCGCAGGCGATTTTCTTCATCCACCCGGTCCTGCTGACGCTTCTCGCGGTCCTGTTTCTCGGTGAGAAGGTGTCGCCGCGCGGATGGCTTGCCGTCGTCATCGGATTCGCCGGTGTGCTGATCATCGTCCGTCCCGGCGGCGGGCTTTTCCGGCCGGCCGCGCTCCTGCCCCTTGGGCTGGCACTGACCTTCTCGACCTATCAGATATTCACCCGGATCATCGCCGGCAAGGAAAACTCGATCAACTCGCTCTTCTGGGTGCTGGCGGTCGGCACCGCGAGCATGTCGATCGTGCTCCCCTTCGCCTGGACGCCACCATCAATCCATGCCGTTGGTATGTTGACGATCATCGGCATCGTTTCGGGCTTCGGTCATTTCTCGACGATCAAGGCGCTCGAATATGCCCCGGCGTCGCTGCTGGCGCCGTTCGCCTACGTCCAGCTGGTGTGGGTGGCGATCCTTGGCGCGCTGATGTTCGGCGACTTTCCCGACGGGGCAACGCTGATCGGCATCGCCACCGTCGCGACCGGAGGCCTGCTCGTCGTTTTCTCGAAACGGCCGGCGGGAGAACCTGAGCGATCCGCGGCAAAGCCTTCGTCATAATCCAGAAGGCATCGCTCGGCGAAGCACCGTCACATCCGGCAGAAAAGCGGCGCGAAACTCAGGGCCGGTGCTTCCAGGCTTCGTCGAAGAGGCGTTCGAGCGTCTGATGAATTCCGCGCAGACCATCGACGACCGCCTTGGCCCAGTCGAAATACTCCCGCTGCCGCTGCAATGACCAGCCGGCCGGCGGACTTGCGGTGATATCGCGCAGATTGGCCGTCTTGTCAGCGAGCTTTACAAGCTTGGCGCGTCGGCTGATCGTCGGCGCATGCTCGATCTGCAGCCGCTTGCGCTCGGCCTTGGGAAGCGATTTGTCATCACTCACCTCAAGCACGATCGCCGTCACTTCATCGCCGAACAGCGCGGCCAGTTCTTCGGCAGTCGTTTCGGTGTCCTCGATCGTGTCGTGCAGGATCGCGGCCACCAGCACCTTCTCGTCCTCGATGCCGGCTTCGTTGGCGAGGATGTTCGCCAGCGCGATCGGATGGTTGATGTAGGGCGAGGCCTCGATATCCTTGCGCCGCTGGCTGCGATGCTTCTCGGCGGCAAAGGAAATGGCGCAGATGATCCGGTTCATGGCTTCAGTCTAACAAAACCGGCGCCGCCGCGGACAAAAACCTCGACGCGGCGAGGGTGATATGCCGCCGGTTTTTGTGGAAAAATACGGCTCCTCCCGACAACCCGCCCCCTCTGCCCAGAATGACTACGCACAACATGTCGATCAGCGCGCCGCCCCACGACCTCAGCCGAGGCTCCGCCCACCGCTGGAAGGTCCTCTGGGCAGGCTTCATCGCCTACCTCTTCGACAGCTACGATCTCATGGTGCTGGCCATCGCCATGCCGGTACTGCTCAAGGTCCTCGCCATCTCGCTGCCGGACGGCGGACTGCTCGGCTCGGCCACTGCACTCGGCGCCATGCTCGGCAGCATCGTCTTCGGGCTGATCGCCGAGAACCGCGGACGCCGTTTCTCGCTCGTACTCGCCCTCGTCTGGCTCGGCGTCGGCATGGGCGGCGTCTATTTCGTCGATACCTGGTCGTCATGGATGGGCCTGCGCTTCTTCACCGGACTCGCCATTGGCGGCGTCTGGGGCCCCTGCTCGGCGCTGATCGCCGACCACTGGGCGCCGGAATATCGTGCGCGCGCCGCCTCCTTCGTCTTCAGCAGCTTCGCCATCGGCGCGGTCGTCGCCTCGGCCGTCGGCCGCTCTGTCATCACCATCGACTGGCGCTGGTTGTTCGCCTTCGGCGCCGTTTCGATCCCGCTCGCCCTGATCGTGCACCGACTGATCCCGGCCGACGCCCAACCGAAGCGCACGGAACAAAAATCACCGGCCGACAAGGTCGGACTGACGACGATCTTCGCCAAGGGCCTGGCACGCATCACGCTGCCCGCTTCGCTGGTGAGCATCGTCAACCTCGCCGGCTACTGGGGCGCCGCCTTCTGGATTCCCACCTTCCTCACCCGCGAGCGTGGCCTCGACGTCGCCACCATGCTGGGCTTTTCCGTCGTCATGTATGTCGGCATGTTCTTCGGCTTCCAGTTCTTCGGCCTGCTCGCCGACAAGATCGGGCGCCGCCGCGCCATGATGGTCGCATTCCTGCTGTGCGCCGTCGCAATCACCCTCTACATCATTGTCGAGAACCCCAACTTCCTGTTCTGGTGGGGCGCCGTCGTCGGCTTCGGCCTGTGTGGTTCGGGCGGCATTCTCGGCGCCTACTATGCCGAACTCTTTCCCGACCAGGTGCGCGCCTATGCCGGCGGCTTCTGCTGGAACATGGGCCGTATCGGCGCCATCCTGGCCCCCTTCACCATTGGCACGATCGGCAAGGTTTACGGATTGCAGACCGGTCTGCTGGTAACGAGCGGCATCTACCTGGCCGGCACGGTCATGCTCCTGTTGTTGCCGGAAACGTTCGCCGGCACCGTTCCGCGCCAGGAAAAGCAATGACAGTGTCGCAGGAAGCCGATCCGCTCGACCGGCGCATCCTCGTCACCGGTGACGTCAATACCGGCAAGACCACGCAATGCCGGCGTTGGCTCGAGGCACTCTGCCGGCAAGGTCTCGGACACCGGATCGCCCTGCTCGACCTGGCGCCGACGATTCCGCCGGATCTGGCCAGGGCCCGGGGCATGCGCGGCGTCGGCGGCGAACTCCGGCCGCCGCCGGAGTGTGGCGTGCTCGACCTGCGCGCCCTGCTCGTGCCACCGCGTCTCAGTTCGACGTCGGACGCCGAAGCGCTCGCCAAAGCCCGCGACAATGCCGAAGTCATCGACGCGCTGATTGCCCGATTGCGCCCGGAGCGCGATATCCTCTTTATTAATGACGTCACGCTCTTCCTCCAGGCCCGCACCGCTACCCGCCTGATTGACACGGCCGATTTCGGCTCGAGGACAACGATCATTGTGAACGGCTACCGCGGCGAACGCCTTGGCGGCGGTGAATTGACACGGCACGAAGCGGCGGAAATGGCCGAACTCGTACGCCTGTTCTCCGCCACGGGCGAAGTGCTGCACTTCACACAGCGCTACGATGTGTCGCACTGACCCCCGCTGAAACCGCCGCTTCCGGTTTTTTTTCGCCAGACCTCTTGACTTTTGGACCATCCACTTTTTCTGTGGATAACTCTGTGGACACCCGTCCAAACCGCACTAGCGGCCATGCCTCGAAGTCGTTCGCCTATTTTTTAGGCAGCCCGTCAGTTCTGGCGCCGAAGGCTTTCGTTCTTGCCGAATCGTCCCGCCCGCCGATCCCCGGACGCCGCCGGTGAAATTGCCTGAACGCCTTGAAACAAGGGGATTCCCACAAAACACCGTGACTGACCGAGACGTCAGTAAGAACGCTGCCGGTCCACGACAAACCCCAATCAAATCAGGACGATCGCCAAAATCTGGGGAAAAAGTCTCCAGCCGTGGCGCATTTTTGAGACGGGAACAACGCTGTTGATAACCTTTGCCATCATCGCCGCCGAAAACCGCCGGCGCGCCGAATAATTCGACGGGCCGGCGTGTGTCTTGCCGTCGGGCTTACAGGCGCCCGAGACGCCGGAACATCGCCTTGTCCTGCTCGACGCCGGCGCCAAGCGTCGTCAGGTAATCGCCGACGATGGCCGCATTCACGCCCGCCGCCAGGGCTTTTTCCTGAATCGACGCGATCAGGCTGCGACCGCCGGCAAAACGCAGATGCACGCGCGGATTGACGAAACGGAAGACGGCGATGGTTACCAGGATCTCCTCGTCGGAAAGACGCGGCTGATGCTCAAGCGGCGTGCCCTCGATCGGATTCAGGATATTGATCGGAATCGAGTCAACCCCGAGTTCCCGCAGCGAGAACGCCATCTCGATCCGCTGCGCCATGCTTTCGCCCATGCCGAAGATCCCGCCGCTGCAGACGGCCATGCCAACCGCCTGGGCGTCGCGGATCGTGCGCACCTTGTCCTCGAAGGTATGCGTGGAGCACAGGCTGGAAAAATGCGAAGCCGCCGTTTCAATATTGCAGTGATAGCGTTCGACCCCGGCATCCCAGAGCTTTTTCAACTCCGCACGCTTGAGCAACCCCATCGAAGCGCAGAGGCGGATGGAACACTTCGCGCGAATCGCCCGATAAATGTTGCAGGCCTGATCGACCTGTTTCGGCTTCATGGTCCGCCCACTGGTCACCAGCGAAAAACGGCCGACGCCGTGGGCATGGTTGCCGAGCGCGGCCTCGACGCCCTCCGCTTCGGCGACAAGGGGATACTCGGGCACCCCGGTCTTGAAATGGCGCGACTGCGAACACCATTTGCAATCTTCCGAGCAGCGGCCGGAACGGGCGTTCAGGATCGAGCACATATCGACCGCGTTGCCCATGAAATGCACCCGGATCTGATCGGCCGCCGCATACAGCGCCTCGACATCGGGCGTCGCCGCCAGTGCCTGCGCCTCTTCCGGCGTGATTTCGCCGCCGCCGATGATCCGTTGCTTCAAAGCCTCGATGTGTTCTGCACTCATGGTCGTCACGCGCAAAAAAACGCAACGCTAGACGTCCTGCGGTGATTGGTCAATTGTGACAATACGCAGTCCGGCATTCGAAGAAAGCGGACAAACCCTTGAGCCGAAAAAGAAAAAGCCCCAAAAATGGGGCTAAAGGTACTACATCGAGGGTCACAGGAGGTTGAAACATTTGTAGTTACTATAATACAAAAGTAACTTGTATGCAAGTTCTTCTTCCCAAAAACCAAGGCACCGTCTTGCGAACACCGGGGACGCAATGAGGCCCACGCGTCCGGAAGCAATTTTCCGTCGTGCGTGAAACCGAGGCGGTGGATTTGACGGTACGGACGGGGTACGTCGGTGAAAAAAACTGAACGCGCATGCCCCCCCGTCCAGGTGCTCCCCGTACGTCACAGAAATCATGCCGTTCGCCTGATGCTTTTGCCCGGACGCCTCGTTCCAGACATCCCTGTTCGGGGCAACACGTCAAGACGCGCGGCCGGTTCGGCAATTCGCAGCAGCAGCGGATTGATACCTTGGCGGTATGAGCGATGCGATCAAATGGTATTTGATTCGGCTGCCCCGAGAATAAAAAATGGCGTTCAACACGACCCGCCCGATTCACCGCGATGAATACTGGAAAAACAATGACCGATACCTATGTGGCGCATCCCGACGAGAGTGACCGGAAGGAGTACCCGGGCGCTTTGAGCTACCCGATATTCGACGATCTCAACACGCCGATCGCGGCCTGTTCGGCGATGTTCAACGTCTTCTTCGGCGAGCAGTATCCCGAACCCGGCGTACACGACGATCACGAGGGCTTCTACGTCATCAGCGGCCACGGGAAAATGAAAATCGACAATGCCGAATACGACCTGGCACCCGGATGCGCGATGTATGCGCCGGCCGGTGTTCCTCATGCCATTCGGAAGGTGGGAAAGGACAACCTGCGCGTGTTCATCTACCACTTCCCGAAGTAACCCCCGACGACAACGCGAACACCCCGTCAGAAGCGAACAGAAAATCCGATCCGAACATGCCCAAATATCATTTCAAGCCCGAGGAGACATGCAGTCTTCTCAAACCCGCAGCGATAGGACTCGTCCACACCAGCCTTCAACGCCTGGAGATCAGCGCCGCCGAAATGCTGCTCAAGAGCCGCGAGGAGGAACTGTGCCTCGTCGTCATCGAAGGAAAGCTGGCCTATCGCCATCAGGACGCCACGGGGACGGCAGAACTCGGCGACATGCTGTATGTACCGATCAATAGCGAGATTGCGCTCCTGAACGGCCCTGCCGTCGTCATTCGCTACGGCGCACCCTGTGCCCGACCGACCGCGTTCGCGCACATCCGGTTCAAGGATGTCGATGCCGACGAGCGGCACAAGACCTATGGCAAAACAGAACTCGGTACCCGCCGCGAAGTCTGGAATTTCATCGACGAAAAATTCGATTCGAGCCGTTTCCTGATGGGAATATGCTTCGGCGCACCGGGCGGGTGGACGGCATGGCCGCCCCATGAGCACGGCGAGAAACGCGAGGAAGTCTACGTCTATTTCAACATGGATGACGGCTTCGCATTGCAATGCGTCTATGACGACATGCAGGAGGCCAAGGTCGCCCTGGTGCAGAACGGCCATGTCATAAGCATTCCGTCCGGTTACCACCCGAACGTCGGCTGCCCGAAAACCGGCATCCGTTACGTCTATTGCATGGTCAGCACGACGGCAGAGGATCGAAATTTCATGGACCTGCATACGCAGGAAATCTATGGAAACAAACTGGAATAGCCAATGAATTCCACGCGAATCATCAACGCGCCATCGCTGGCGAACTGCGCCTTCACGGAACTCGGTCAGCAAGTCGAGGAACTCGTCCGGGGCGGGGCAGACTGGTTTCACATCGACATCATGGACGGTCACTACGTCCCGAACCTGTGCTTCCCGGTGAAGATCGTCGGCGAGTTGAAAACCAAGTACCCGGAGATGGTGGCGGACGTCCATCTCATGGTGACGGACCCGATGAGCTACCTGCCGTTATTGAAAAGCAATGGCGCCGACTGGGTCAGTTTTCACATGGACGCCACCCATTTCTCGCGCAGGACGCTGACGACGATCCGCGACATGGGGATGAAGGCCGGTGTCGTCATCAACCCGAGCCAGCCCGTCTCGGTGATCGAACCGGTCATTCATTTTCTTGACTACGTCGTCCTGATGACCGTCGAACCCGGCTACGCCGGACAGCGGTTCATGGAAGACAGCCTGGGGCGTCTGGATGCGCTTGTCGCCCTGCGCAAAGCCCATGGCGTCGATTTCCTGATCTCGATCGACGGCGGCGTCGATTATCCCAATGCGATTGAGTGCGCCCGCCGGGGGGCCGAGATCTACGTGACGGGGATATTCACCGTTTTTCGCCAGCCGGATGGCATTGCCGATGCCTGCGTGCGCTTCAAGCAAACCCTGACGCGTGCGGTCGAAGTTCTCGACTAGATTCCGTCGGCGTCAGCGGAGATTTCAGGCAACCGCCATGCGGTCGTATTGCCGAACCGTTTCCAACAAGGCGTGTAACAGCGGCGAGCTTTCATCGGAGCGATACGCACAATGAAGTTCGATAAGCGTTTCAGCGCCCTCTTCCAGCGGCCTGAACACGACGTTGGGCAATTGCAGATTCTGCAGCGAGGCGGGAACGACTGCCGTTCCGAATCCGCCGGCCACCATGACCGCGGCGGAAATCATGTCTTCGGACTTTTGCGCCACGAGCGGCTCGAAACAATGCCGATCAAATAGCTGCTTGACGGCAACGCTCGGCACGACCTCGCCGATGATCGGCTCGCCGCGCAACTGATCCATCCGGATGGACGCGAGCTTCGACAGGGGATTGCGCTCGTTCAGGGCGACGCAGAGCGGTTCCGCGCAGACCTGCTCCACTTTCAGGCCTTTCGACTTCGGAATGTAGCGCTCGAACGCAATCATGATCTGGCCGCGATGCAGGGCGTCGATCTGGCGCCCCTTGTTGAGCGTGTGCAGCACCACCTTGACGCCGGGATAGTTCGCCGAAAACGAGTCGAGAATCTGCGGGATGACGTTGAGCATGGCCGACCCATAGACACCGGCATCGATTCGTCCGACCTGCCCCTTGCTCACATGCTTGGCATGCTCCTTGACCAGTTCGACATGCGCCTTGATGTCCCGGGCATGGTCGAGCAGATACTCGCCGACCTGGGTCAGTTTCACCCCCCATTTCGTCCGGGTGAACAGCAGGACGCCGAGTTCCGCCTCGAGCGCATGGATCTGACGGGTAAGCGGCGGTTGCGAGATATGCAAGCGGTCCGCCGCACGTCCGATATGCTGCTCTTCGGCGACAGCGATGAAGTACTTCAGTTGCCTTATGTCCATGACATCGATCCCCGCGGATTCCGGATGACGCTGTCCGCATCGATTCGCTGACGACAGCCGAAGTCGTAGTCTAGGGGTTTCTTCAAGAAAAAGCCCACAGATGTGGCATCACACCTGCGGGCCTCGGGAGGATCGACGTTCTATTTGGTGTCGACGATCTTTTGCACCAGCGCCTTCAACTCGGGCGTCGGGGTGAATTTATCCCAAACGGGTTTCATGGCGCCGACGAACTCCTTCTTGTTCACATCGGTGATGAACTGCGTTCCCGCCTTCTGGACGAGGTTCTTGGAGTCCAGTTCCTTTGCGGTCCAGAGCTTGGTGAAATACGGAACGGAGTCTTTCGCCGCCTTGCGGATGATCGCCTGGTCGTCCTTGGAAAGGGTGTCCCACACCTTCTTCGAGAACACCACCACGTCGGGAGCCATGACGTGCTGCGTTTCGCTGAACACCGGCGCGGCCTCGTAATGCTTCGACGTCTCATACGACGGATAGTTATTCTCCGCTGCATCGACCAGGCCCGTCTTGAGCGCCGTATAGACTTCGGCATAGGGAATCGGCGTTGCCGTCGCACCCATCGCCGCAGCGATCGCCACCCACAGTTCGGAAGGCTGTACACGAATCTTCAGGCCTTTGGCATCCGCCAGCGTGCGGATCGGCCGTTTCGCATAGATCGAGCGGGCGCCGGCCTCGTAGAAGCACAGGGCGACATACCCGGCCTTGTCGAACGACGCCAGAATCTCGTCACCGACCGGTCCGTTCATGACCTTGCGGAAATGATCGATGTCGCGGAACAGGAACGGGAAGGAAGGCACCAGCGACTCCGGGATGATGCCGTGGAATTCGGACGTCGACACGCGCGTCAGGTCGATCGCACCGATCTTGACTTGCTCGATGGCGTCTTTCCCCGATCCGAGCGAACTGTTGCCATAGACCTTGATGTTGTACTTGCCCTGGGTTGCGGTCGAAATCTGCTCACCGATGTACTTCACGGCAAGCACCGTTGGATAATCCAGCGGCTGATTGTCGGCGGCGCGAAAGTCGCGCGCCATGATCGTGGTACTGCTCAAAAGCAGTGCGGCCAGCATCGACATGCATGAAATTCTGTGTTGTTTCATCGCGACTCCCAGACGTTGATATGGTTATTCTGCTAACTGTAAAACGGCGCCGGCGTACGACGGATACCTGTTCCCGGTACGTCAATGGCTTCCCCGCAGACGGTCTGATCAGGAGAAGCCTTAACCCCCGTGTCTGTCTCCTCGCCGGTCGTGGAGCGTACCCGGCAAACCAATCGGAAATCTCAGCGGGTTTAATTGTTGCCCTCCCACTCCGGCAATACAAATACCATTTGAATGGTCTTTTGATACTGAAAAGGTATCAATGAAAACGGTGCGCACGATCCGATATCTGGGCGCATCATCGCGGGGTTGAACTTTGGTGGCGGACACGGATTCCAATCGGATTTATTGGTCAATGTCATGTCACCCAACGACAAGGATCTTCCGCTCCGCGACGATATCCGCCTGCTCGGCCGCCTGCTCGGCGACACGGTTCGCGAGCAGGAAGGCGAAGACGTCTTCGCCATCGTCGAACGTGTTCGCCAGATCGCCGTGCAGCTCAATCAGGCGCCGACGCGCGGACCGAATGAGCTGGCCGCCTCCGGGGTCGAAACGCTTTTGAACGAATTGCCGCGCGACACGACGATCCTCGTCGTTCGCGCTTTCAGCTTCTTCCTCCATCTTGCCAACATCGCCGAGGACCAGCATCACATCCGGCGGCGTCGCGCGCATGACCGCATGGGCTCGGCGCCCCAGATGGGCAGCCTCAAGCACGCCTTCGACCGGTTGCAGGAGGCGGGCGTCGCGGTGAAGGCCTTGCGCCAGTTCTTCGATATCGCCCTGCTCTCGCCGGTACTGACGGCGCATCCGACCGAGGTCTCGCGCAAGTCGATCCTGCAATGCCAGCACGAAATCGCCGGCTTGCTCGACCGGCGCGATCGCCTGCAATTCACGCCCGAGGAGCAGGAGGAAAGCGATCTCGCCCTGCGCCGCGCAGTGCTTCGGCTCTGGCGGACGCGCATGGTGAGACCCAACCGTCTGGCCGTCGTCGACGAAATCAAGAACGGGATCAGCTATTACGACGACACCTTCTTCGCCGAGTTGCCGCGCCTCTACGGCCAGTTGCAGGACCTGCTCAAGGCCTCCTTTCCCGACGAGAACTGGGAATTGCCGCCCTTCTTCCGCGTCGGCAGCTGGATCGGCGGCGACCGCGACGGCAACCCCTTCGTCACCGCCGACATCCTGAAAACGGCACTGCACCTGCAATCGACCGCCGCCCTCGATTTCTATCTCGCGGAAATCCATGCGCTGGGAGCCGAACTGCCGCTATCGCGCCGGCTGCTTGCTGTTTCGCCTGAGCTCCAGGCGCTCGCCGACGCGTCCCCGGACCAATCGCCACACCGCGCCGACGAGCCCTACCGGCGCGCGCTGACAGGCATCTACGCGCGCCTGGAAGCGACCGCCAAGGCATTCGGCCACCACGATGCGTTGCGCCATGCGGTCGGCGCTTTGGCGCCCTACGGCAGCGCGGCCGAATTGCACGCGGACCTCGTCGTGCTCTCCGACTCTTTATGCCAATATGGTGCGGCGCTCATCGCCGGCGGCAGACTGCGACGCCTGGTACGGGCCGTTCAGCTGTTCGGCTTTCATCTGGCGCCGATCGATCTGCGCCAGAATTCGGAGGTGCATGAACGCACGGTCGCCGAACTGCTCGCCCGTGCCGGCCGCGAGCCCGACTATGCGGCGCTTGCCGAAGACGACCGTATCGCCTTGCTTGCCGAGGAGATCGCCAGCCCGCGCCCGCTCTACTCGCCGCATCTCGGCTACACCGAGGAAACGCAGGGCGAGCTGTCGATCTTCTTCGCCGCACGGGCGCTGCGTGCCCGCTACGGCAGCACGGCCCTGCCGAATGTCATCATTTCCAAGACCGATGGCGTCTCCGACATTCTCGAAGTGGGCCTGCTGCTCAAGGAAGCCGGGCTGCTGACGCCGGCCCCGGCCGCCGGCGGTTCGCCGCAGCTGGCGCTCAACATCATTCCGCTCTTCGAAACGATCAATGATCTGCGCAACGGTCCGGCGATCATGCAACGGCTGTTCGAGCTGCCCGTCTATCGCGCGCTGCTGGCCTCCCGCGCCGACGAGCAGGAGGTCATGCTCGGTTATTCCGACAGCAACAAGGACGGCGGCTTTCTCACCTCGGGCTGGGAGTTGTACAAGGTCGAGGTCGAACTGGCGCGGGTGTTCGATGCTGCGGGCATTCGACTGAGGCTCTTCCATGGCCGCGGCGGGTCGGTCGGACGCGGCGGCGGCCCCAGCTACCAGGCGATCCTCGCGCAGCCGGCCGGCGCCGTCTCCGGCCAGATCCGGATCACCGAACAGGGCGAGGTCATCTCGTCGAAATATTCCAATCCCGAAGTCGGTCGCCGCAATCTGGAGATCATGATCGCCGCGACGCTGGAGGCGACCCTGCTCGACCTTGAACTCGAAACCGAACCCGAGGTATTCCGCGAGGTACTCGAATCGCTCTCGCAACGCGCCTTCCGGGCCTATCGCGGCCTGGTCTATGAAACCGAAGGCTTCACCCGCTATTTCCGGGAATCGACCCCGATCGCCGAAATATCCGGATTGAATATCGGCAGCCGACCGACGTCGCGCAAGCCGACCGAGCGCATCGAGGATCTGCGCGCAATCCCCTGGGTTTTCGGCTGGGCGCAATGCCGGCTGATGCTACCCGGCTGGTACGGATTCGGCACGGCCATCGAGGGCTGGCTCGAGGACAACCCCGACGGACTCGCCGTCCTGCGCCGCATGGCCGCGCGCTGGCCTTTCTTCCGGACAGTGTTGTCCAACATGGACATGGTCATGGCCAAGGCCGACATGACGATTGCGTCGCGTTATGCGCAACTCGTCAGCGACCCCGTCCTCAGGAATGACATTTTCAGCCGCATCCGTTCCGAGTTCGAACGCACGCGGCATCATCTCCTGTCGATCGCCCAGCGCGAGGAACTGCTCTCGGACAACCCGCTGCTGCGCCGCTCGATCCGCAACCGCTTCCCGTACATGGACCCGCTCAACCACCTGCAGGTGGAACTGCTGCGCCGGCATCGGGCCGGAGAAACCGACGAACGTGTGCGTCATGGCATCCACCTGACCATCAACGGCATCGCCGCCGGGTTGCGCAACAGCGGCTGATCCCCGGGGCGCCGGGCAACGGAGCGGCAAGGCCCGACGCTGCTGACCTTTCGCGGACCGGAGGCGGCAGCGTGGCGGCCGGCAGGCGTACCGCGTTTTTGCGCCGGCCGGCGGTCTGCGCTAGACTTCGCCCCCTTCCGGATTGGCTTTTGGCTTCTGCAGCACTCTTATGGCACGCGCAAACAAGAAACGCTCATTGATCGAGTTCAAGGGGACGACGCTCCCGGTCGTCAGCGTCACGTTGCACTCGCTGCAGCCGGCGTCGCTGGCAAAAGCAGCCACCGAGCTGTTTGGCGACGAAGCCTTCTTTGACGGCGACGCGGCGGTTCTTGAACTGGACGCGATCGAGGATGGCGACGGCGACTGGTCGGCCTTGCGCGCCCTGTTCGGCACGCATGGACTCAGCGTCATCGGCGTACGTGGCGGCCCCGACGCCCTGCGGGCAAGCGCTGCCGCCGCCGGGTTGCCGAGTTTCGCCGCTTTCAAGCGAACCGCACGCGCGGTCGAAGATCTGGCGCCGGCGGCGCCTGTTCAGGCGGAACCCGTCAAGGCTGAACCCGCCAGAGCCGAACCCGTGCCGGCGCCGCCAGCGCCCGCCCCGATCGTGAAAACCGTGTCCGTGCCGACGCTGGTCATCGACCGCCCGCTCCGCTCCGGCCAGCAGGTGTATGCGCGTGGCGGCGATCTGGTGGTCCTGGCCGCTGTCAATGCCGGCGCCGAGGTCATCGCCGACGGCAGCATCCACATCTACGCGCCGCTGCGCGGTCGCGCCCTTGCTGGCGCCAGCGGGGCGACCGACGCGCGCATCTTCACCACGCGGTTTGAACCCGAACTGGTGTCGATCGCCGGCGTCTACCGCACTTTCGAGGCCGGCGCCCCCGCACAACTCGCCGGACGGCCGACGCAGATCCGGCTCGCCGGTGGCGCCGAAGGCGCTTCCAGCCTGGTCATCGAGGCGCTATCGACCGATTGACGGCGCGCCCGCCGGGCGGTGATTCGAAGAAATTCCCGGCAACAGGTAAAATCCTGCCCTTTTAAACGGAGAGACATCCTTGACTCGCATCGTTGTTGTTACTTCCGGCAAGGGTGGCGTCGGCAAAACCACCACCAGCGCCAGCTTTTCGTCCGGCCTCGCCTTGCGCGGCTTCAAGACTGCCGTGATCGACTTCGACGTCGGCCTGCGTAATCTCGACCTGATCATGGGCTGCGAGCGTCGGGTGGTCTATGACCTGATCAACGTGATCAACGGCGAAGCGACGCTGTCGCAGGCGCTGATCAAGGACAAGCACTGCGGCAACGACAATCTGTACGTGCTGCCGGCCTCGCAGACGCGCGACAAGGATGCGCTGACCGAAGAAGGCGTCGAAAAAGTGCTCAAGGAGCTTGAGCACATGGGCTTCGACTACATCGTCTGCGACTCGCCGGCGGGCATCGAGCACGGCGCGATCATGGCGCTGACCTTCGCCGACGAAGCCCTGATCGTCACCAACCCGGAAGTCTCGTCGGTGCGCGATTCCGACCGCATCCTCGGCATCATCCAGGCCAAGTCGCGGCGCGCCATCGCGGGCGGCGAACCGGTCAAGGAACACCTGCTGATTACCCGCTACTCGCCCAAGCGTGTCGAGGACGGCGAAATGTTGTCATTCAAGGACATCCACGAGATCCTGCGGGTGAAGATCATCGGCGTCGTGCCCGAATCGGAACTGGTGCTGCAGTCCTCGAACCAGGGGGCACCGGCGATCCACCTGAAGGGCAGCGACGTTTCGGACGCCTACTTCGACATCGTCGACCGTTTCCTTGGCAAGGAAGACAAGCCCTTGCGCTTCGTCGACTACGAAAAACCCGGCCTGCTCAAGAGAATTTTTGGAGGGAAATAAGCATGTCATTGCTTTCCCTCCTCTTCGGCAACAAGCCGAAAACCGCGAGCGTTGCCAAGGAACGCCTGCAACTGATCATCGCCCATGAGCGCAACGGGCAGACCAGCCAACAGGATTTCCTGCCGGACCTGCAAAAGGAACTGATCGCCGTCATTTCCAAGTATGTCGCTGTCAATCCCGACGACATCAAGGTCGCGCTGGAAAAGCAGGGCAACTATGAAGTGCTGGAAGTCAATATCGTGCTGCCGGAAGCAGGTGGCCAGCACTGAGCGTCTTCAGGCAATCAGCCCCGACGTTTCGGTGCCGGCAAGCAGAAACAGGAAAACAGATGCCATGTGCATCTGTTTTTGTTTACAGACTCCTGCTGCGGGACGCGACCGCGAAGACGCTCTGACGTAGAATCCCAGCGAGATTCGGCAATCCGCCACCCCGGCAATTGATCCTCCGGGGCGCGCAGTTGAAGACGCCGAAGCATCCACCGGAGCCCCCTCTGCCATGGATTCACACGCCAAGCCTCGACGGATCTGGTTACGCGCCGGCGCAGCTGCCGCACTTTCCCCGTTTATCCCATCAGGATTTGCCGCCAGCGACACGCCGGTTATTCAGGGCATCCGCCGAATGGTCGGCGACGTCAGCGTCAACGGCTCGCCGGCACGCACAGGACAACCGATCCAGGCGGGCGACGAGATTGTCACCGGCCCCGGATCGGAAGCGATCTTTGTCATGGGGCAGGATGCATTCCTCTTGCGCGACACCTCTGTCGTGCGCTTTGGCGCGGCATCGGCGGCGACGTTCATGCGCATCGTTACCGGAAAAATCCTCTCGGTATTTGGCCGCGGCCAGAAAAGCATCATGGCATCGACGGCCATCATCGGCATTCGCGGCACCGGCTGCTACATCGAAGAATCCCCCGGTCACACCTATTTCTGCCTGTGCTACGGCGAAGCGGAGATCGTTCCGACCGCGGCGCCACAGGAGCGCGAGACGCTTCGCACCCGGCATCATGACCATCCGATCTACATCAACGCCAACCCGGCGATGCCCACCTCCATGGTGCCGGCGGAAGTCATCAACCATAGCGATGCCGAACTCGCGCTGCTGGAAAGCCTGGTTGGCCGAACGCCCCCCTTCAAGAGCGAACCCTATTGAGACTGGCGACGATCCGAAGCTGCTTGCCGGATCATGCTGCCCGACCGATCGGGCACCGTGACTTTTTCATGCGGGCACCAGGCGCAGCACGGTAATCTCCGAAGGCGCGCCGAAACGTTTTGGGGGGCCCCAGTACCCTGTCCCACGGCTGGTATATACCGCCAACCGGCCGATTCGATGCAGGCCTGCGGTAAACGGTTGCTGCAGCGGCACGAAGAAATTCCAGGGCCAGAACTGGCCGCCGTGGGTATGGCCGGACAGTTGCAGGTCGAAGCCCGCGGAGGCAGCGGCAATCGCCGAACGTGGCTGGTGAGCGAGCAGGATGCGCGGGAGCGCTGGCGGACAGCCCGCCAGCGCGGCACCCGGATTGCTGGCCTGGGCCGGATCGAACGCGCCGGCCGAATAGTCGGTCACCCCGGCCAGGATGAAGCGCGCGCCGTCATGTTCGATCACGACGTGGCGATTATGCAGTCCGCACAGGCCGATGCGCTCGAACTCGGCGATCCAGTCCGCCGCGCCGGAATAGTATTCATGGTTGCCGGTCACCACATAGCTGCCATGCCGACTGCGTAAATTGCCGAGCGGCGCGGTATCGGCATGCAACTGCTCGACACTGCCGTCGACCACATCGCCGGTGATGGCCACGAGATCGGCGTCGAGCTGATTGACCCGGTCGACGATCGCCTGGACGTAGTCGCGCTTTATTGTCGGTCCGACGTGGATATCACTCAGCTGAACGATGGTAAAACCTGCCAGCGCCTGCGGCAGGTTGTGCAGCGGGATATCGACATTGACCACGCGCGCCAGCCGCCGTGCATTGACATAGCCAAGCAGCGAAAAGGCGCCGGCCAGCCCGACCACCGCATAGGCGGTTGGTGCGCCCAATGACGGCGCATCGGCGAACAGCCGGACGACATCGCGGAGCATGGTCAGCACAAGCAGCGAGGAGAACGCCCCCATCGCCAATCCCCCCAGCCAGCTCAGCCGATCGGCCACGGCCTGGCTGGCAGCGATGAATCTTCCAAGCAACGCAAGCGGCACCAGGCAGGTCGATGTCACCAGCATGAGAACCGCGAGTGTCACGCCGAGCGAGGAGAGACCGAGGTCGGGCAACAGCCGCCAACCAATATAGGCATGCAGGATCGCGATGAATGGCACGAAGCGCCAGAGGACGCGACGCAAGCGTCCCGGCAGCGCGGCGGGGCTCGCCGGGGATCGATTGTCTTCTGAGTTGGGCATGGTGGGAGAACTTTGTCTCGGTACGAACGGTTGCGGCAGGAATCGTTTCGGTACGGATCCAGAGGGAAAGTTCCGTCCCAACAGAGACCTTCCGCGATCTCCCCATTGCCGCTTGCTTCATACACCTGTTCGTCTATGACTTCAGGCCCATTACCACGCACCTTCGAGACGAATCATCGACAAAGGCACCTGTTTGGCTTCTCCTGTTTGATCGGCAATACCGATACTCTGGGCGATCTTCTTCGGCGGCCGGGCATACCACTGGTCACAAATCTGGACGAGGTCGAAATAGCCAGGTTTGTCGGTAAAACCCTTCATCAGTTCTGTCGTTAGCCGGTCATTCGGACGATGCAAATACGCACCGGGGGTGTCGAGATTCACCGCATTCGCCTCCGTAATCACCGGCTTTTGGAACATGAACCGGGGAATCGTGCTTCCTTTGCGATCCGCCGGCGCCATTTCGTCAAATAGCGGGGCCATCAGGTCGACCACCCAGCCATCAACTTCAATCCAACAGTGGAAGTGATCAGCATCGGCAACGAGCAAATCGCCCTCGGATTTGCCAAAGACAAGCGCGAAGTTTGTTTCCGTCCTCAGGTTATAGCCGGCAACGCCAGCAAGCGGACAGGCCGAGCTGAGCTTGTGATGCCGCTTGAGCAGATAGGCTCCGGCCACGGCAAAGAACAGGCAAGCTTCGGTTGGATCGCCTTTCTCATTCGCCACAACAGCATGAATCGTTCGAAACAGCCGCTCATATTCGGGAAGGGTGATCGGTGGGGTCGCTCGCTTTGCCATGTAGATCTCTGCGGTTGTTGTTCAACGCGACATTATCCGGCACCGGAGTGACAACGTAAAACGTTGCCTTTGCGCTGTCAGGCAGAGTTCGCTGCAATTTGAGCACATTGAACGCCGCCTTGATCATCACCTGCCAGGAGAGAGTGAGGCACGTCGCCCTCAATCGCTATTTGGTTTCCTGGGGGGATATAGCAAAAAAGCGCCCTGAAAGGCGCTTTTTACCGTGATAACTGGCGGAGAGAGCGGCCACTGTATCTACCTCTCACGACATCTCTCTCAACCTCAACAGCCCCAGTCTGAAGTGCCGCTCATTAGCGATGGAATCATCACTCAGTCAAATAGCATCTCACAACGTGTCGCCTCTAATGATGGGTCTGTTGATGGGTTGAGAATATATTGACCAGAATTCGTCATAAGATCGCGGAATTTCTATGGCCAAAGTTCAGCTTTCAAATTGAGAAAAACATCTATACCTAGTTTGTCCGATACAGTAACGAGCTTCGAATTTACCCCTGTGCGCTCGCGGAGCAACTCATTGACAGCACGTAGCAAAATTTTCCCATGAGAATAACGAATTTTGTCACTTGCAAATTTATCAGCGTATTCGATGGCAACCTGCCCCTCATTCGGTCTGTTGCCTGCCTTACGTATTGAATCAATCCTTGTATTAACGAGCTTTATTTTCAACTCCTGTTCGCGTCGTGAAATCGCCTCGTCAATTAGTTGGTGATAGTAGGCTTCATCGAATTCTGGATATACGGTCAAAAAATGCTGCAACTTTAAGAAATAGGCCTCAAGATCGTTTCCGTCGGGAATAAACATCTTAGTCTGGCCATCACAGACCTTAGAAATATATTCGTCGAGTTCAGCATTCTCCAGAAAATCCCTATCCCGATGAAGGACAATTGGTTGCTGAGGACGCTTTTGTCGGATGTATTTTATAAGGGCATTGGCGACCGATATGTTCGAGCACCCTTGATATGGCCATATCTCGATGTCATCGAGGCACCACCCATTCGCCTCGAGCAACAGATTAATGTATGCGCCATCTTTGTCTTCCGTTATAACGGTAGCTCTGGCTTCCCCAACTCCAAGGTTTTCCCCTTCGGATAGAGCCCCGATTTCCATTAGTGACCTTACTACGTAAGCCTCCTCGTCAGTATCAATTTTCTGAACAAGCGAACCTTTGTTGACCCAAAACACCGTGGCGTCTCCTAATAATTCATCAACAATGTATTTACTATGCGTTGAAATAATTATTTGAGAGGAATTTTCCGCTTGTGCCCTTAAGAGAATCTCTATCAATTTTCTTTGATTATTAGGGTGCAGATGGCTATCTGGTTCATCAAGAATAAGTAGCTTCGGTTTAAATAGCAAAATGTAGGAAAGAATTTGTATCGCTTGAAGCACTCCGGTACCCGACGCATCAATAGGAAGTGTCCGACCGGCCTCAGTAACGGAAACAGAGACTGATTCGTCAGTGTTCTCATCAAATACAATTTCAATCTCAACACCAGGGCATATTTCCTGAAGCAGTTCAATAAATCGATGCCAGTCGGCTGCTCGCCGACTTAGCTGTAAGAGAATGTTACGAAAAACGGAATTTGAGTCTCCTCTTGCTGCTAGCTTCGTAACAACGGAAGGAGTTCTGTAAAACTCCTGTGCAGGAATTCCCGACAATCCGGGAACGATCATGCAGAAAGGTTGTTCGAGGCTGCGTAATTCATCGCCTAACACTTTCCCTTCAATTGCAACAACAATGTTCTTATTCCGCCCTTTTCTGGCGATCACCTTCGCTTGATTCTGATCTGCAGAGAATGAAATTTGAATCGCTTCTCCAGGATCCTCTTGGAGACTACCGTTGTGTCCAAGAGCATAGACATCTTGAATCGGGGCATAAATCAGATCGTTCGAGCTTA
The DNA here is from genome assembly GCF_963666255.1 of uncultured Propionivibrio sp. Taxonomy (NCBI): domain Bacteria; kingdom Pseudomonadati; phylum Pseudomonadota; class Betaproteobacteria; order Rhodocyclales; family Rhodocyclaceae; genus Propionivibrio; species uncultured Propionivibrio sp. The sequence goes on along the minus strand of NZ_OY762656.1, from coordinate 2,050,294 downwards.
ACGACGAAGGCATACGATCACCGGACCAGCGCGTGTTTTGAGTACTCGTTGTCTGAGCTATCGAAACGGCAAACTGAATCGCTTGCAAGATTGAGCTCTTACCTGCGTTATTCCCACCAATAATCACATTGACTCGGCCCAAGGAAAGATCGATAGCCGAAATTCCTTTGAATTTCTGGATACTTATGCTGTTCAACATCGCTCTCTGCCAAGAAATATAGTCTCACGGGATATTATTCCAAGAACATTTAGATCGCGAGAAAATATTCGCGATTTAACACACCGGTCGGCCCGAATGCATCCTTTCTACAACTCCAAATTTGCAAAAGCAGGCCGAATAGACGACCAGAAAAACGGCAACTTACCGACATAACCAAACGTCGGGGAACGCTCCGCAAGGGTTGCTGCAAAATTACCACCTCAGCTATTCCTTAAAGTATTTTCACCTCGAAGGCTCTGTAGGCCGCCCCTCGCCCGGTTACTGGTACACAGGCAAATAGTCTCGTGCTCCAGGTACCGTACAGAGCCTTATAGCCGGAACTCCCAACGTTGATTGGAGCCGTCCGAAAAATATTTTCACCACGAGGGCGTTGTAGACCGGTCCTGCCACGTTTACTAGTACACGGGCCTTGGAAGTGGCTGCAAGCAAATAGCGCCAACAACGACAAGAGCCCATCGAAATTTTCTTGCGCGACGAAGGCTGTGTGCTCAGAGTTTGCTCAGCGCCCCCGCCTTTCCCTCGCCACGGAAAAATTTCAATCTCGTACAACGTGGATGGGTAAAGCGATGGGGAGCACGAATAGAAAGGAACTGGGCGCGCTGGCGGTATCTCGGATTACTCGGAGGGGCATTAACTTCGTCGGCGGTGTTACTGGCCTCGGATTGAACGTAACGCAAACAGGTTCTAGAAGCTGGATATTGCGGTATCGGGTTTCGGGAGTTCGCAAGGATATGGGGCTTGGCGGGTATCCAGACGTTACGCTGGCCCAAGCCAAGGAACTGGCCCGCATTGCTCGAATCAAGTTGGCACAAGGCATCGACCCGATTGCCGAACGCCGAGTGGAACGGCGCAAGCTGATTGCCGAAGTTGCCGCTGCTGTCACATTTAAGGAGGCAGCACGTCGATATATTGATAGCCAAGAATCGACGTGGCAGAACGACAAGCACGCGCAGCAATGGCGAAACACCATCGAGACGTATGTTGCCCCCAAACTCGGGCAACTGCCGGTCAAGGATATTAACTTGGCAGACGTTCTATCCGTACTGGAGCCGATCTGGCACACCAAAACGGAAACCGCATCGCGCCTGAGAGGACGGATCGAGTCGATCATTGATTGGGCGATCGCCAAAGAATACCGGGTCGAATCCAACCCGGCCCGCTGGAAGGGGTTGCTCGACAAGATACTCCCTGCCCCCGGGAAAATCGCCAAGGTCGATCACCATCGCGCACTGCCGTATTCGGAGTTGCCGGCATTCATGCTGCAACTTGCGAAGCAGCACGGCATGGGTGCCCGGGCGTTGGAATTTGCCATCCTGACTGCCTGCCGCTCAGGCGAGGTACGCGGTGCCACTTGGGAGGAGTTCGATCTGGAAAGTGGTATCTGGACCGTGCCCGCCAGTCGTATGAAAGCCAAGAAGGAACACCGGGTTCCGCTTTCACCGAAGGCGTTGCAGATCATTACCGACTTGGAGAAGACGGCCTTCTGCGAGTTTGTCTTTCCCAGTTCACATCAGCCGAAGTCGGGAAGTGCCAAAGGCTCGCCTCTCTCCGATATGACCTTGGCCGCTGTTCTCCGCCGCATGGAGGTTCCGGCTGTCCCGCATGGATTCCGCTCCACATTCCGGGACTGGTGTGCGGAGCAAACCGATTACTCGAACGAAGTTGCCGAAATGGCATTGGCCCACACGATCAGCAACAAGGTGGAAGCTGCCTATCGCCGTGGCGATCTGTTTGATAAGCGGCGGCAACTGATGCAGGACTGGGAAAGCTATGCATTTGGCAATCGCGCCTGAACCGTTATTACTACCACCGATTAAATTTTACTCAGCAACCAACCGATAGGAATCGACATGAAAAAGCATCACTCTGATTTACCCACTTTGATTAATTGCCTTACTGGAAATCCGGCGACGGCAGATGAAATGCGCAATCCAAGGGTCATGGCTGGAGTTTTTGAGCAAATGGCTCACGAAGTTTGGAGATTCGCCCCGCTAGACCCCAACCATCAATATCAGAAATATCTGCCCTTCGATTACGTCTGGCATCGCCTGTCGGTAGGCCTTTCAGCCGGCCTTTGTTCGCAGTACTTACAGAACTGTCGGAAGAGGAAGATGCGGCGGGGCGCGGCATGCTTAGCGCTGTCGTAATCCGCAAGGATCGACGAATGATCAGTACAAGCGGATTTATTAAGCTAGCAGCCAAACTTGGGCGAGATGTAACAGACGCCCGAGAGTGTTGGAACGCCGAAATCAAAAAGGTCTGCAGCCATTGGACTGCATCCAGAACCAAGATTACTGATCTCAGCTGATATCACTACATCCCATCGAAAATGATGGGTCAGCTGATGGGTGGAAATGAAAAACGGCCCACAAGGGGCCGTCGTTCAAAGGGTTCTGGCGGAGAGAGCGACTGCCAAAACACAACCCAATGCACACCAATCACTCACAAAACAAAAATATACATCCTTGTTTTTACTCACCTATAACCCCAATAGAGTGCAAAGAGGCACAACGACAGCCAGAAATGTATGGCATACTAAATGGCATACCAATAGGAGTATGCCATGGCAGTGCTTACCGACACAAAGGCCCGGAATATCAAGCCAGACGACGGACAACTCCCCCACGGAGGCGTCGTTGGTCTGATTCTGATCCCAGCAAAAACGAAAGGGCATGGCAAGTGGGTCCTGCGCTACATCAGCCCCGTCACGGGCAAACGCAGGAACGCTGGATTAGGCTCCTATCCTGAAATCAGCATTGCCGAAGCCGGAAAAATCGGCACTGCCATGCGCACGCAGCTTGCCACTGGGAAAGACCCTCTTGAGGAAAAAAAAGCATCCGCCAACACACCAGCACTCCCTGACTTCAAGACCGCAGCTCATGTTGTTCATACCGAACTATCTCCCGGATGGAAAAACAAGAAGCACGCTCAGCAGTGGATCAACACGGTTGCCGAATACGCGATTCCGATCATCGGCTCACTTCCTCTAGATCAGATTCAACCACGCCATATAGCCGACGTATTACGCCCAATCTGGATATCCAAAGCCGAGACAGCAAGCCGCTTAAGACAGCGCCTTCACGCCATCATGGCCTGGGGTTGGGCACACGGACATTGCAATTCAAACCCCGTGGATGTTGTCGACCACCTACTACCTCAACAACCCAGCAAGGCATTACGCCAGCAACACCAACCAGCCATGCCATGGCGCGACATCCCGGAATTCATCGTCAAACACCTGCACAACAACTCCCAGGGCGATCTAATTCGACCAATGTTGGAATTGCTGATTCTAACGGCTGCACGCTCTGGCGAAATTCGCGGGATGCGCTGGCGGGAAATCAATTTGAATGACGGCATCTGGACGATCCCCGGAGAACGGATGAAAGCAAAACAACCTCATCGCATCCCATTAACCAAAAGAGCCATCCAGATCATCAAGCAGCAAACAGGACTGCACGAAGAGTTTGTATTTCCGACACCTCGCGATAAGGTCATGTTTTCCGACATGGCACTCACGCAATTCCTACGGCGAATCAAGGCACCAAGCGACACCCCAGAACGCATTGCAACCGCTCATGGATTCCGCAGCTCTTTCCGCGACTGGTGCAGCGAGAGTAGTTTCCCGCGAGACCTAGCAGAACGCGCTCTGGCACACACCATTGCAAACAAGGTCGAAGCGGCTTATCACCGGACAGATTTGCTTGAACAGCGCCGGCCGATGATGGAGAAATGGGCAGAACACTGCTTGAGCAATGACAACAACTATAAGAGCGAGACTGCTGTCGACGCAATTCTGAGAGAAGCACGCGCCCTTCAAACGGCTCAAAACAAACGCCAAAAATAACCAGAAACCCCCTAAAAAATTACTTAACGACTGGTTGCACAATTCTCAAATTTTTGCTTAAATAAATTTCATTCCTCGTCATCCGACGCTGCAGTCGCGGTGATGGCCGCATCAAAAAATATGCGGTGAAGAAACTTGCCTTCGGGGCAATGGAGCGTATCAGGCAGTTACTGCGCAAGGCAGCGGGCGCAGATAAACACCTGGTGACATCCGTAGCGGCAACGCGTTACGGATGCATGCTAGGCACCCGGCGGTGCCATATTAGAGGCCAAAATAGCGGCCTCGAGGCGGAATCAACGCCTCGCATGTGACATCTGCTTGCAGATCCGTCTGCAATGCTTTGGTCATTTATTGGGACATACCCTCAAAGAGGCTATGTACCCCCCATTAGGGTCGTTAGGCAACGGCTGGTTTTGTTGCGTCTCACGATCTTGCTTGGCCGGGTCTTAAACACCCCGCTTGCCAAGTATTTGCAGAATTTTGGGGCTTTGCGAGGTTTCCGTCACTGCTACACAACGCCCCCTCAAATATTCATATGCAGTGACGGACGATTCGCTTTGCCTATTGAGGTAATTGAAATGTCATTTGCATCCAAAACAACAGCACCCGCATTGCCCCCGAGCTCATCGCTTATAGCGACGGGCAAACAACAAATACTGAACGGAATGATGTCAAAGAGGGCGCCAGCAGACTCTCAGCCTCCAAACTCGCCAACCCTCTTGAAAGGAAATCTACTAGCGCATGAAAGCAATTCATACCATACCGAAGCAAACACGGTCGAACCAAACACCTCCGTTTTCGTAGATCGCGTCATTCGACTACCGGAAGTAACACACGTCACGGGCTTGTCTTCATCATCTGTCTACCTTCGACTCAACGAGTCAGATGACAACAAATACTACGACCCGACCTTCCCCCGCCCATTCTCGCTTGCCGCTAACGGCAAACGCGGCGCTGTAGGCTGGTTGCTCTCGCAAGTACTACGTTGGATTTACAATCAAGCCAACGTCCGACCTAGCGTAGAGGGCAACTGCTCAAAGGATACTCACAACACGCGGCGACGCCGAAAAGCCGAGCCCTTAACAGCGATAAGCGAAAAATCCACGCCGGGAACATCGACGTCCGCAGAGGTTACAGGAGGTTCAAAATGAGCTCCCCCACACCCCAGATACTTCGGCCGTCTTATCGATTAGCAATCAGCGTACCTGAACTCGAAATGTATAGTGTTGATGGCATTGTTAACTTGATTGCAGTTGCCCAACACCCTTGCGAGCGCAACGATTATTGTGGTCGATGCGACACCTACAACGCTTACAGGAGAAGGTTTGATCCGGTGACGCCGAAGTGTGAGGAGATAGTCCTTCGTCGCGAATGTTGCATGGCAAACCTATGCAGACAGCTTTCAAAGCAGATAGCGGGTTTGCAACTTCAGGCATGGAGAAAAGACCGTTCGGAGGTACTAGATCCGCCCGAGATCAGAGCACTCGAAGTCCCTGATTTCCGTAAGTGGAAGTGGTGGACAAAATTGTCATACCTGTTTCCCGATGATCTTGCCAGCTTTTGCGCCTTTGAAAAAATCAAGCTGTGCATCATCGATTACTCCAATCCGGGGACAGATGACGCAATAGTCACCAAGTCGAGCGCTAGCGATACCAGTGGCACTCAGAATGCAAAACAATCTTGGGTGCTGAAAGCTAACGAACCCGACAAGTCTGACTCTTCCACTGAGTCGTTTCAGGAAAAATGCGAAACGCCATGCATGGGCAGTAAGCAGCACTCGATAATCAGTCCTGACCTTGATGCTTCAACGAGGCCCCCGGCTATCGAAGTGAAGCGGCGTTTCGACAAGGTCGGTGCGGAAATTCACGAAATTCTTACCGAATCTCCCGCACTTACGCCGACTCAAGTAATGGCTATTCTAATTGGTCGCGCGGGGACCCAGAATTCGTGCGTTGTTGTCAATGATGGGGACAGCATTCGATGGGAAGACGCGCGCGGGAATAAGATCCCGCTCGATCAAAACATGCTGAATGATCGTGTGAGACGATGGCGTTCAACGCATGGCGCCGGCACGTTCAACACATCGAACTAAAGCACGTCGTTGAATGACGAGGAGGTGAGGCGAAATTCCGCCTCACCATTTTCCAGTTGAAGCCGCATAAATCACGTCAAGCTATGCCGCCAGTTGGCGATCACAATGCTCAGGCAGGGACCAATAATACGCACCGTGTTTGCTCCCTGACTGCTTCTTATGCGTAATCCCGCGCTCCTTCTTTGCTCGCACGAGCGTCCCTCCAGATATGCCACTCTCCATAGCTGATCGTTGAATCTCTGGATATGCAACTGGGCCGTCTTGCAACAACTTTTCAAGGAAGCGTATGGCCTTTTCGAGCGCGTCAGCTTCTTTTTTTGGCGCACGCTCGATTTGTTGCAAGATATCAGACGCTCGTCCTTCGTAACGTTGCCCCCAGCGAACAACCGATGTTGCCAACGGTCCGTACTCATCTGCAACAGTGGCACTATCGATCCGGTAACTCCACCCCCCCGCGTTAGCAGTTAGACTGGCTTTTGCATTTACCAGGACAAAGTCATCTTCACCGGTGCGCCTATTGGTATTATGGGCTGTTACCCAAACGGCACGAGGCTTCCCTCCATAGGCAAGCGGTCCGGCGACACGACCGAGGGGATCGCGCCCCTTAGCTGATTTGACGACATGATGCCCGCCCAAGATGGCTACATTAAGTCTCGCGGAAACCTCTGCCAGATTATCCAGTGCTCGCAAAACCTTTGCTTGACTGGTCGAGTCGCCATCAACGGCCTGAACAATCGGATCAACCACAAATAAATCGAAGCCGCTACCCACCTTACCCATCCATGACTCGAGGGCTTCGACATCCCGCTCACAAAAATGGGCATCGACACGATTGCCATACTGCCTCATTCCCTTAAAAAAATAGATATTCCGCATATCGGCGCCTTGAGCCATCAGACGTGGTTTCAAGGTATCTTCAGGATCGTCCTCGTTACCGCTAAAGAAGAGCACCTTGCCTTGAGATGATGGCGTTGGATCTGGCCAGGAAGGGTGACTTCCACCTCGGGAAGTCCGAGCCGCGATTGCAGCTTCGATGGCACCTTTTCCGCTTGCCGGGGGCCCGCCCAATACAGTCACCTTGCGACGAAAAAGAAAATTCGGCAACACCACATCCAGTGGTCGCATTTGAGTTTGGTCGGCGCATTCAATTACCACATGGCGTCGCGGTTCGTAAATCGATTGGGGGTTCATTTCTACTTCCTTATGTTCGAGCCACATGCGAGTGCAGCGGTCTCAGAAAGCACCGTAACCGATTCTCGACCTACTGTTTTCTTGGCGCCGGCTTGGCGCTCAATCGCCGGCGTGACAACTGTTTTGCGCGGAATCCCCTGCCGGTGGCGCGAATGCGCTTGACGTGTGCTAAGCGATCCGGCTGCACTCGCCAAGACATATCAACGCGACACCAAGAAGGGATCAGATCAATCAGCGCTACCAACCAAACGGCACGACGCGATAAGGACAATATGTATTAATAACAGCATGGTAGCCATCAAAATCGTCGCCGACTGATCCAACTCGAGCAAGTTTTTTACTACTTAACGGCAGGGGGCCAAAAGCTTTCCCTTCACGCTATTCGGAAATCGGTGAGTGAGTTGATTGACTTGAGAATCTTCTATCGATATCCAACATCCAAGTAGCAATGAACGTCAGCAACCTACCAGTCCGAGCTTCCCTGTGCGCTGTTTTCCTCCAAGCGAGGAGCATGTGATGTGATCGCGGGTTTGCCTACCTGACCTTTCAACTGCCACATGGAAGCCCAGCTGAGTGATGTCGAACGTCAAGTTTCATTTACTTGGTGCGCTGCTTTGCCATTTCGTCTTTCTTGAAATTGCATCTTCTCTTCATCGGTCATTTTATTGATAGCAAAACGTCCCAAGTGGATTTCAGGGGGGTGGTCAATTCCTCTGTCTCGGTGACTCCGATGATCGACTCGTGCTGAGTGTCCGTTCTGTGCCAAAACAGAATTTTGCATCCGAGCCCAATCCTCACGGACAAATGCCAACTGCTCCCGCATTTCTTGCTTGCTTTTCCCTCCGCTATCTTTTTTGCAGCCACCAATTTCCGGATGATTGGGATTGTGGCGACTGAAAAATTGCTCTGGTAGCCTAAAAATGCCGTCTGGTTTTCTGTCACAGATCATCAGGTGCATATGTGGTTGAGGAATTTTCCCGAAGGCCGCTATGGGGGCATGAATTGCCAATTGGTACGGCTTATTTCCCACATGTTTTTCAATGAATGCACGAGCAAGTTCTGTATTTTTCTCCAGACTCAATTCGCCTGGCAGCGCAAGCTCATATTCACGATACGCAGCGCCATTGGCGCGCTCGTACTTGTCTGCGGCTCTCCAGAGAACAAAGGGATCTCCTTCTGCCCACTCTGGAAGATTTCCATGACTGACCAGTCGTAAGTCGGCCTTCTTGTCTGCAGTGCCATGCTTGCCTTGTCTGGCAATGTACGCCGCATGATTTGCTGCAGTTCCCTTTCTACCGTTTTTAACGCTCAAATGAAAACTTGCCATTTTAGCCATCTCTCTTTTAATGATTAACCATCAGGAACAATTTATTCAATACACAAATAAAAAGAGAGTAGAAACAGTCGATTAAAATTAATTAAACGAGAAAGGTAAAGTGCGCGCGTACTTTATTCTCTCCGTTAATAGAAACATTTCAAACATCTGATATCACCACCCTCTTCCATACAATAAGATAGAAGTATTTTTTTATTTGTATTATTTACATTCTCTAGAAACATACCCGCCGACTTCCCAATCATCTTATCTAGACAAAATCCAATTAAATTCAGAATTGAATTTATTCACCTTGGATGAAACCAGACGGATTACCCGACCAAGTATTGATGATAGCCACACCCATCTAACCCGACATGACATCGACGAGAGTCTCGATCTGAGTGCGGGCAGCAATGGGTAAGAAATTCCACGATTGGGAAGTCATTCCTAAATGGGGTGCTCGCTGCGCTTCTTTGAGTGGCATGATTTCACGTAACCTGGGGGCACCTGAAAACGGTCTGGACTGGATGGTGAGGGTGTCGGATAAAGACACACTTAGGGTACTATTGATCCTGTTCAACACGCGTCTTACTGCTGTGTGCCCTTTATGAAGTTCATTCTTGAAAAATTAGTACGGACAATGGGGAAAGTTGCCCTTGCCGAAGCCTTAGTTCGCAATCCATGGATTCCGCATGGTCATTTGGTAGATTCGCATCGCCGCGTTGTTGCCAAGCCATTGCCATGGCCATATACCAGTCAAACTGGAACACTGAAACTTCCCGCAACAACGAATTAGAACAATATTTAATGACAATCGCTGATCGTTTTTCCGGACATGAGTCCTTCGTATGCCGATACGGCTGGCTGCCAAAGGCCTACCAAGCTGTTTCCGTAACCCCTGATCTCTTGAAGGATGAAGAGCGGGCGATGCACACGCTAGGTATCGGCCGCAACATGCTGAAGTCACTGCAATTCTGGTGCGAAGCTACGGGTGTTCTTGTGCCCACGACTGGGCATGGTCACCAACCAGGCCCCGTCGGCCGCAAGCTGCTCGACCCCAAGCGCGGATGGGACCAGCATCTAGAGTCTCTAGAGTCATTATGGTTGTTGCATTGGCGCCTCTGCACACGTGCAGCACTGGCAGCCTGGTCGGAGGTCTTCGGTGAGGGGCGACTTGTACGCTTCGACCGCCAGCGGCTAATCACCGCACTGGCTCAACGTGCAGCGGTTTCGGCTAGGCCGCTTGCCACTAGCACGCTGGAGCAGCACGCCGCCATTTTTCTCCAAAGCTACTACCAAGCCGAGCGCAACGGCGACGATACTTCCTGGTGCCCGCTGCAGGACCTTGCATTGCTACGCGCAGCCAAGGAAGAGGATGGACGTATCGTCTTTAACACCGGTCTTCGCACGCCGATCGGTTTGAGCCAACGCGTGTTTGCTATCGCGTTGATAGAGTTCGTGGCTTCGTGCGAGAAAGGCTTGTCATCTGTTGATTTTCATCGTTTGCTCAAGGGGGCGGGAAGCCCCGGAGCCGTCTTCCGGCTGGATGAATTTCAGTTGCGCGCTTTCGTAGAGAATTTGGCGCAAGGCCCCTTACGCGACGCCCTACGTTTTGTTGACACCTCCGACACACAAAGCGTTGTACTCCAGCGCAACCGCATCGATCCGTACTACCTACTGGAGACACAAGAGGAGGCTCCCATCCATGCTTAAACGAATCATCGATGGACTAGAGCTGAACGGACGCCACACCCGCTCCATCTCTCTAAGCCGTGATCTCCATGACGATACGGCACTCGCCAGCTACCTACCGACGCCTAATGCTGTCCATGCACTCAAGCAGATTGGTACGGCGCTTACGGAATGTCGGTCGCAGCGTGCCTGGAAATTGGTTGGCCCTTATGGAAGCGGCAAGTCTGCGCTGGGCATTGTGCTTGCCCAGTTGCTCGCCGGTAATGACGCGCATCCTGCGACCTCGGAAATGCTGCGAAAGGCCTCTGCGGCTGTCGCTGAGCTATTCACGAGCTCCAGACGTTTCACGCTCGCAATCGTGGGGGCACGGCTGTCCATCGGCTTAGCACTGGAAGCGGAAATCCATCGCGCTCTGGAAGGCTGGCGCCAATGCAAGGGAGTCAGCACCTTGCAACGTCATCTAAGTGAGCCAGGCTTCTACAAGGGGCGCCCCATCAACGCGGTTGCCGGGGAATTGATGCACGATTTCGCGCTAGTCGCTCGTACCCAAGGATTCTCTGGCACGTTGCTCCTGGTTGATGAAGTGGGGAAATTCGTCGAGCACGCCGCAATGCACCCTGAAGCGGGGGACCTGATCGCACTTCAGCAACTGGCTGAAGAAGCATGTCGGCAAGGAGATGACTCTCTCGTAATGGTCGTCCTTCAGCATCAGCACTTCGCGAGTTACGCCGCGGGCATTGGTCGCACTCTTGGAGAAGAGTGGCACAAGGTCGCGTCTCGCTTCGAAGAGATCCCGTTCGACGAGCCCGTCGAGCGTTACGTGCACTTCGCTACTCATGCACTGGGCGCCAAGCCGCTGCTACACCGAGCTCCCGAACTTCTGGAAGCCGCACGGTCTGTATTCCAAACAGCACTGGAGCAATCTATCCTTCGAGCGCCAACGCCTGCTGACCGCCGGCTGTTTCAACATCCCGAAAAACTCTACCCCCTCCACCCCCTGGCGTTAGCTTCTCTGGCCATTATCTCCAAGCGCTATGGTCAAAGCGAGCGCTCATTCCATGCTTTCCTCAACAGCAACGAGCCGGCGGGGCTTCGGGATTTCGCGCAGGTCACCTCCGTAGAGGGATATCCCTGGTATCGCCTTCCCCAGATGTTCGACTATCTAGCATCGGGAAATGGACTACGCTTTCGCGATCTCGCTGCAGAACGTCGTTGGGCATTTGCGCTGGTGAACATTGAAAGGCAAGCGAAAGACGCAGATGCCTTGTTGGCACTCAAGACCATTGCCGTGCTGGAGTTAGTACAGGCGCCTCTCACTCTACGCATTACTCCGGAGCTGGTCGCATTTGCGCTAGGCAACCTCAGAGTCACCGAGACACAGGAGCTACTGGACCGCCTTGTAGGCCAAGGCCTGTTGATTTGTCGGCACAACCACTCCGAATACGGTTTCGCCGTATCAGACGCCGTTAACATCGAAGCGCTCTATGAGCATGCAGCGCAGACCAGCGATGACGAGCTTATTGTGCGAGGGGCCTCGCACGCACTTGGAAATCGATTGGTTGTGGCCAACAAGCACTATGACCGCCGAGGAACGATCCGTACATTGGCTATTGATGTTGGAACGATCACAGCTTGGCCCCATGCAGGCACCAACCAGAATGATTCGGATGGGCAACCCGACGGCTGGCTTCGACTGATTCTAACAACGACGAATTCCCGGGAAGAACTACTGACGTTGGACCGCGTACGCAACGCGGACGATCTGCGCAGTGTGTATTGCTGCCTGTCGTTGTCTGCCCAAGGAAGGGCGGCGCTCGCAGAGTTGGCAATTTGGCTGACGGTACAACGCGAAGTGGCTTCCAAGCGACTCGACCCCTGGACCAGTCAGTACGTTGAGAGCCGCCTCCTCCAAGCTAAAGAGGATGTCGATGCGCTTGTGCTCTCCGCATTAGCATCTAGCCCGGGACAGACTGGTCCAGAGTATTGGTACCAAGGGAAGATCATTCCGAACAGCAAATCGATGAACGTTGGTCAGGTGGCTTCTTGGATGTTCGAGAAGGTCTTCCATCGTGCGCCGCGTATCATCAATGAACTGATCAACAAGAATCGCCCCGCTTCCGCTATCGTTCTGGCACGTCAGCGGCTATTTGACGCTCTGTTGGCATGTGCAGGTGAAGCTCCTCTCTTTGGCGATAACGAGTACCCGCCCGAACGACTAATCCATGCCACTCTATTACGCGACACCGGCATATGGCAAGCTAGCAGCGACGGCTGGAAACTAGTCGCACCCAAACCAGAGGCCCATGTCGATATCTCCGCACTCTGGGCGGAAATTTCGCTCGTTCTGGCAAGAGAAAATGCCCCCACATTCGAGCAAGTTCTTCAGGCTCTGGCCGCTCCTCCGTTTGGAGTGCGCAATGGTCCGGCCAGTGTATGGGTCACGCTTTATCTGATGATCCATCGCAGTCGCTGCGCAGTTTTCGAGCGCGGCACACTGGTGCTGGAACTATCCAGCGAGCACCTTCAACGCATGCATCGGAATCCGCATACATTCACTTTGCACGAAGTTCCGCAGGTGCAGCGAGGCCGCAATTTGATGCGCGACCTCGGCGCTGTGCTAGCCTCCCTCGGGGCGGCGCCCAGCGGTGACAAAACCTATCTGGAACTGGCCCGTGCGCTATACCACTGGTTCGCAAGACTGTCGGACTTTACGCAGCAGACAAGACGAGTCAGCAAGGATGCTGCACTGGTTCGCTCGGCCTTGCGCAAGGCGCAGGACCCGATCCTGTTGCTCACTTCAACACTACCGAAAGCGCACACACAGAGCAAGGGGACTCCCCTTTTCCAGGAATGGTTGGGCGCAGCGCTGACGGATCTAGGAATGAGCCAACGCAAGCTACAAGACACCGTCATTGCTGAGTTGGGGCAGGCATTCGAAATGTCTGGATCACTTAGCAAGATTCGAAGCCAATTGCAGGCCGAATGTTCGAGCGCAGCTGCTGGATTAGCAGACGCCCGACTCAAGAGCTTTATCCTTCGTTGCACGGACTTAACGCTGACGGATGAGAAGTGGCTCGATTCCGTAGCAAGCCTACTCGTTCAGCGCCCTCTGGACGCCTGGACGGACGAGACTATCGACCGCTTTGCACAGGCAGTGACGGAAATTTCTGGTCATTATCGTCGCTGGCTGCGTCTAGTGATGCAGCGTAAGGACGCGCCACGTACGGCCGAGCGCTTCTTGAGTTTGACTCTCACCAGCGCTGGCGGACAGGAGGCCACGCTGCTGGTCGCCACGACTGAACAGTCCTCCAGCCTTGCACGCAGTGTATTGGATCTGCTCACACGAGAGTCCGACGCCGACCCGCAAGTCGCCGCTGCAGCCCTAGCTCAAGCGCTGCAGGATCTTCAGGTAATGCACGCACCTACGATTTCCACAGAGGAGAAGCACCATGGCAAGCGAGAAGCGAGTTAGGCATATTCTCAGCTTGTCCGGCGGAAAGGACAGTGCTGCGCTGGCCATATACTTGCGCGATCGTGTTCCGGAGATGGAATACATCTTCAGCGATACACGCAAGGAGCTCCCTGAAACCTATGAGTATCTACAGCGCATCTCAAACTACCTCGGCAAAGAAGTAACGCATCTCAATGCGGATGTCGGGTTCGACCATTGGTATGAGATGTATGGTGGCATGATTCCGTCCAACCACCGCCGTTGGTGTACGCGAGCCTTGAAGCTCAAGCCTTTTGAACAACACTGCGGCAACGACGAGGTCGTGAATTATGTGGGGCTACGTGCCGACGAAGACCGCAGCGGCTATATCAGCCACAAACCAAATATCAAAGCGGTATATCCGTTTCGCGAGGACGGTTTGGTTCTTCGCGACATTGAAGAGATCCTGCGAACCTCCGGCGTAGGCATGCCACCGTATACGCGTTGGGGTCGTACCCGATCGGGCTGCTACTTCTGCTTCTACCAACAGAAAATCGAGTGGGTTCGCCTTAAGGAAACGCATCCGGATCTTTACGAAAAAGCTAAGGCTTACGAGAAACCATATGAGAAAACCGGCAACTTCTTTACGTGGAGCCAAGGAGAAAGTCTGGCAGAACTGGAACGGCCTGAACGCATGGAGGAGATCAAGCGTGAACACGTGATCCGCATTGAGCGCAAGGCATTGCGGCGTGAGAACGTGACGCTAATGGAGGTGTTCGCGCAGGCAGGTTCTGCTGAGATACCGGAGGACGATGACGATCAAGGATGCCTCGTATGTCAGCTGTGACTGCAGCTTGGCATAGGGTTGCCGTGCCCTACTCCGAAGGGCCCCCGATCTCCGCGTTTTTTACTGTCTTGCTGTCTTGCTGTCCAATTTTTGTGCCAATAGGTTGCTGCCTATGGGAATAACAGTCAAAGCACGCGTCCTTCTTGAACTCGGGGCGGAGTTGATCAGCTCTGACCAGATCGCGATCTATGAGTTGGTAAAGAACTCGCTAGATGCTCGGGCCTCCCGCATCGAGGTACACGTTCACGTCACACTACCGCGAAGTGAATACTTCAGTATTCGCCAAAGACTTGAGCGATCAGCCCAGAAGAAGGAGCGACTCTCCCGAGACACGGTTCGGCAAATGCTTGAAGCCGGCATGGAGCCCACAGCTGCTCAAGTTGACCGTGACTCCTTCCTCGAAATTGCATTGTCACCATCGGATACCAGCTACGTTCAGGCACTAGATGCTGCCTACATTCGATCGAATTGGATCGAAATCGTTGACGACGGTGGCGGCATGTCGTTCGAGGACCTCGGTGGCGTCTATCTCACGATCGGGACCACCCACCGCTTGGACGACCGACTGCGCGGTAGCGCCGATAATGTGCTCGGAGAAAAAGGTATCGGCCGACTCTCTGCTGTACGCCTCGGAGATCAGCTTCACGTCTTAACCTCCAAAAATGGCGATAAAGCGCAGTCTGAACTTAAGATCGACTGGTCTGCGATTAAGCGTAATCCGCATCTAAACCTCGACGAGTTCCCTGCTGCTCCCAATGTGGGGCCGAAGAAAAATAAAGCGTCGGACCACGGCACGATCATCCGCATGTCTAACTTGACGAGCGAGTGGTCAATCGAAAAGATGGAATCTCTTGCAAAGACTGATTTTGCAAAGTTGGTGGATCCACTCCTTACGACATTCAGCCGCCCAAATGTACGACTTTACTTTAATGGGCAGTCAGTCGACATCCCATCGTTTCAGACACGTCAACTCGCATATGCACATGCCCGATGCTCCGCAAGTTTTTCGCTCGACGCTGACGGCCAACCAGTGCTATCGGGCGACGTGACGTATAAGTCCTATGGGCAGAGCAAGAACTTCAGCCTTGAGGGGATACATCTCCTCAGCGCGCTTACTTTGAAGGGTAAGCGTCCAAAGACGGGCGAGGTCTTCCGACCACCAGGCACTCTGATCCAGGGTCTTGTAAGTCTTGGTCCATTTGAGATGGAAGCACATTGGTTTAACCGGCAGAAGCTTCGCCTAGATAAACCTGATGGCTACGAAGCAGCTCTGCAGTGGTTAACGCATTGGGGCGGAGGGTTACTACTTTATCGTGATCATTACCGCGTATATCCGTACGCGGAACCACGCGACGACTGGCTCGATCTAGACGGCATTGCGTTGGCCACACAGGGCTACAAAATGAATCGGAAGCAATTGGTCGGAGCAGTTCGCATTTCTAGCCGTGGCAATCCACATTTGCAGGATCAGACCAACCGGGAAGGTTTGCGTGACACCGAAGAGAAAGCTGCGCTTATAGCGTTATTGCGCCACATCTTAGTGGTCGAGTTCAAGAGCTACCTGAACGCTGTCGAGGGGGCCCAGGACGAATCAGCGGCCAAAGAGTTTCCAAAGCTGGAGAAGCGCCTGGAGGAGGCCCAAAAGCAGGCGCTGAAGCAGGTTCAGCACTTGAGGACCAAAGTCAAAGCTCCTGAGGATATTGCGGCGATCAATACACTGCTCGCTCGTATGACAGACATGTCCGAAGCCTGGGAACGCTCTAAGATCGCCGTGCGAGCCTATGAAGAGGACATCGACAAATACGTCCATCTTGCAGGCGTCGGCTTAATGACAGAATTTATCTTCCATGAACTAGCTCGCCTATCCGCAAACGCGTTGAAGTTGCTTCAGACCTACAAATCGAGCAACGCCACCGAGAATCGACAGCTTCGGAATTTACGAGATCAACTGAGCACTCTCGAGAGGCGAATCCGTATCCTGGATCCGTTGTCAACGCCGGGACGTCAAAGAAAAGAATCGTTTGACTTAGTTCAGACGCTGCAGGAAGTCGTGGAAATGCACGCCCCCCAATTTGGGCGTCATGAAATCCGAGTCGACCTAACCGGTCTAGGCAAGGCCCCCGTGTTGATCAAAGCCGTCCGCGGGCAGTTTCTGCAGATCGTAGAAAATTTCATTTCCAACTCAGTTTATTGGCTCAAGTTGCTTGCGGCAACAACGAAATTCGATCCAGTCATCAGTTTCAGCATCGACAGGGCCGGCAACATACTTACAGTTCTGGACAACGGCCCTGGCATTCCGGAAGATCGTGGCGACGAAGTATTCAATGCATTCTTCACGACCAAGCCTTCTGGCGAGGGTCGCGGGATGGGTTTGTATATCGCGAAGAAGCTTGCAGAAGGTAATGCAATGGAAATCTCACTCGCGGAAGCCGATGAAGACCGGGTCCACCATGGATTCGTCATGACATACGGAGGAGCACGGGATGGAGGCTCTTGAAGCAACGCTGACCAAACCGTTAAAACGGGTGGTAGTGATCGACGATGCATATGCCGCCGCTGATCCTGCAGATATTGATGGGGACGCAGTATCTCGCTTTCGCGACATTCTGCTTGATTTCCCGAAGCGGCTGTTGCAAGTGAAGAAAGAGTTTCGCCGCGATGTGCTTGACCCTTCGATTCCACAGCACCTTGATGAACTTCTCCAAGACGAAACCATTGTAAGCCGGCTGTGGGCTTTACGAGAGAGACAGGCTTGGTCCTGGTTAGTCGACACTCTTTTTCGGGAATATGCCGAAGACATAAACAAGAAGCGAGAGGATCTCGCAGGGCTTGAGGACTTCTTGGTCTCGCAGAAATGGCGCGTTATCCGAGCACCGAAATTTGACCCTACAACACTGGATGTCACCGGGTGCCAGCTCATTTTCCTAGACTTCTATCTAAAAGGTGAAATGAACTCTGACCGGTCCCTTGAGCGCGCGGCAGAGCTTGCTCATCTGATCATTGGCGCGAGACAGAAAGGTTCCCTCAAACAGTACCCACTGGTTGTTCTGATGTCGTCGAGGCCGGGGGCAGTAGATCAACAAGTTGCGTTTAAGGAGCGCACCGGTCTTCGAGCGGACTTCTTTTGTTTCGTCGAGAAGAGCCAAATCATCCCTCAGATAGCACCAAAGTTAGAGCGCATGCTTGAGGGTTACCATGGCAAGCAGTCCTGGGCGCATATGCTCGACGAGTTCTGGCTTGGTGCGATTCGCGCGGCGACAACCCTGCGGCAAAACCTGTCGAAGATTGAGCCTTCCGAAATCGCTCTGCTTCATGAAGCAGAGCTTGCCGTAGAGGAAGCTCGGCTTCCTGATTACCTGTCATGGTTAGTCTCTGAGTCGCTAGCGAGTGGATTGCTCGAGGACGCTGGGGTACGCGCTTTAGGCGCGCGGCTTCCGAACTTGATCGGCCATAGAGCATTTCCAGGGGCAGTCCCCCCTAGCAGCAGGCTGGCCGAGATGCATGTGCGCTCGGTGATGCGCATGGACATTACCGATGGCCTTCCAGAAACAAAGAGTTCGCCAGTCCAGCTAGGAGATCTCTTTGCGAGATTGAATGGTGACGGAACACCGAGAGAGTTCCTTCTTGTAGTCGATCAAAGCTGTGACCTTGCAAGACCCAACTCCAGTCAGAAGACTGCGGTGTTATGCTTACGTTGTATTCCGCAAGAGATCAGCGATGTCGCGCTTGCGTTCTATCGAACGGCGTATGGGTCGATTGACTTGGTCGGAATGACCTTTGGCGAGGAGAAAAGGTACTACCTTGCGAGTTGGGATTTCGTAAACCCTACGACACCGGATTTGGCGGAACTGTCACAGCGCAGAGGTGGCGTCAAACGACTGGCTAGATTAAAGCCCGTTGCGGCTCTTGCACGTCAAGAGGATTTAACTCAACGCGTAGGGCGAATTGGTCAGCCCGTTGCACCACCGTCTGTTACTGCTTATCGAGCAAAGCTTATTCTGATCGGCAAAGATAGCTTCCAGAAAGAATTGGATGCCACAAAGGAGCCATGGGCGTCTGTGATTCTTGTGCAGGGACGCCATATGCCTAAGCCAGACGCAACCGATGGCAGCGCTCCATCCAAGAAGAAACCTCCAACGACGACGACCTTGAACCTTACATCGGACTTCAGTGAATGGCTCGCGGGCAAACTGGACAAGCTGCATGTGCCCGACAGCCAAGCTTCTAGCCAAGCCAATTTACTGAAGCAGCATTTGGCGGCTGGGACAATGCAACGCGTGGGTTTTGAGGTCGGTCAGAATAAGGCCGCTAGTCTAGGGCAGCCATGGAAAAAGGCAAGCCTAAAAAAGCCGTCAGCCGCCATTCATTGCGTCTTCGACAAGACCATACCGAAGGATCTGACGGACGCCATGATCGTACTTCTGTTAACACCATATGAACAGCTGTAGTAGAAACCTTATTGGGGCACACAAGACGCCATTTCCGGTTTCTAGCTCAACACTGCCCCACGTATCAGAAATGCGTCGTTTTCGGCGCTCGCGGAGTTCAAGCAGGAGTGCAAGCATCTCCGAATATCTACTTTAATGCCGTTGGAGAAGCGGTAATGACAGTCGACGCCGAAAAATGGATCAGCTTCGTCAGGCAATATGGTCCTCTCGCGCGCAACGCGAACATGTATGACGAAGAGATTCGACGATGGTCGAAGAGGCTCAATGTCGCCCCCATCGCCTTCGAGCATCCGCTTAGCCATGACGTACTCGCCTCCTTCACTGACCGCAAAGAAGGCCACGGTGGCGTGGTCATACTCACTGGTACAGCCGGTGACGGCAAAAGCCACCTCTGCTACCAAGTGTGGGAGGCGTTGGGAGGCTCACCAGACGCGTGGGCCGACAATACATCCTATTTCAAGCTGCCTGTGACCATCAATGGTCACACTTACACGCTCCATCTCATTCGCGACTTAACACCGTTCTGCAAGAACGATCCGGACGGTTCAAAAGCCGAGCTTCTGCAAGAACTAAGCTCCGCATTATTCGAGCCCTCGTCCAATCTATTCCTAGTTGCTGCCAATGACGGGCCTCTCGTCGAAAACTGGCGGAAGCTCGGCCCACATGGCGCCGCGCACCGTGCCTTGGCGCTATTCGAAGCTCGGCTCATGAATGACGAAGACCCAGAGCCGACCGACCGCTTGCATTTCTTTAATCTCAGCGCCGTCTCCAGTGCGACGGTATTGGCACTCTGCCTAGACGCACTCCTTGACCACGAGGGTTGGCAGAGTTGCTATGCCGCCGCACAACCGAACGGATTCTTCGGTCCAAGATGCCCGATCCGGCGCAATTTTGAGCTTTTGCGCGACCCGCTTGTGCGTACCCGGCTAGTAGCGTTATTCCAACTTCTGGACTTCAACGAGCTCCACTCGCCGATCCGGCGCGTCCTTCTACTGCTTGCCAACGCCATCCTTGGTCATCCCTCAGCCAAAGACGGTCTCATGTCTGCATCTGACGCGGCCAAGATCATTGCTGCTGGAGAAACCCATAAGGCGAGTCTCTTCGCCAATCTCTTTGGAACCAATCTGAAGAGCGCAAAACGCGATGCGCAGGAGATCTTCGACTATCTCTGTCGATTCGGCATTGGCTTCGAGACCACGAACCGAATCGACAACATCCTAATTTTCGGTGCGGAAGACGAGAGCGTCAGCCAGTATTTCCATGACTTGGTCGAAGCTGATGACTTCTACGGAGCAACCGAACGATATCGCGGCGAGCAACGCAGTTATATCGAGATGCCAGAGGCGCAGAACGATGATCGGCACCCCTTCCTTGACATGCTTGTTGACCAAAGGCGCGGGTTATTTTTCAAGATTCCAGATGCCTACGCAGAGGAACTGAAACTTTGGTGCTTGACGGTATTTAATAGTGCAGGCGAATATCTGCGCGATATCGTACAACCATTAAACGACGGTAGGCGTGTGTCGCGTCAAACAGTCAGCAAGCTCGTAAATGGGCTCAACCGAATCTTCACTGGACTCCTTACCACGACAAAAAGCGAGCTGCTGCTAGCGACCAGTCTGTCGCACTCCGGCGCCAAGATCAGTCAACTGCTCGAAGACAAAGTCGCCATCAGCTCCCTCGGGCGTGTGGAGCGAGTCGAAATATCCCTGCACCGCGACTTTCCGCATCTCATCGTAACGCTGCCCAACGGACAAATGAGATCGTTGGCCCTCAATCTCACGCGCTACGAATTCCTAATGCGTGTGAGCGATGGCGCGCTACCTGGCAATTTTTCCCGTGAATGCTATGAGGATCTGTTGGCATTCAAGAGCGCTCTTCTATCGGCTGCGGCGATCAACCGTCATACGCAGGATGACGACGATGGTCTGATATTCCGGCTCCTTGCCCTGGATAGCACTGGAAATGCCATCGACCAAATCGTAGAGATCTCAAATGACTGAAATGGTCCCGCTTCCACCTCCGCCGGCGAGCTATCATAATGACAATGATTTGTGGCTTGACGAACAAATCTGGGGCCACAGACTGTGGGAGCAGGACCCATGGCTCCTATTCCTAGAATTTCTCTCGGTCGCAGAAGCCTCTCATGCAACCGGGCAGTTATTTGCGGCAAACGCGACACAATTCCCTTTCAGCTTCCGGCCGGCACAAAGGCCCTATCTGCGCAATCTCTTGTTCAACAACGACAAGCTGCTGGAACTCGCCGAGCTCTATCCCGATAACGAAACCGGATGGGCTAATTGGCTTGAGTGGATGCAGAGCAACGCCAAGATGGTTACACAACGAGATTTTTCTTATCTCAAGAACAGATTTGAGAACTTCGAACAGCTCGTCAAAGTTATCGAAATGCTACGCTCTGCGACGATCGAAAGCAGCATGAATAAGAGATGGAGCTCTCGTTTCGTATTTCCGTTTGGACGCCATGCGATTTATGAAGACCTCAACACTGAGGGCAGCCGCGAATACATCAATTTCACGCGCAACGGCGATCTGCTTTATCAGATGCTCGCGCGATCAAACGCTGCTCCTGAGCTCGCGCGAAATTTTGCACATCTGTTCGAGCGGCATGATCCCTGTGATCGCCTTACTGAACTCCTTCAGCCGGAAGTTTCCGAGGAGCGGCATACGCGAAGCGGCAGCTACCTACCTTACGCCAAGCATCCCGCCTTTGAGGTGCTGGCCCAAGATTGGCTAGCCGTTCTCGAACTCCAACTGCCAAGATTCGACGCCTATCCATACCTGACGATCCTTGGAGCACTTCATATCACCCTTTATCAGCTACAGGTCGCCGCCCACATCTGTGACAAGCCCAAACCCCACTTCATTTGTGAAGTTGTCGCGCCCAAGAAAACACTGGTTCGTGAACTTTCGGCAGGCAATTACATCGCGAACAACCAACTGTCGCTTTCGGCAGTCGATGCCTATGTGCAAAGTATCGGAAATTCGCCGGAATGGGTTGCTGCGGCGGCAGAGCAGTCCGGATTTACGGCATGCCGTGAAATCATGCGAGAAAAAGTACGTTGGCCCGGTGAGGACTACACCGGTCCAGTCGACCCTGACGCTCTCCTCGAAAATTTGCGTTACACAGCGCAGCGGCGCCATCGTCAGCATACGGCCAACGTCCACAGCAGCCTTGGACGAGGCGCAGGACTGGTCTCGCGTCGCGGCACCAATCGGCTGCGCTACGCACCAACCGATGAACTCCTCAAGGCACTAATCCTAGCCAACGTTCCGGTACGCATGGACTACGGCCAATTCCTTGGCCGCCTCTACGACCGATACGGCTTCGTCTTTGGAGAGCAGGAGGGGCAGCTCACCATTACCACCGAAGATTTCGACAAGCGAGCGTTTCAAGCCAATGCCTCGCGGCTCGAAAATCGCCTCAAGACTATCGGCATGCTACGGCGGCTATCCGATGCCTGTGCTTATGTCGAAAATCCCTTGCGGAGATCTGCACTATGAACGTGGCCTCGCTCGTCGGCGCAGTCGCCGCCGCCTATCTCCGCGAAGAACTTCAGACCGATACGGGCGCGGCGCAGTCGACTGCGCGGTATGTGCTCAATCTTAGCGCCGAACAGGTCGCAGCAGTCGCACGCGCCGTACTCGCGGATCCGTATCTCAAAGAGCGTATCGACATCAAGCTGCCGATCTCGCTTGTAAGCGACCAAGGTCTACCTGATGAAACTCTGACGACCGAAAACGCTACCTTCTATCGGAACGCCGATTGTCCGAAGGCAGCCTATCTACTTGCTGAACATGAACATGGTGAAGACGCCTCGATTCGTGAAATTGCAAAGCTTGGCCCACCTGAGCTATTGGAGCGCATTGACCTTTGGGTTCGAGAGGCATCAACAGGCCTGCCTATCGCCCAGGAGCAGCAAAGATGGTGGGAAAAAGCTCTGACCGGGCTCCGCGATCTTCGAATCGTCTCGATCGACCGCTTTGCCGTCTATATCTTGCGCACCCGCCGAGAAAACGAGGATACGGGCCGCCCCATCATCGATGCGCTGGGTGCAGCAATGCCAGCACTACGCCTGCCAAACGACCCAGCCTGCTTCGGAAGCCTCAAAGAGCGGCAGCGCGGTCATGCATCGGCATGGAGGCAGCAATTCAATAATGCTCACAAGAGACGATCTGGGCTGCTCCTCAAGCAGACCTCAAGCCAGCTCCTACTCAGCGAAGAAGACTTGCGCAACGCGTTCGAAAAGGTTGCGCATCAGATCCCGAATGTCTGCCACCCCACGATCGAAGCCTTTATTAGGGCACCCAGCGGCTGGAATGCCCAGGCCGAAGCTTTAGCCGAACAAGATTGGGAGCAAATTAAGCCGATCTTCGATGGCCTGCAGCGCGATAAATTCAACCTCGGCAAGAACACCCTTGAATACTTCAGTGAACTGGAAGAAGATAAACTTGAGGATGAAGAGCGGGAATATCTCAAGCTTCTGTCCAAGCGGTCAGAAAAAATCGATGAAGACACTGATTTTTATGAAGCCCACCGCAGCGAAATAAAAGACGACAAGAAGCTGAAGTCTGCTTGGGATCGCTTTGTATATGGCCGCCCTATCGAGACAACCGACTTCATCGCCGGCATTTGCGCGGTTATGGAGCCGCTTTATAATCGCATGCCGCCGGGCAATCAGCGCAAGCTAAAAATCAAATGCGAATCCGCAACAAAGAGAGACCTGAGATCTCTCAACTATGAAGCCGGTCTCTATTTCGCGCACCGCTATGCCGGCCTGCGTCGCCTGTTCAGCGGGAAAATCGATTGGGACGTCGGCGATCTTTTCGAATTCGACCAGCTTGTCTCCGACTGGAAAAAGGGCGACAGGGCCAAGAATAAGCTCAACACATCCACTGCCAAGCCGGCACTGCAACTCAAATTCGTCGTCGAATTGGAGACAACGACTGACGAGGACAGCATTCAAAAGCACTCGACGCAACTGATCTGGCGCTATAACCCCTCATGCGTAGCAAGCCAACTGGTCGACGACTGGGGTCGATTGACCCAGAACCCCTTCCCGGCCTGCCGCACGCAGCGCGAATTTACCGCCGACAAATCGATCGATTTGGCCAACGTAAAAACGTTCATGCCGGCTTTTGACCGTGATCGTGGCTCATTCGTCCCTGCAGCTAAACCTGACCGGAATCTCGACGTATTTTGGCGCAAGAATCTCAGAGAGTGCGTTGATCAAGCCTATCTCTCCGCTCAAGATGCTAAGACGTTGGGTGAAGCTTTTGCAACATTTGAAAGTGCCTACAAGCTCGCAGTTGTCGACTTCCCCAAAAAAGGGGGCGGCGCTGACTCCATACTCAATCAGACGACGGCTTACGCCGCTCTGCTCGAAACCGTCCTAACACTGGCCAAAGGTGATCGCAATCGCAACAAGCTGCTCAAACCACTGCTCATGATTGGTGTCGCGCCAATCGACGGTGGCAGGCCGGCGGCCGTCGTCGCCCCCTGGCATCCGATGCGTCTGGCCGCCATATGGCGAAAATATCAGCTCGCAATAGACCTCGTTAGTCAGGTTCTCGCCAGCATAGAGGCGGAGGGGGACCCCAAGCTATTCTTTCGGGATATCGCTCAGGATTTTGAGCACGTGCTTTACCCTGAGATTGTGGCGATCTGGACGAATGATGGCCCGCAATTTCTCACAGCAAGCGACGTGGTCGCCGACTACAGCCTGCATGAACCCCCCATCGCAGACCCCAGAAGTGAGAACGACACAAATGAAAGCCCTGCTGAGGGCAGCTCCTGCGTCCATGACCTCGTCAAGCGCTATATCGCTCTGCAACCGCACGAACGGTCAAACATGTCAGTCGTACTGTTCAATTGCGATTCCGCACGACTGCCTCAGGCGGTCGTGGCGAAGATCGGCGACATACAGGACGACGAGGACGACGTTCGATGCCAAGTTCTGCTGCGCCACATCGAAAGCCAGAAGCTTCGTAATATCTATTGCTCGATCCTGAGCTCCGAAGCTACGGCAGACGCCTATAGCGCAAGTGAAGCCTCCCAAGACTTCATGGCACGCCTGCGAATTTCGGTGATTGCCGACCAAGCGCCGCCGCCTAACCCCAAAGACGGCCATCCATACGACATCGTTTTTTCGCAAGATGTCATATCGCGTCATGCGCAACTCGAATGGTATCTCGAACAAGGCGAACCAGCCGACATTCGCAAACTGTTGCCATCACGCTGGTCACGCCGCCGGGCGGCTGCCCGAGACGACCTTAAATCAGCGGTCTTCCTATGCTGCCCGGTACAAAGCGCTGAAGGCTGGGCTTATATCTCCGCCGTCGCGAGCATTTTCAAAGGTGACCGAGATGAATCGACATCAAAACGCCTCTTGCCCGTACGCCAACTCGATTTCGCCGACGGCCGGACTAAACGCATCTTCGAGGAGACCCACGACCTAGGCAATTGGGTCGTCAATTTCGACGAGCTTCTCGATCGGCGTCAGCTAATGAATCATCAAGTCCGGGTCATACGCTACAAGCAGATTTCAACCCAGGGACGTAATCTAATCATCTCTTCACGCGCACCGATGACGCTTTTGCGCTCGATGATTATGAGCCGTCTCAGGGCGCTGCAACTACCGCTGACCGATTCGGAGATACGAACACTGGCCGATCGCCTGATCGACGAGGCTAATGATGTATCGGGTGACATCGTGCTGCGCGCGGCCACATGTGGCCAGAGCGCAAGCGAATTGATGGGCATCGTGCTGAGTCGCCGCATGTTACGAGACGACCTAGGTACCGACCAACTAATCGGCTGGTACTTTCTTGATGACTACGCGTCATGGCTTGGCCAGCGCGAACAACAGATCGCCGACTTACTCGCGATCTGCCCCCAAGTAGCTGAAGACGGCACACTGATGATCACCCTTGCTGTCAGCGAAGCGAAATATGTGGAAATCGAGAGTCTGGCTGCCAAGCGCAAAGAATCGCAAAAACAGCTGCGCGATACGCTCGAGCGCCTTGAAGACGCAATTTTCGGCGACCCGGAGCGGCTCGACCGCCAATCCTGGCTAGCTCGACTGGCTGATCTTATGCTTGACGGCATTCGCATCCCCGCTGCAAGAGGCATCGATCTTGGAGAATGGCGCCGCGCCATGCGCGAAGGGCGCTGCAAGGTCCACCTCAAAGGCCTCTCTCACGTTTTTGTCCCGACCTCCTCCGATGCCGACGACCCGACAATCGCTACTGAAATTGCCGATGTTCGTTATGCCTATCAGGAAATCATCGGTCGCAAGGCCCTCAAACAGCTCTTGATGGCATACTGGCATGATCAGAGCACCGCCGACGTCCGGCGCGAAATGGACTTCTTCCATATGGACTTTGAGCCAATTTGGAGAACCCCTGGCTCCGGTATCGCACCTCTCCGTAATGCTTATCGCATGCCTGTCCAAAGACCAACGTCCCTGCCCACACTGCCAGTTCTTGAGCCGCTTCTGGACGCGCCCGCAGAGATGCCGAACGAACCGAGCATTGAGGATCTGGCCCCTCAGCCGGTCTCCGGAGAGAGTGTGCCTTTGCCAGTCGATTCTTCGCGTGCTCAGACACAAGCTCATTGGGCCTATTCTAAGATCGGTGATTTGATTGCGTCGGCCCTTCACTCAGCGCCCATTGCGCCCGAAGAAGATGGGTGGCTCCAGCAAACAGCTTTTTCGACGCGTAGCGCCCTGCAGCAGCTACAACTACAGGCTAAATTGGTCGGCTCGGCTCTTACGCCCAATTCTGCGCTGCTAAAGTTTGCCGGCAACGCCAACCTGACCGTCGAGCAAGTCTTGAAGAAAAGGTCAGAGCTCTTGACGACCTATGGGCTAAACGTTATATCGGTCCGCCCAGAACCCGGTGCCGTCACGATCTCAGTGGAGCGCCCCAAACGCCAGACTATCGATATTCGCTCCCTCTGGGCCGATTGGTCGCCGACCTCAAGTGGTTGGGGTAATCAGGAGCTATTGATTGCGGCACAAGAAAACTCGGGGGCTCCTCTATTCCTCTCACCTGGGAAAGACCATGCGCCACACACCCTGATCGCAGGCAGCACCGGCAGCGGCAAATCCGTCCTGATGCAAAATATCATTTTGGGGATTGCCGCGACCAACACGCCAGAACAGGCGAGGATAGTCCTGATCGATCCAAAACAAGGCGTTGACTATTTCGCATTCGATCGGCTGCCACATATTGATGGCGGCATCGTCGATGATCAGATCATGGCAACCCAAAGACTCGAAGAACTCGTAGCAGAAATGGACCTCCGCTACGCTCGCTTCAAGGAAAAGCGAGTATCTAATCTAGCTGCCTACAATGCTGAGGCCCCCCTAAGAGAACGCCTGCCTGTCATCTGGCTCATTCACGATGAATTTGCCGAATGGATGCTTACGGAAGAGTACAAGGGGGCGGTGTCCGCAATAGTTCAGCGGCTTGGTGTGAAGGCTAGAGCTGCGGGCATCTATCTGATTTTCGCTGCCCAGCGACCGGATGCTTACGTTATGCCAATGCAGCTGCGCTCGAATTTGGGTAATCGACTGATTCTTCGCGTCGACTCTGAAGGGACGTCCGAAATCGCTCTTGGTGAGAAAGGTGCAGAACGTCTCCTTGGCAGAGGTCATTTACTGGCGAAGCTTGAAGGAAACAGAGAGATGATCTATGCCCAAGTCCCATTCGTTGAAATCGGATTTGTGGATACCCTAATAGGGAAAATGCTCCACGCGCGCTCCTGAATAGGGGCACCGAACAGGTGTTTTCAAAGCCCGAGTCTTGTTGAATCGTTGGATCAAGATATGCCGCTTTTGGCTGCGGCGACTTTCCAGAGGGGGCTCGTCTGAGGCCCCCCGGTAATAGAGCTGAGGGGGTTAAGTAAGAGTTCGTTTCCAAATTATTTTGATCACATATCGCTTTACCTGAGACTCTCATAGAGAGCTGTCTCTAACAAGTCGATTCCTGATTTCGGAATATCTCCTCATCGCCCACACCGTTTCTCCGACGGTCGTGGGCGTTTTTGCTCTTATGCCCGACCAATACTGACCTCTAGCACTTTCACACTGCCAAGGAGTTTGTCATGCCTATGAATTGTCCTAACTGCCTCTCAGCCCAGATTGAAACCAAGGATTACGCCAAGAAAGCCGCCGCCACTGTCGGTTTTCTTGGTGGAACAGCCAGCGGCATCGCCAGCGCGAGAAACGGCGCTGAAATCGGCTCGATTGTCGGTGGATCCATCGGCTGTATTGCCGGCCCAACCGGTTCCCGCGTTGGCAAGTGGATCGGCGCACTTGTCGGCGGCATGGTCGGCGGAATCACCGGCGCATTGACCGGCGCTCAACTCGGTCATGTCATCGATGAACGACTGTTCGACAATTACCATTGCCTTGCTTGCGATCACCACTTCCGCACACCACTCGCCTTCGATCGGCAAGAGACGGAAACCACCCCGGCTGCAAACGATGTTATTCCAGGTGTGGCGCCACCACGCGAAACCCCGCGCTGATACGGATTGCTGCGTGACCTAGCGCAGTTTTTGCATTCCCGCCGCGGTTTCCTTCTTCCTTCCCTTACATAGCACCTGCCGGCGGTTCTCGGCTGCCTCGTCACGCCTTGCGTTTCGTCATCCCTCTCACGAAAGGAATTTCCATGGCTCACCTCGTTCAACAAATGGCGTATGTCGACGCCGTCCCCTGGCACGGTCTCGGTCATCAATTACCGCCCAAACAACCGCTCGAAATCTGGCAAAAGGAAGCCGGCATGGATTGGCAGATCGAAGAAACGCCAGTGCGCTTTATGACCGATACGATCGGCACCCTCGGCACAATCCACTCGTTTCCCGAACAGAAAGTGCTCTATCGGTCCGACACGAAGACAGCGCTTTCGGTCGTCTCCCAACGCTACCAGGTCGTACAGCCGCGTGAGGTCCTGGAGTTCTACCGGGATCTTTCCGAGATCTCGGGCTTTGAACTGGAAACGGCCGGCGTGCTGAAAGGCGGCAAAAAGTTCTGGGCGCTGGCTAAGACGGGGCAGACCACTGCCGTTAAGGGCAATGACACGGTCAATGGCTACCTGCTCTTGGCCACCTCCTGCGATGGCACGCTGGCGACGACTGCAACTCCAACGACGATCCGAGTGGTCTGCCATAACACGCTGACAATCGCTCTGAACGGCGCCAGCCAGGCCATCAGGGTGCCCCACAGCACACGCTTTGATCCCCAAGCGGTCAAGCAACAACTCGGCATTGCCGTGTCGCAATGGGACGGGTTCATGTACCGGATGCGGACCTTGGCTGAACGCAAGGTCAAGACTCATGAAGCTATGAATTATTTCCTGCGAGTGCTGTGCGATGCCTCTTCCGCCTCAGACAGCGCAGGCCTCGTCAATGAGCGAGCGCTGAAGAAGGTGCAAAACCTATATGACGGACAGGGACGGGGTTCCGAACTCGATTCGGCTCGAAATACCGCTTGGGGCCTTCTCAATGCTGTCACCGAATACGTGGATCACGAACGTCGCTCGCGCAGTGTCGAGCATCGGATGGATTCTGCCTGGTTCGGGCAGGGGGCTACCTTGAAACAGCGCGCCCTGGATACCGCATTGGCCTTGGCAGCCTGAAAAACTGCCGAAAATACCGAGGGAATACGGACGATGTGGCTACAAGCCTGCGTCAACCAGCAATTCGGAAGGTTTGCATCCAATTGCACGGGCAATTCGAACGATATTCAGAATTGTGACGTTCCGTTCCCCTCGCTCAATCTTGCCCATGTGAGACCGGTCAATTTCCGCGCTATCCGCCAACGCTTCTTGCGACATAGCTAAAGCAAGGCGTTTTGCGCGAACTGACTGGCCTAGCCGAACCAGATCGTGATCCTTGTCTTGTTTTGCGGAGACCCTTGTCATGCCGCAAATCATCACGCTATGATGCATTGACGACCACGGCATTTACGGCCCATTTGGGCCGTAGCGCCCTGTGACATGAAGAACACGCCCATTCATCGAGACGTTATCCAGAACGACAAGCCGCCTTGGCGCCTTGTTCGATCAAGCACTTTTCACTGAAGGAAAACCGGAATGAACACACAGAGTCAATTGCCTGCTACCACCAAAAAATGGGGGGCTATTCAGCAGGCGGTGGTGCCGTTATTGGCCACCTTAATGATGGTTGGCTGCGGCGTTTCAGCAACGCCCGCGGAGTCGGATGCGAAGAAGCAACTTGAAATGCTCTTCAAGAACTGTGATCTGATCTCGGTTCACGATTTCAAGAAGATCAATGGCGTTCAACAGCCTGACGGAAATTATCTCGTGAGCGTCGAATACTTGCTGCGCTCAACCCCTTCTTCGGACAGCAGGAAGAAATGGGAGGAGTTTGCCCCTCAAAAAGATGCTTATAAGGCGAAAGAAAGGCAAATCAATGAAGATTTCAAGCAGGTGTATTCCGAACGCAGTAAGCAGTCCGTGATACTCGATTCCATGCGTGATCGAGACTCGCCCCAATACGCAGAAGCTCTTGCCAAGATGCAAAAATTAGATGAAGTATGGACGCAACTTAACGCCTCTGGAAAAACGTTACTGGAGGAGCACAACATTATCATTGGCGCTGAGGCGAAGTTAAAAAAGGAGTTGTCTGAGACTTACTTTCGTCAGTGCAAAATCTCAACCAGCCTGATTCCGATGCTGGATGGATTGATCGGACGAGATACCGACGCATTTGGCAGTATCAAGGAGAAGTCTTATCACGACAATTTCCGTTTGATCAAAACGGATAAGGGGTGGTACTTCCCGATAAACGTCGCGCGATAGCCTGTACGGTTCTGTCGGCCTGAATCCCTCTTTTACGAAACACATCGCCTCCACAGATAGTCCGCTGCCCGCGTAAACATCCAATCTGTTGTCGCTCTCATGTGCGCCCTGCCCGATCTTCGGATCGCGCGGGGCGTTTTCTATTTGCCTCCCGAAAGGAAAATCCATGCAGCCGACGAGTCCGTCGTATTCTCAACCAGGGGGTATCCCCCTATCACCGGTGCGCGCTCGCCCAGCGCTACGCCTGATCAAAACCCACGACCTTCCCCGAGAAGAATGGCTGGAAGTGCGCAAGCGGGGTATCGGTAGCTCCGATGCCGCCGCAGCAGTCGGCCTGAATCCCTACAAATCCAAGCTTGAACTCTGGATGGAGAAAACCGGCCGCGATCAAGCGCTGCCGAAGATTGATCCGCATGACGAGGAAAGCCCGACCTACTGGGGCAATTTCCTTGAACCGATTGTGGCGGCGCATTACACGAAACGAACCGGCAACCGGGTTCGCAAGATCAATGCCGTGCTTCAGCATCCCGATCCGGATAAGGCATGGATGCTCGCCAACATTGACCGGGAGGTCATGGGGGCGTCCGATGTCCAGATCCTGGAGTGCAAGACCGCCGGGATCAATGGCGCCCGTTTGTGGAAAGACGGCGTGCCGGAATATGTGCAGGCCCAGGTACATCATCAATTGGCCGTCACTGGAAAGCAGGCAGCCGATGTTGCTGTCTTGATTGGCGGCCAGCATCTGGAAATTCACCGTATTGAACGTGATGAGCGCTTGATCCGGAATCTGATCGAACTGGAGCGGAAATTCTGGCAGTTGGTGGAAAGCGATACGCCACCGGATGCGGATGGATCGGAATCGGCCGATCTGGCGTTGCGCTGCCTGTATCCAGAGGACAACGGTGTCGAAATGGATTTCCGCGAGGACACCATCCTGTCGGCGGCGTTTTCAGATCTTGTGGCAGTGCGTCAACTCATTGCGGATCGTCAGACATTGGAATCAAAACTCAAACAGCAACTCCAGGCAGCCATGGGCGAGTGCAGTCGCGCGTTATTTGAGACGGGGTCCGTCAGCTGGAAGAAGTCGAAGGATGGTTTGGGGCTGGATGTCGCCCGGCTGTTGAAAGACCAGCCGGAATTGTTGGCGCAGTACCCATTAACGCGCACGGGCAGCCGGCGATTTCTCATCCTGTAAGCATGCGCAAGGCCGAGGCTATCGGCCTCAGCGTACGTCAATTTCGGGGGCGCTCGTCTGCCTTGAGCAATCGACCCCCCGTTTCCACATAGCCATTCCCCATGGCACCACAAGCCGTTGTCTGGAGCGAATCCGGACAGCGGCTTTTTCTATTTCAGGAGTTCATCATGATTAAAGGTCTCGCTATCACACCGCCAGTGATCGGACGCATTTCGATTGGCAAGGTGGTTGAACGTAACGGCAAACGTCTGCCGGAAAAGGATGACTGCTTTACCCTTACAACGCAGGTGCAAACCAAAGACGGTTGGCTCTTGCATCCGCTGCATCAGAAATTGCTCGAAGCATCCGCTACGGAAAAGCTCCGTGCCATTCCCGTCACGCTGCTGTTTAACGCCAGCGATCTGAATCTCCGCGCGGAATACAGCCTGTTCGACAAAACAACGGGGCGCCCGCTGTGTGTCGGAAACGGGGAAACCGCCAAGGGAGTGACCTCCGAAGGGATGAAGGAATACGCCTGCCCGTCTCCGGGCGGGTGCGAGATGGGCAAAAAGGGAGGGTGCAAGCCCTACGGTCGTTTGAATGTTCAGGTCGAAGGTCAGGAGGACGAACTGGGGTGTTTCATCTTCCGGACGACGGGCTTTAATTCGATCCGGACCTTGACAGCCCGACTGGAGTTTTTCGAGGCCGTCAGCGGCGGCGCAACGCGCTATCTGCCGTTGCAATTAAAGTTGCGGGGTAAATCGACGACCCAATCGCATCGAGCGCCGGTCTACTACGTCGATTTATGCCTACGTGACGGAATGACGCTGAAAGAAGCGGTGGTTCAGGCTGGAATCACAGCCGCGCAGCACAACGACTCCGGCGTGGATATTCGGGCATTGGAAGCCGCCGCACGGTCGGCGCTTGCCAATGGTGCATTCGAGGATAGTGAGGACGAGACTCCCGATATTGTCGAAGAGTTTTTCTCGGCGATAGGGCACGACTCCGTCGATGATGGGAGTCCAACATCCACAACGACGGGGTTGGCAGCCAAGCTGGCCGAGAAGGCAGAGCACACCTCAACCAATATTCCGAATAACTAAACATGGATACGCAGGCGAGATTTCTCGCCTGCGTATCCATATCAGATCGGTATATTTTTTGTTACAGAGTACGGCTAAGCGCTGTCGGCCATACCATCAAGTAAACTCACATCCGCCCCTAATCCACCCGCTTATGTATCAGAAGTGCTACGGCCGAACTCTGAGTGAAGCGGCCGCTCGCAACGACTGATCACGGGCAAGTCATCGGCCACTGCGGACGTTGGCAATAACTTGCCGAAAAGGACGAAGTAGCGCCGATTTCGGCCGTTGGCATTCTCGCGCATAGCAACGGATAAGCCCTCTATTAGCCGAAGCGCCTCCGACTGTTCCGGGTTGAATGAATCCGTGGATCATTTCGGAGGCTTCGATCTTGGTGACGAGATTTTTGTCTTGAAGATCGATAATTGACGCCATGTCTTCGCAACATCAGCCAGAAATGGCCATGCCGATCCGTGATCGAAAAGCCGCTCTGAATCGATTTGCCATCCAGTTCGAGGAGCGTATCCCTCAGCTTTAACCAAAACCCCGTTTACACAAAAAATCGGATACGCCCGGTCGATGATATTGCGCCTACAGGTCATATGTTGACCGACGAAAGTTTCAGCCCCACGATGCCAAATACTATTAGGCTAAGGCTTATCAGTTTGGCAAGTGAGACGACTTCGCCCAACAACACCATACCAACAACAGCCGTTCCGACGACACCAACGCCAACCCACACGGCGTAAGCGGTGCCTGCCGGTACATATTGCATAGACCAACTGAGCAGGCCGATGCTGAGAATGAAAGCCAATCCCGTTCCTAGGGATGGCCAAAGCCGCGAAAAACCGTCCGTGTGTTTCAGGCCAATGGCCCAAACAACCTCAAAAAGCCCGGCCACGCATAGAATTATCCAGTGTTTCATCAGGTTCCCCATAACGATGGGGCCGTCCCCGACGAAAACAAAGAAGCAGAGTCGTCTCTACTACTTCCTGCGGTCTAGTCCGACTGCAGGGCTTTCAGTTTAACATCAATTTCTGCCTACATTCCGCGTCGTGCTGTAGAAAGAAACACACCGAGTACGATCATCGTTGCCCCCGATATGCGGTTCAGCATTTTTGCCCGACCGGCCTGAGTTGCGCTCGATTTCAACAGGTGAACCGCTCCGAATACAGCGATCACGTCTGCGAGCGTGTTGAGCAGCACGCAGACGCATCCGAGCAGAACCAGTTGCGGCACCAATACGGCGCTGGGGACAATAAACTGCGGAAGAAAAGCCACGAAAAATAGAGCTGTCTTGACGTTAAATGCCTCAACTAATGCTCCCTCCGTGAAAGCTCGCCAAGTTCCTTGAGCGCTAGCAGCAGGCGCGATTTCACTGTGTTTGCGACGTTTGAGGATACGCACTCCCATAAATATGAGATAGGCAGCACCGATGTATTTGATAAGGTTGAATGCCCAAGCTGAGTTTGCGAGAACTAAGGACAAACCGAGTGCGGTAGCAAATACATGAACGAGGCCGCCGAACCCTGTCCCCAGGCAAGACGCAAAACCTTCACGTCGACCTCCTGCTACGGTACGAGCAACGACATAGGCAATGCCAGGGCCAGGGGTAATTGCCAGAATCGCAGCGGCGAATAGGAAGGTGAGGAACGTCATCGGATCTACGATTCTTTGAAGCAGTGGAGTTTGTATCTAGTCATGAAGTTTGTGTCGAATCCTTCATAGCCTGTGCCAAGCCGTAGTTACCGCACACTTCCAGTCCCCGGATAGCGCCCTCACGGTCCTGTGCGTTATGGTGCTGATTTAGCTTGCGCTTGCCCTGCAAACAACTCAGACGGATTTCAATACCGATGATATGGCTCAGTTCTTCGGTCATGAAATCTCGTGGTGCGTCGCTCATTTTCCAGGGCGTGGGCTGATCCGCCTCATGCTGGCGAGTCAGGCGACCGACAACACCGCGGACGAATTTCTCATCGTCGTGGATATGGATTGTGCCGTGGGCGTGAACCACCTCGTAGTTCCAGGTCGGCACCCGTCGATGTGTTTCTTGTTTGCCGGGATACCAATTTGGCGAGATATAGCCATCAACACCACGGAAGACAACGAGGACGGGATCGCCGTCGTGGACCTCACACCAGATCGGATTTGCACGGGCAACATGGGCAATAAGAACATCGGCCCGTTCTGGTCTTTCATCCAAAAGAAACGGGAGATGATTGGCTTCGAGACCATTGGCTGTGTTCGTCACTAGCATGCCTAATGAGTTCTCGCGGATGATGCGATGGAATTCTTCAATCCGTGGTTCTGCGAATATCTGAGGGAGGTACATGAGGCATCCTTTCGTAAGTGTCTGGCAGACATCTCCAGCGTAGGTCTCACTGTGCTAGATTACTGGCCATTAGCCAATAGCCAGTTTATTTAAAAAACACCAGACCAGTTTGGGGTGATGCATTTGGAGAAAGGAAGCAAAACAGGCCTGAGCCGCCGGCTTTACGAGGAATTTCGGTCCCGGATCGCAGACGGCACTTACGTCGCCGGTGCTGTGGTGCCGTCAACACGAGCTCTGGCTGTGGAACGTGGTCTGTCACGTGCCACTGTGTCGCTGGTGTACGAGCAACTGGCAGCAGATGGTTTCATCGAGACATTCCCGGGAGCTGCCAGTCGGGTAGTTACGGGGGCCGCTCCTGCAACGCTCGTCACCAAGCTTTCAAACCCCATCAATGAGCAGGCAGCGGCCTCTTTTATGCTTGGGCTTTCCGCAATTGGCGAGCGTATCTCAACCATGGCTCTTGCGGATTGGAGCCCGGCGCGAACTGGAGAAATCGATTTCGTTTACGGACCCTTAGCAGGTAGCGACTTCCCTTCCTTAAACTGGATGAAGGCCGTACGCGCCGTGGAACGTCAACGTGGCAGGCGCTTGGAATATGAAGACCCCCTAGGCAATCCGGATCTTCGCCGCGAGTTACAAGCGCATTTGAGCCTAACGCGAGGGCTGGTCTGTTCAATCGACCAACTCATGATCGTCAATGGCTCGCAACAAGCTCTGGATTTGTGCGCCCGATTGCTCACTGATCCTGGAGACGTCGTAGTCGTCGAGAATCCGGGTTATCGCATGGCGCACCATGTGTTTGAGGCTTATGGTGCTGCTCTGCAGTGCGTAGACGTTGATAACCATGGCCTCGTAACAGATCAATTAGACGGGCTGGGGACCGTACGACTGGCCTACGTTACGCCTACCCACCAGTTTCCTTTAGGATCATTTTTGCCCATCGCTCGACGACGGCAATTATTGGACTGGGCGGCATTACGCAAGGTGTGGATCATTGAGGACGACTACGATAGTGAGTACCGCTATGCAGTTCGCCCCGAAGAAACGCTTCAATCGCTAGATGCCAGAGGATGCGTGATCCACATCGGCACTTTCTCAAAGACGCTTTCTCCGCAGCTCCGCCTGGGCTATTTGGTTCTGCCCAAACCGCTGATAAAGATCTTCGCCGCAGCCAAACGGTTGACTGACCGACATACTGCGACGGGAGTGCAACGAGCCTTGGCGCTATTACTGGAGACCGGAGGCTATAATAGGCATGTCCGGCGTATTCGGCGGCTTCAGCAAGCTCGTCAGAACGCTTTGGTCAAAGCACTGGATATGCATTTAGGTGGTCAGGTCGAGGTACAGGGTGCTGCTAGTGGATTACATTTGGTGGTTTGGTTTCGATCCCTGCCGGCAAACGTGGAGCAGTTGCTCGTCGAAGCAGCACTGCAACGCGGTGTCCGCGTTTATCCGATTAGCTCACTATTTAACCCTTGTAGACCATCGTGGGAAAAACGGCAGTTGGCGGGTTTGGTCATGGGGTATGCATTGCTTGAGCCCGAGACAATCGAGATCGGTGTCCGGCACGTCGCCGAAGCACTGTTTGCCGTAAGGGAAATGATCTGCCAAGCACGTTGATATCAATCTGTCGCTAGACGTGTAGCCATCGTCGCTAGACGGGGCCCAGCATGTTCGTTCGAAGAAATGCTGAAGCGATTGACAGTAATAGTTTAGCGGTTCGCCCGTCGCTGTCTTCAAAAAGCGATGCTTGGGACAGCCGCCGTTGCACGCGAAACGACAGGTGCACGCGACGCACTGACGCGGGAGGCTTCGGGATTTGTCTTGTCCAAAATCTTTCGGAGCTTGTTGGTTGGCGAGCACGCCGACCAGCGTCTCCAGAAGGTTCCCTAATCGGTATTCGGGATAGACAGAGTGGTCGCAGGCGTAGAGATCGCCATTGTGCTCCAGGGCAAGCACTCAATCTTCTCAGGGGTTCCGAGGCAGAAGCTCTTGCCTTGAATGCGCGCATAACTGCTATTCCCCACGGTCTATAGCACACCCTCGCTGGCTCCAGAATAATGCGCGAAACGTAAAAGTCTCGTACTGAGACGACGCAAGCACATGAGACATCAGAGAGTTTTGCCTAGCCCCAGCTCTGGCGATTTCCCTCTATAACTCAACACAGCGTCCGACTTCGGATTAGCAACAGCATTAGGAGATAGCTTGAATGGTTGAAAACGTCCTGAGGGAGCTTGGTCTGCAGCTCCCGCCTCCTTCCCGCCCGGTCGGTAGTTACGTCGGCTTTAAGACCAGCGGAAACCAAGTGTTCATATCTGGGCAACTCCCGATGCAAGACGGAGCGCCGAAGTACGTCGGGCAAGTCGGAGCCGCCGTATCTCCGGAGGACGCGAATTCGGCTGCCCAGCTTTGCATGTTGGGCGTTTTGGGTCAGCTCAGAGAAGCGGTAAACGGAGACTGGAATCGCGTTACCCAAGCCATCTGCGTAAAAGGATTCGTCAATTGCGCTGCTGGATTCGCAGCGATTCCGAACGTGATTAACGGCGCCTCCGACCTCCTTGTGAAGGTTCTGGGCGAAAAAGGTAAGCACGCCCGGGCCGCTATTGGTGTTGCTAGCTTACCCGCCAACGCGGCCGTAGAGGTTGAAGCGGTATTTGAAATCGATAACTAACCGAGGATGTTTAAGCAAATGACAGCAAAACTGAAACTGAATTACTACGGATGGTCGTCCCTGAGTCTGGACACCGACGAGGGCCGCCTGTTGTTCGATCCTTTCTTCAGGCCGTATTGCGGTGCCGAGTGGTTCCATCTGGAAGACTTTAGCCGTGCCGACTACATCTGTGTGACGCACGGTCATGAGGAGCACATTCTGGATGTGCCCGTGGTCGCCCGTACTTCGGGAGCGACCGTTGTTTCGTCCCCGACGGCGTGCAAGTTCCTGATGAAGCGACGCAAGCTGTACCCGGAAAAGGTAAAGGCCCTCGACCCCGCGAAGTTTGAAGCCGCGAAATTTCCCGGCTTCGAAATTACGGCGTTCCCCTGGAAGCACCGAGACATCAATCTGGTGACTTCCATTACCAAGCAATTGCTCAAGGGAAGCACGACTCAGCTGGCATGGGCTTGGAGCAGCCTCACCAATGCGCCGTTCTACGCCCCGTTTACCGGCTTCCACATCAAGCTGCCCAGCGGACTCACAGTCCTCAATTACAACGAGGGCTTCAATTACGGCATGACGGACGAGGAGATCACTGATCTCGGCCGGCGATTCAAGACCGACATCCTGCTCGGCGGCATGCAGCTCAATTTCATGGAGGACCTCGCCCGTGGCGTAGCTGCCCTGAAGCCCAAGGTCGTCGTTCTGTACCCTCCGCATGAAATGCTTTTCCGAATGATGGGCGCGAAGTCTGAGCCGCCTGCCGACTTCGTGCGAGCGATCACGAGCCGTTTCCCGAGCATTCAGGTGTTCGTGGCGGAGCCCGGATTTGAGCTGAACGTCAATCCGATCGAAACGCCCACGCTGTTCCAGTAACAAGGGTCGCAATTGTCGCCGCCCAAGCAATTCGTCGGCTGCCTCAGATAACCGACGAAGCGGCGAGGGAATAGGCCCTGTTAGGTCATTCGCGAGGATGGCTTCACTACTGAACGGTGCAATCGTTTTAGAAATTCATAACTGGAGGGAACAACATGTCGAGCGTTAAAGCGGGAGAGATCTCATTACGTACAGAGGCAAAACGTCGAGGGGCCGCTCACTACGTGACCGTCGGCCTGGCAAGCCTCATGGGCACGACCATCGAGTGGTACGACTTTTTCCTTTATGGAACCGCAGCGGCTTTGGTCTTCAACAAACTGTTTTTCCCCAACCTCGATCCTCTGCTCGGGACCTTGGCCGCCTTTGGCACCTACGCCGTCGGATTTTTTGCTAGGCCGTTTGGTGGATTGCTTTTTGGCCACTTTGGGGATCGCGTCGGTCGAAAATCGATGCTGATGATCACGTTATTCCTCATGGGTATTCCAACCACGTTGATTGGACTTGTTCCCACCTATGATCAGATTGGGCTGTGGGCGCCACTAACTCTCGTGACTTTGAGACTGATCCAGGGCATTTCGATCGGCGGCGAGTGGGGCGGAGCTGTTCTGATGTCCATCGAACACGCGCCAGAAGGCAAGAAGGGGCTGTTTGGCGCTCTTCCGCAGGCGGGCGTCGGCTTCGGTTTGGTCCTTTCTTCACTCGCAATGGCCTGGGTGTCAAAGCTTCCCGAAAGCGATCTGTTCTCATGGGGATGGCGCGTTCCCTTCTTGGCCAGCGCGATCTTGTTGTTGTTGGGTTGGTATATCCGCGTACGGATCGCGGAATCTCCTGCCTTTGAGAAGTTCAAGTCGGAAGGGCGGGAAGTCAAGGTGCCGGCACTGGAGGTCATCAAGAGCCATCCTGGGGCGACGCTGCGGGTTATCGGCGCTCGCATCGCGGAAGTGACGTGGTTCTATACGGTCGTCACGTTCACGCTTTCGTATGCGGCAAACACTTTGGGGATCCCGAAGCCGATGATCCTCAATGCTATCGTTTTCGGCGCGGCGACAATCATTTTCACGATCCCGTTCTTTGGTCATCTGGGTGACCGCGTCGGACAAAAATGGCTTTACGCGATTGGAACGGTCTGTCTGATCGGCTTCGCTTTCCCGTTCTTCCAGTTGCTCCAGCAGAAGACTGAACTGTCGATTTGGCTCGCCATCATCCCGGCGCTCAGCTTGATCTATTCGATTATGTACGGTCCACAATCGACCATGTTCGCAGCGCAATACCCGGCTGAAGTACGGTACAGCGGAATATCGCTTGCTGTTCAAGTCTCCGGTGCCATTGGTGGCGGTCTTGCACCTATCGTCGCTACGGCGCTGCTTGCTGCAAACGGCGGTGCTACGAACTACCTGTCCTGGTATCTAATCGGTCTAGGGGTTGTGGCGTTCCTCTGCTCGGTCACTATGCGCAACAAGATCCACGATTAGGCGTATGCGAACATGAGGAAGGTGATCGACTACTACTTTTGGATCAATTCCGATTGGGCGTACTTGGGCTCCGACAGACTGCTTGAGATCGCGAAGAGGCATGATGCGAAGATAATCTACAAGCCGGTGAGACTGCTCGAAGTTTATTCTAGGACTGGTGGAATTCCACTGGGCCAAAGGGCAAAGGAACGGCAGGACTATCGCGTCGTTGAGCTCAAGCGCTGGTGTGAGTATCTGGGCATCCCGGTGAAACCTCGGCCAAAATACCTGACGCCGAACGATGATGCTGCTTCATGCTTGGTACTGGCAGCAATCGCCGAAGGTCACGACCCGCACGAGTTGATTAAAGACATCTTGGCAGCAGAGTGGTGCTTGGATCTCGACATATCCGATCAGTCCGTTTTGATCGACATCGCGAACAAAGGTGGGCTGGATGGAGAGCGTTTGTCGAGCTTGGCCAAGGATTCGGCCATGGCTAAAACGCTGGATCTGAATACCGAGGAGGCGATCTCACGTGGAGTCTTCGGGTCTCCGGCTTATTTTGTGGGGAACGAGCATTTCTGGGGCCAGGATCGGCTGGAGTGGGTGGACCGAGCGCTAGTGAAGCTCTAAAACGGTTTGGTGTCTTACTGACAATCCAGCCTCCCGGGGCCTGCTCACTTCTCTACCGAGGGGTGATCAGGCCCCGGTCACATTGGTACGTCATTCCTCCGGTCGTGAATTCGATGGCAATGCGAACGCCTCACTCACTCCCCGGCCGAGAACAGCCCCCATCCTGCCATCGATGTATCGGCCGAACGAACAGGACACGATGCGAATTACATTCTCAGGCTTTCCACCCTTGATCAATACCCTTGGCTGGCGCAGGCATGCCGGCCACGGGGATTTTCTGGCCCGCACACGACAAACGCACCGCAGAGAAGAGGATGCAACGACTGCAGAAACCACCTAAACTAGCGCCATCTCTGGATGGCTCGGCGGTCGGAGATTTGTCACTCGAAACGTTCCGACTGCTTCCAGTCTGTGCCAGCTTTGCAACGGTAATGCGCGACGTTTCGCGCAAGCGCTTACTTGAAATGACACAACTCGATCAGCAGCTCAGATACTTTGTGGCGATTTCTGAAGCGGGGTCCTTTTCCGGAGCTGCTGACCAGCTTGGATTATCGCAGCCCGCTTTGAGCCGGCAATTATCTAAACTCGAAGAGTACCTGCAGCAGTCTCTGTTCATGCGAACAGGGAGAGGGGTTGTGCTGACACGCGCCGGAAAGACGCTTTACGAAACCGTACAGCGGGCATTTGGTTCGATCGACGAGACGGTGAACGCGCTTCGCTCTGAGTGCAATGAAATTGCAGGCCAAGTTCGAATTGCCACCGTCCACACTCTCAGTCATTACTTTTTGCCACAGCTGATAAGGCATTTTTCGCAGACGTATCCACGTGCCAATTGCTTCATCGCCGGGCGAAGCTCCCCCGATGTCGTGGACATGGTGCGAACAGGAAAGGCGGATATTGGCTTTGTTTATGATGTTGCCGTCACTGCCGATGGGCTACAGATTTACCGCCTGTTCGAAGAACAGATGTGCTTGTTCGCGCACGAGGATACAAGACTAGACCGCGGACCACAGCTCGACCTGTCTTCTACGCCCTTGGTTACGTTCCCGGAGACCTATGCGTTGCGGCAGATGCTTATCAGAGCCGGCTTGGCGAAAAACGTCGTAGCGGAAGTCGAGACCGTCGACACAATGTTGCGATTGGTTGCTTGTAAGCTCGGAGTTTGCATTTTGCCTGACCGCATTCCGGATTCCGAAATCCAGCAACTGCATCTAACGCGAGTCGCTCTGGACAGTCTCGGCCTTCGCAGACATGTGGTGTGCATAACCAGAGCGAACTCAACGTTAACACCTGTCACGTCGGCTCTGGTCAGAATAGCACAGTCATTCGATAGCCTGATCGGCGAAACTGAAGACGCAAGCGATTT
The DNA here is from genome assembly GCF_963666255.1 of uncultured Propionivibrio sp. Lineage (NCBI taxonomy): Bacteria > Pseudomonadati > Pseudomonadota > Betaproteobacteria > Rhodocyclales > Rhodocyclaceae > Propionivibrio > uncultured Propionivibrio sp. Next base: position 2,007,795 of record NZ_OY762656.1, on the reverse strand, counting down.
TTAACCGGCACATTGCCGCCCGAGCCAGTACCCCCCCCGCCTTGATAAACGCCACGCAACTTATCCGCGGAAAGCAAATGCGGAAGTTTTCCTTTGGAAACGCGGCAAGCCACCAAAATCAAAGACAGTCATCAAAAGAAAGCTGAGGGCGGCAATGCCGCCCTCAGAGTCGGTCGCTAAAGCACCGAGGAAAGCGGTTTAAGCATTACTTTGACCGGGTTGTTTTGCGTCGGGTTCAGAGGCAGTCCAACGGCTTTCTGCGCCGGTGGTGCTGGCTTAGCGGCGGGCTGTACTACTGGCGAGCGAAAAGGCGGGAGCAATCATGGCGGCAAGGCAGATACATAACAGTATCGACTTCATAATGGGCTCATCCCTAATGATGCAAAATGCAAAATTAACTGCAACACAGATATCTTAGAACAGCACGACGGATATTCAAGGCATGCGTCGCTTCCTCCATTTTGATGAAGGCTGTGGCTTTGTTCTTCAGCCTGCAGGATTCCCGTTGATATTTAACGGGGGTTTCCGTGACAGAACTTATACTTTTTGCCGCTTCCGCAGGGACAGGGATCGTTTCGGCCGGGTTTTTCCGGGCGTTTGACAGTATTCCCATGTAATAGCTGCATGATGTCGGATGCAGGCCTCCCCGATCTGACCAGATTGGCCATAGTCTCCAAACGGGGCCCAGCATGATCGAAAAATTGCCGAAGCGATTGGCAGTAATAGTTCAGCGACTCGCCCTCTTTCGTCTTCAGAAAACGATGTTTTGGGCAACCACCATTACACGCGAAACGGTAGGCGCATTCAATGCACTGACGTGAGAGTTGGCTGGATTTGTCTTGTCCGAATTTTTTCTGCACGTCCTGGTTGGCCAGTACGCCAAGGGGCGTTTCCAGGAGGTTTCCCAATCGGTATTCTGGATAAACATAGTGATCGCAGGCGTAGAGATCTCCGTTGTGCTCCAGGGCGACCCCGCCGCCACAGGTCTCGGTGTACCAGCACAGACTCGCCGGAGCCCCCATCCACAGGCCAAGTTGAACATCAAAGAACTGAACGAAGACATTGCCAACATCTTCCTTGATCCATTCATCGAACAGGCCGCACAAAAAATCGCCGTAATTTCCCGGCAAAACGCTCCACGGTGCCACCGGATAAGCAGAACCGTCGCTATCGATTTGCGGCGCGCCGACGAGGCCGCCGTCCGGAGAAAGACGTTCGACGACAGGAACGAATTGCATATAGCGCGAGCCCGTATCTTTCAAGAAGCGGTAGACGGCGCGCGGTGATTTCGCGTTGAGACGGTGAACGACGGTAAGCGTATTGAATTCGACCTCGAATCGTTGCAGCAACGCGATCGCCTCCATGACTTTCGCGTGCGTCGACCGACGTTTTAGGTCAACACGATAAGGGTCGTGGAGCGACGGCGGACCATCCACGCTGAGACCTACAAGGAAATCGTGGTCCTTCAGGAAGGCAGCCCATTCCTCATCAAGGAGCGTGCCGTTTGTCTGGATGGCGTTGTGAATCGTGATCCCGGTCGGCGTGTACCGCTTCTGGAGTTCGACCACGCACCGGAAATAGTCGACCCCGAGGATCGTCGGCTCCCCCCCTTGCCAGTTGAAACCAATCTCCGAGCGCCCCATATTGACTTGGGAGGTGATGTAGTCGCGAACGAATGTCTCGAGCACTTCGGTCGACATGGAGAATTTCCTGGTCCGCGGGTACAGTCGCTCTTTCTCCAGGTAATAGCAGTAGGCGCACGCAAGGTTGCAGCATGGTCCAATTGGTTTTGCCATGACTTCGAAAGGCTGTAGCGGAAAATCCACTTTTCGATGACTCCAGGAATATTCAGAAGACAGCCTCTGCAAGCCTCGCGATCAGACGAGAGGCAAGAGGAAATGCGCTCAGTGCGATCAAAATCAACGCCATCAGACAGACAATTGCCTTTGGCCGGACCGATGCCGAGATCTCGCTACCGTCAAGTTCCGTGTCATACCGACTGCGTTGGCGCGCAGTCAGGTAGAGAACAGCAACGACCACGCATGATACGGCCGCAAATAGGCCAAGCCCGCAGCCGACCTGGCCGTGATGTGCTTTTAACGAAATTGCCGCCAAGGCGCAAAATGCCAACAGGGTCCGGAACCATGCCAAGGATGTTCTTTCTGGTTGGAGACCGCGGTCGTCCGCCCGTCGCTTCTGGTTTTTATCAAGCACTGAACAGACACCAGGTCACCGTGACGACAATAACGAGTATCGCGAGCACAATCAGCTTCTGTGCGCTGGTATAGGCCAAGTCTTGATTCAAGCGCATCGCCTCTTCGTTGCACCGCCAACGCCAATAGCCATAGGCCGCCAGCGTAACGGAAATGAAATACAGGAACAGCGAGAGCGCTTCCCATACCGCATGGTTAGTCAGATTGGGCAACACTTGCTCAAGCCCGACCCCCGCGGCCAAAAAGCCCAGTGCGGTTCTGATCCAAGCCAGAAAAGTTCGTTCATTTGCCAACGTGAAGCGGTAGTCGGGCGCCTCACCGATATCGCGTAAATTCATAAGATACTGTCAGTCAAAACAGAGTAGTTCAACATGCTCTTGTCGTTATCAGCATGCCCGATACCGTCGATACGAGCTTCCCTGCGGCGCACGATGTTGCCAATGGACAGCCTTTGCATATATCAATCGCACTGAAAACAGCCCATTCACGACAACGGTTGGCGGCAAGCGGGCGTGTCGGCCCGCGCTTCATCGGCAATTTTTCACCTATCAGCAGCCCGGGGAGTTGGCAATCACAAGGGCGCACAGGATATTCCCTTGCGACTGCCATGTTCTTCCGAGATACGCAGATCAAACAAATGTCGCGGCCCCAGCAGGCGGAATGGGCCAATGACCTCCGCGCTGGTTATATAGCCCGTAATCTATCGCCGGTTCCGAATAAGTGCCGCGGGGCACACCGAGCAGTCGCCCGTTATCCACCCACCTCTCATCGCCGCCGTAAAGGTTCGAGATCAAGAATTGAGTCAACCGATCAATATCCGCGTTCGGTTCTGATGAGGGGTATAGATTCCGGGTCTCGTCCGGATCATTCAACATATCGAATACTTGGACAAGGTTTCCGTAAGGATAATAGATCATCTTATGCCGCCCATCGGTCACCATCCGAGTAGCGGCAGCGCCATTACCGACCTCGCCAAACAGCATCTCTCGTTTGTCTCCGTTGACGAGATCGCAACCTTCCACCGTCGACGGAACGGTTATGCCGCACGCCGAAAGCAAGGTCGGCATAATGTCTTCCAGGCAAGCGATTCGACTGTCGGTAATATCTGTGGTGCCCAGAGGTCGCCCGGAAAGAATGAGAGGAACATTTGTAGAGTTGCGGTAGAAGTTTCGCTTGGCGACTATTCCGTGGTCAAACAGGCAATCTCCGTGGTCCGAGGAAAACGCAATGATCGTGTTCTCCAACAAGCCTTCCTCGCGCAGCGTTCCAATTAACAGACGTATCTGATGGTCAATGTGAGTGCATAGCGCAAAAAAAGCTCTCTTGGCCCTCGCAATATCCACTGGACTGTACGGCGCACTGTGACTCTTTAGCCTGCTCAGCACATCATGATCTTCATCGCACCAATTCCCTTTGGGAGAATCTGGTATAGGAACGTCTTCATACATATCCCAATACGCCTGCAGCGGCACTAACGGTGGGTGAGGATGGACGTACGAGGCATAGAAAAATGCCGGTTTTGTGGGATCCTTTCGCTTGATCGTTCTTATCATCTGAGACGTTGCCCACGATGTCTGGTGCGCCTCTTCCGAAAGGTGCCATGGACGCGTGTAATACTGATTATTTGACATGCCGTGCGTATATTCCTTGCCGAGATAGCCGTTTTCGCCGAGCCATATCTCATAATCATCGGTTACGCCAAAGTTGTAACGAGCCTCCTCTGACAAGATCACGTCATCAAAGCCGATACGATCTCGCTGCGGATACACGTGAAGCTTTCCCACCGCATAAGCTTGATATCCTGCGTCACGGAAAGACTGGGCCAACGTTTTAACTCTTGGGAATGGAAGCGCGTCGGTATAAACACGATCCCCGTGGGTACGCGGAAACGTTCCGGTCATCAGCGATCGTCTGGCAGGAATGCAAACCGGACAAGTGCTAAAACAATTCGTATAACGAATGCCGGTGCGCGCCAGATGGTCGATCGTTGGCGTCATTAGCGCACTGTGGCCGGCACATCCCATCATTGATGCTGCCCAGTGATCCGCTGTGATAAGTAATACGTTTGGCCGTGTCATGATCCAGATACCTGAAAGTCCGTGATTGGGAAGACTTCCTTATGGAAATCTTCCCGTATGGGGAAGAAGTATTTTTGCTAGTTAGCTTGGTGAGCCAGCACACTATTGGCACTTTGTGTCGACGGGATCATCTTCCACAAAATGATCGATGCCAGCACATCGAAGAATGCGAGGCAAACGAACAAGGGGTCGTACCCGATTTTCCCCACAGCAGCGCCAATAACCAGAGAAAACAAGGCTTGCCCCAGCCATGCAGCCGAGCCGGTCCACCCGCTTGCGGTGGCGACATCGCTTTTTGGAAAGACATCGGAAGCCAGCGTAATCAGCGCACCGGAGAGTGCCTGGTGGGCAAAACCGCCGATGCAAAACAAAACCACCGCAGTGTATTTATCTGCCGCAAGACCAATGCACGCCGGACCGAACATGAGCAACGAGCCAATCAGTACGACCAACTTGCGTGAGGTGATAAGAGAGACCTTACATTTGTTCATGAAAAACGGGCAGAGATAGCCACCGACAATGCTGCCTAAATCGGCCGCCAGGAAAGGCATCCAGGCAAACAATGCAATCTCTTTGAGACTCATTCCTCGCACCGTCGACAGATAGATTGGAATCCAGAACGTGAATGTCGCCCATGCCGGTGCAACCAGGAAGCGCGAAGTCATGAGGGCCCACAGGTTGCGGTTGCTTAGCAGCGCCCGCCATGGCGTCTTTGTCTTGTCGGCCTTGTTACGGTCGGAGGCCTGGCCGCTCGTAATGTATTCCAGTTCTGCAGGATCAAGGCGAGGGTGCGCTTTCGTATCCTTGTAAGCGAAGAGCCAAACCCCCACCCAAATAAGCCCCAGGCCCCCGGTGATCACAAAAGCGACTTGCCATGAGAAGGTGAGGATGCACCAGACAACCATCGGCGGCGCAATCATCGCTCCGATGGAAGTGCCCGAGTTGAACCACCCCGTCGCAACCGATTTCTCTTTATCCGGGAACCACTCGGCGACGACTTTCATCGAGGCGGGAATCACCGCGGATTCAGACAAGCCGAGCAACACGCGGTAAATCCCCATCGAAAGCCAGCCGGTAGCCAATCCATGCAATATGCAGGCAATCGACCATACCACCGCAAAAACCGCGTAGCCGAGCCGGCTTCCCAAGATATCCAGCAAATGACCGGCCAGGGGCTGCATCACCATATACGCCCCCTGAAACGCCGCGACGATATAGGAGTACTCCTTTGTTGAAATATTCAGCTCTTTGCTTAAGGTGGGCATCGCGACGCCCAAAGCGCTTCTATCCAGATAGTTGAGTACCACACCAAGCATCACCAGCCCGATGATCCACCATCTCAAACCCTTAACGTACGTTGGTTTCATTTGTCTTCACCCTTTTCGCCCTGTTGGTCCATGCACCACTGAATTTGTCACTTCGTTTCTTATTGATCTCGCCATGAAGAACCGGCTCGATTACCAATGAGTGCAATATATCCAGGCAAGAGCTATCGTCGTAGGGGTAAGATAGTCATTACAGATATAGCATGAAAGTCAACGATGGGCTCAATGGATGTTGATTTGTGGCGGCTGTTTGTTCAGATTGCCGAACATGGCAGTATCACTCGGGTGGCGACCGCAAGAGATGTTGCCCAATCCGTCGTCAGTCGTCAGTTGGCAACGATTGAGCGTATCTGTGGGGGGCGTTTGTTCGACCGGACGGGGCGAGGCGTTCGGCTTAACGAAGCGGGTCTTCGCATCTATCCGCGCGCGGTTGAATGGCTTGAGGCTGGAGAACAATTAAGCCGTGATGCCAGATTCTCCGCCAGAGTATTGTCCGGAACAGTGCGCGTAGGGGTGCTTGCATCGATCAGTCACGACTTCTCGCGCCTTCTCTATCAACGGGTCAACGAGTTATATCCTCACATCCATCTTCGCATTGTCGATGGCCCCGGACGCCAGATATCGCAATGGTTAGAGGCGGACGCCCTGGATTTCGGGTTTGTCGTACGGAATTACAAAAAGGAACACCGGGGGGATATTCCAATTGGTGCACTCGTCTCATGCTTGGTGGGACCGGTTGGTGACGTGCTCACGCAAAATTCTTCCGTGAAATTTAGCCAACTGGATGGTCTTCCTCTTGTATTTCCGAGCTCGCCAAACGTATCCCGTGAACTGCTAGAACACATGGCCCGAAAAAAGAAGATCAGCATCCGCGTGGCTTTGGAATGTGATTCGATCCCAATCCAGAAACATCTTGTGGCCGACGGCCGTCTTTATGCCATTCTTGGCGCTCACGCCGTACGCGATGATCTCCTCGCCGGCAAACTACAGGCATCTAAAATTGTTGCTCCGGAAATCATACGATCAATCGTATTAGGCGTTCCAGAATCGAGGCAACCATCCGCATCGTGCCGTGCGGTTCTCGAAATCGCTAGAGAGATTGCGGTTTCAATGCTAGCTGCGGATGCATGAATGGAAGGTTGCCACCCGTGCGATTACGGCCTTTGAATGCGGCTAGGTGCCGTATTCTCGACCGAAACGGCGTGGCAATCTAACGCCAGCAATGGCCAAATCACCGCTTCAACTGCCGCAGTAAATGTGACGAACGACCATCAACGACTCGCTGTCATTTGAAACGCGGCCCAGAAAATAGGCTTCGGATATTTTAATCACGGATAGCCGCCATTGAACACCATTAGAGGTTTAACGGCAGTTAAGCAGCGCGTTGCCGCCCGACTCAGGGCAGATGCCCAAGGTCGGCCAAGGCCGATTGACCGTCCGTACACTCTGTCACTAAACATCGGCAAATTGAGAACAGACAGACCGTTCGCAACACCGTATTCTGCAAGTGTTGCTTCAGCGTCCCCCGCTGACAATGTTTGACCCTCCCTGACTCATCGCAATGATGAGATTTATGTCCCGTGCCACACTGGCGCGGGATTTTTTTATCCAGGGATCAGCTAAGCCACCTTCTTAATGGTCTCAGGCACCGTCGTCGCGTCGATCCGTTCCCGCGTTTCCTTGCCGGCTTTGAAATGAGGGACCCATTTGGCGGGAACCGCTACCTTGACACCAGTCTTGGGGTTCCGTCCGTTCCGAGGTGGACGGTAGTTCAGCGCAAAGCTCCCGAATCCCCGGACTTCCACCCGATCCCCCTGCGCGAGGGCGTGAATTAGACTGTTGATAATTTCCGTGACGGACGCTTCCGCATCTTTGGCGGTCAGCATCGGAAAGCGCTTAGCCAGCAGCGCGGCGAGTTCAGATCGGATCATGACGCAAAATTCTACAGTGATATGGCGACTTAAGATATCCCAAGCAGTTGTTTTCAGAGCATTTGCAAGGCAGCCTCTCTCCACTTGTCGATAACGGTTGCCGGCTGGGATTAAATTCAATCAACGCAATTTGATCCAAGCTAGAATCGTAAAGTACGAATACCTGACGGAAGTTCAATGAACTCTGCTATCCATCGTGCTGTTGCGCTTTGTTTTGTAGTATTTACGATATCAGCGCTTGCAGAAGCCCCGGCCGATTCTCGGCCTATGGTCGCCGATGAGCGTAGCGACAATCCAGTTTCCAATGGCGCCGGTGAAGCACTGCATCTGACATTGGCCGGCACTTTAATTCAGCCGTTGATCGAATTTACTGGTCCAGGGGTTCCTTCCGTTTCAGTCAACATTCGATCCGAGGCCGAACGAGATCTGCGTGCAACGACCGTTGAAGGGATCTCGAAAGCCGATCCGAAGGGTTCGCAGAACGAGACATCGTTCAATATTCAGGTTTCGGTAGAACACCTCTCGTACGACATGAACCCCAGAAATATGGAGACCGTCGTGTCGTATGTCGCGACATTTCGACTCCAATCACCAACTGGCGAACTGTTTGAAAGGTCGTTGCCAATCAAAGCGCGGGGAACTGTCGAGTGGTGCTGGACGACCAGCGGCTGCGTAGAGAATCTGGAGAAAAGCCTTCCGGCGACCTTCCTGTCCAGTGTGCGTAGCGCGTATCGTGGTTTTCTGAGAAGCGACGACACAGTGCGGTTTGTCTCCGTGGAACGGCAAAGTCAGCTCAGTACGGTCGTCCTGCTACGCGATATCGAAAAAATCACTGCATCGGCACGGGTCGCTGAATCGGAGGCGATTATCCGCACCAGACCCGATGCCAAGGCAAGGAGTGTCGGCAAATTACCTATGGAAAGCCTTGTCAATCTGATTGGCCGCCTGCCGAATGGATGGTTGCAGGTAGCGAAGGAAGGGGAGGCGGTTGGTTGGATTCACGGTGGCGCCTTAAGCCTGGTGGCACTCCAGGCGGTCGAGCCGACGGCGTCGTTGTCGAAGACCAGTTCGTCCGCATCCATTCCGGTCCCGAGCGCGCCGGCGCTTGATATAGCAAAATCGGATCGAAGGGTTGCACTGGTTATTGGCAATGCCGCCTACCCAGGCGTCGCTGCACTCAAGAATCCGAGCAACGATGCTACTGACATTGCTGCGAAGCTGAAAAGACTCGGATTCGAAGTCATCCTAAGAACAAATGTTGGCCTCAGGGATATGTTGCGTACGCTGACAACGTTTGGGGATGCGATCCCTCGAGGCAGCGAGGTCCTTGTTTATTATGCGGGGCACGGAATGCAGGTAAAAGGACGCAACTACCTGATTCCAGTCGATGCCGAGATTCGAACCGAAAGCGCGGTCAGTAGCGAGGCTATCGATGTCGATCAGCTTCTCGACAAGTTGGGCAACGCCCGGCTTTCCATGGTTATTCTTGACGCTTGTCGCAACAACCCGTTCGAACGGAGGTTCAGGGGCGGTGGGCAGGGGTTGGCACAAATTAACGCGCCGACAGGCACGCTGATCGCCTACGCAACGGCTCCCGGCAGAGTTGCTGCCGATGGCGATGGGCGAAACGGCCTTTACACTCAAGAGCTTTTGACGGCGAGGGATGTCCCAGGAATAAAGATCGAAGACGTATTCAAGCGCGTACGCATGAATGTCGTGAAAAAAAGTGGCGATGCTCAGACTCCTTGGGAATCTTCATCGCTCACTGGTGACTTCTATTTCCTTCCGTCCCGCTAAGGAATATGCGCGAATTTTGGATGCCCTTTTGAAAGGACGTCAGCCGTTCTGACGGTCGGAGTTGACCGAACTCCGCTCATCGGCCTGGGACAATGAACAGACCAAGCGCTGGCGGCCGCTTTCGAAATCAAAGCGGCCTCTCCTATAAGCACGCGAGGGGACTCTCAGAAATTGCCCCCCCTCATGCGTGCCAGTTCCTCCACAACCAACTCCATCGGTAGTTCAACGAAATCGAAAAGCGCATAGAGCGGCGATAGAAGCGGATGAACAATCTCCGGCAAGTTCGGCTCAATCGCCTGCGCGTCAATGTGTGTGTTCAAAGTTATCGAGTCTTGGCGAGCAACCCTGTTTTCCCATACGATGCGGCGGTTGTCCATGCTCACCAACGATCGACCGGCTAGCCCCTCATACGTAACAATGAATCTGACCGTTGTTGGACCTTCGAAGAGGTTACTCCCAATACTCCTTGCGTGTAGAAGAGCTTCACCAATCCTCCAGACTGGCAGGGTAATGTCGAAGATAGAGCCTGCTGGAACTCGTGCGAGTCCAGGGCGCTGCGCGTCTTGACCGTCCTCTTGATAGCCTCGAATGAGGAAGGCCAATCCATCTGGATGAATGCGCCAGAAATCAGAGTGCGCAGGATCGCGATCTGCGGGTGGGGTTTGATTGTCACCTCCCAACCAACATTCGACCGCTCCGTCGACTGGGTAAGGCTCGATCCCGGCTCGCGTCGGATACCAGAATGGCGGCCACCCCGTGTGTCGGACAACGCTCGCTCTTAACACACCGGGAAGTTGAGCGGGTGCAATCTGCCTGCGCTCGCCGACGATTTCATAGGCGATGCAGTAGCGTCCGTGGGGTAGACGTGGCCCAACTCCGGCAGGAAGCGGGTCGATGAGTTCCCTCCAGCGGCCCCTTGCAGACCTTATCCATTCGTCGAGCCGAACAGGTTCCGGCGGTGGTGCTGCCTGAGGAACAGCACCGGTGATCAAGTCTCTGATCTGATCGAACATCTCGTCGCGTCTATTGCGAAGGCACCGGCCTAAGAGATCATCCCAGTCCTGCGCGCTTTGAGGCGTTTCGCTGCGGGGACCCGGCTTGCGAATGTAAATCGCATTGTTCTGAACCGTATTTCCATTGGGCCCTGCTCGACGTGCTCGAATTGGCACTCGATGCCCGCCAGGAACGATCACGATAGGAAAAACTGCGCCGACTGGGTTTGCAACGATGTGTACCGCGCAATGAAACGGCGGATCACAGTAGTTTTGGACGATACCATTGACTAGATCCTGGTTGTAGCCGTCGAGTGTCACGGGCCGATCCTCAGCTTCCACTATGCCAGCATCCGTTTCAACTAGACCGAGGGCGATAAATCCACCGCCGTGGTTAGCGAGGGCGAGAACTGCCTTGGCAAACGTTGCTTTGTCATCGTTCGAGGCTCGAAGATCAAGCCAATTCTTGACTTCGCAATCCAGGTCTTCCCGAGGTTCAACCAGCAGGTCGGCGAGACGTTCGCGGGAAATAGTCATAAGAGCAGATCCTATTGCGCATGATGTCATCATCATTAAATCATGATGGTTCCGATCCGACAACGTTGATTCATACACGCTGCTACCACCGCTTGTCATTGGCCAGTCACGGGTTATCAGGCAGTTACGTGCAGGATACCTGCCCTAAGCGAACAATCGCGCCGAACGTAACGTTGTTAATCTGAGGCTGGCGAACTCCGAATTTAAGCGGAGTTTCGTCGACTGGGAAAGCAGATGGTCAGCGCAAGCGCCCATTCTTTCTGGCGCGGTGTATAGCAATTGCCTTGATCACTGGTGCATCCTCCACACCCTCGGGGATAAAGGGGTCTTCGTCGTCGTCAAGGACGACGATGTCATGGTCGTTTTCGCCGATTTGCCAAGCAGGGCGGACGTGCAAATGATGCTTGAGGAGAGCGAGCTTTAATTCGATCTCTGGTGCGTTTTTCCCGTTGCTTGGCAGCTGAGCGGGCATCAGAAAGAAGGCATGGAACTTGTTGAATGCCTCCAAGAAATTCATCAGGTTTTCCGACGTTGCCGGCGTCATGCGATTGATACGCGAGACCATGGCAATTGTGTCGCCGCTTTTTAGATCCGCCGCGATGCTATCAATATTTGGCCCAACGATCACGCCATAGTGGTGGGGATTGGTTTTATAGATACCCGTCACGATAGTAACGCGCAAAGCGTCTTCGGCTTCCTCTCGGCCCCATCGAGCATGCCAGTCTGTAAATATTTTTATTCCCGCTTCGAGGTTTCTGAACATCAGCCCCATGAAAGGTGGGTGCTGGCTGTCCCACCCGTAGCAAGTCCCCGCCCAGCGGGCTTTGTCCCAGACAGGAATATCGATGGGGGAAAACACCTTGCGCTGCGTATGCTTGCGCTGGGAGGCGTCCATCAATTCCTCTGGTGGAGGGCCACTTCCCATTCTAGTAGGCTCCCGAGAAACGACGCACTTGGCAACAGTGTGGTCTGGGCGCCAATGCTGGTCACGTAGGCAGTCGTAGTGCTTGTCGTTGTCGCTTATCCATTTTGACAACCGAACCTTGGCGTCATCACCAAACAGGTTGCGTCCAATAGCGACAACGTTGCCGAGCATCGCAGCTCGTGCCAGCCCGCGCTCTTCTCCGGCGACCTTTTTCATCCATGCTTCGGGGTCGTGGATGATGAACCGATGTGCAGCAACGGTTAGCGTGGTTTCGCATAGAAAATCGGTGAACTGCGTCAGGGATTCCTTGCTTTGGAAGTCAACGCTCTCGCCGGTAACTATTTCAGCATGGACCCCCGCCACGTTATCGATCCAGGCGAACGATAGGCCAGTGACTTGCTCTTTCAATTTGCGCATACGGATTACCGTCTTTTCCGCGTGCGGGAAGACATCCCCCTCTTCGCTAGTAGCCATAAACGCTTCCATGGCACCAAGTAAGGACTCAGCAACGCTGATCGAGGCAAAGTCGTTCGGGCAGTCGATAACGAATTCGGCCCCCAAGATGATCGAACGGACTATCGCGCGCGCTCCTTCTCCTAGCGATGGCTCGCTCGGAATATCTTCACGGGCAGGTTGATCCTGCCAGTGCACAAAGAAATCGAGCATCTCCTTCGGGGTTTTGGGTGTCTCCGCGAAGCCCTCATTATTGACTCGCTCGTCATGGCCAAGCGCATACAGGACGGCAAGCCGCGGCATTTCGAGATCGAGTCGCGCTAAGATGTCCGGCAATAGCTCAAGCGCAGAAATCCGCGAGAAGGGGACGTTCAGCAAATGAATGCCGAGTACGGCCTGAAGCAGCATCGTTTCTTGTTCCGATTGGGCCTTGCCTTGCCCCGCTGACTTCAGCATTCCCTCACAGATCCGGGTCCAAGTAATCGCTTGGAGTATCTGGGGAATTCGCCCTAGCTGCATTTCGATCCAGGTCAAGCGTCGCAAGCAATGATGCGCGATGCGCGGCATTTCCCCCTCTGCCTTGAACATGCGGAAGGCACTCTCGATCGCTACGATGAGCTTATTGCGCGCCGCCCATAGTAGGCCAGTATTCTCGTACGCGTAACTGCTGTCCAGTAACGTGAGTATCAGCTGGCGTTGATACTCCTCCTTGACAAAGAGCTCTTCGGCTCGCCCTAGCCAACGGATGGCCTCATAGGGCTTTTCATTCTTCAACTTTTGCCGGCCACGCAACCTGAAGGATTCGCCAGCCTCGCCGTCGCTCAAACGCTGTCGCTGTACATCTACGACAAGCTCAAAGAGGCTGTCGAACTCCGGGGTGTCGAACAACTGACTCATTTCGTGAACCATATTGGACAGCAAATCAAAGGGGAACTGTCCCAAGTGCCTGGAAGCTTCAGCGATCTCCTTCAAATCCGCCCAGAACGCCGATGGCGCCTGAGAATCTTCGTCGTACATTGTGTTGGTCAGCTCGATGAAGATTCCCAGCATGCGCGCGAACAATGCGTTATTCGGCCTAGCTTCTTCTGCTGCCAAAGTTTTCAAGTGAGCAACGAGCGCCCGACGTCGCTCAATGGCACGGCTCCGATCTGCTGGCACCAGATTCCGGTGCTCAAGTGTTACCAGAAGCTGGTTCAGGTTGAACAGTCGCTCTTGGTCGCCGGCCTCGGTAGAGCATGCTGCATGTCGCTCGACCTCTTCGTAGTGGACAAGGAAGTCATGGAAGTCCTCGAACCACCAGTGGGCCGTCCAGGCGCGATGATAGGCAACGCGCAGCAGTTGGCTTGGAATTCCCAACTCAGACGCAATGCGACTGGCCATTACAAAGCGCCCCTCAATCTCTACGCGCGGCCGTTCTAGCCCTCGCGCGAGTCTTGCTGCGTTGAGACAGTCCTCGACCAATTGATACCGCGCGCCTTGGTAGCGGCTTGGATCGGAAATCTGCGCGTCAAGTTCTTCTAGGTCAGCCTTCCGCCTTGTGTCTTCAGGCCCAAGCCGCAGGCTGCCCTGATGAGATGCATCCTCAATTTGAAGTACCGATATAGCGAGTTCTAGGTGGCCGTGTCTGTAGATGCGATCTGCGAGCCAATTCCTGTCCATGATGTGAACCGGAATGCCGGCAATCTTGGTCAGTGCATCCTCGGTGTTCGCCCGTAGCTTGTCGCTGACTAGCTGATTGGTGAAGAAATAGATCCGTTGGTAGTCGCGTTTCGTCGAGAGTACGCTTTCTACATCTGCCTCCAGCTTTGGCTTCCATTTCTTCTTGGCGCTGAATGCGAATGCCCAGCGCTCCGAGCCACCTTCCGTTTCCCCGATCCACCACCGTTCGGAGATTTCCTTCGCCACTGGATAGGTTTCCGAGTCCACCTTGCTGTCGCCGCCACCGGTGGGACCTGTCTGTATCCTAAGGTTCGGGCAGATCTCCTTCTCGGCGATCAGTCGGCAGAAGTGCTCGAACTGATATTCCTCCTTGCGCGCGGTTAGCGTGTCAAGATGGTGATCGAAAACCGGGCGAGCTAAGACCGGACGAGATTCGATGACCGAGTCTGAAAACAGGTCCGGATGACGAGCCCGCATAAGTTCGCGTGGGCTTGGCAATTGTTCCATGGGCTCGGAAGCGGTCTTGACCTTTAAGGCGGCGGTGTTCATTCGCTCAATCCATTATCACCAACAGCAGTTCAAGTTGCGTGAACTAACGCACTGACTCGCTCTGAAAGCGGCTAGAAGTGCCATTGGTATTGTACGGCCGCTTTATAACGGTGGGTCAGATTTAGGTTAGCGTTGATATTCGGTTCTATTTGCCGCCGTCCGGTTGCGCCTGACCTCACCCGTATCGCTGCTCTCCGGACGGCTGTCGCTGCATCTTGACAGGGAATCCCGAGTGACCGTTTCCCGGCCCAACTCAAAATTTGTGCTCTCGGCAGGTGGAAACAGTCGGTGTTGCCCACAGGATGTCCAGTCAGCCATAAACTGCCCTGTTCGAGCAGAAGCACTAGCCTTCTGGCCGCGATTGCCACGGGGCGAGAGTATATTAGTCGTCAAAATTTACCATGATATTGAGGGTCTCCGTTGCCTGAAAAATTGGATCAAAAAACCTGGACCAAGCTGCTTAAGGAAGCGGCGCTGAGTATCGGGGGAGCGAAGGAATGGCATTGGTTTTCTTATCACTTCTCGATGCTACCTCCCCACGCTATGGCTCACAGCATCGTCGACGCATGTGCCGACTGCGAGAGGAAGCTGCCAAGTCTCGGCTTCGAGTTCATCAAGGACATCGCTGCAATATGCGGAAAGGAGAAGCACGAGCCTCATTACGAGCAACTCCTGCAAAAACTGGCGGAACTACTGGTACTACGGAAACTGCTGATGCTGGATTGGCCTGCGGGCACCACATTTCAGCATGAGCCGGCGGTGTCGGTGGCCGGAAAACGCCCGGAGCTTCGGGTCGTCACGCCGGATAGACGTTTCCTCTTTGAGGTGAAGACTCCATCACTGCTGGAACACATTCGCACCCGGCGAACCAACGCGTTTCAAGTCGCAGGCCGTGCACTACCGATGGATAAAGTGGGGGAACTGGTAGGCGATGGCGGACTCACTCTGCCACGAGATAATCCGGTCAAGGATTTCTTACTTGATGCGGATAAGAAGTTCGCCCAGTTCAAGGCTGTTCAGGCAGAGACGTCGGTGCTCGTTATCGTGTGGGACGACTTTATTTACGAACCGATCACGGTATTGAAGCACGAACAATGTGGCCTCCTCACGAAAAACTCGTACCTAAAAGACAAAACAGGAGCGGCGGTCCAGTTTGCGCATGTCGATGCGGTTGTAGTGGTACGACATCTAACCTACCTCTACAGGGCCGCAGGTGACCAACCGCTCCAAGATAGAGCACATGCCCTTGACTTTGGTGACGAAAATTCACTTCCGAATGTCTTCATCCCTATAAGCGACACAAGATCAGTACCAGATCGCATTCGACAGGGGCTGCGTGCGGTCAGCTGGAATGATCCCTCGCTCCAGAAAGCTGCCGACTACCGGCCGAGCGACATTGTTTTCTGGGTGTAAGGCTTTGCTGAAGCGCCAAGGTGCTCGGCTTGATCGACTCAAAACTGGCAAGCCAAGAGCGAAGCGCTTATCGCCGCGGGGCATCGGAATTTCTGCATCCCAAAGTGACCAATATCTGCTTTGAGCGAGTTGTGAGATCACGTTCGCTATGTAGAGAAGCCGTCGTTCTAACCCTCAATAGTTTGAACGACAGGATACCGGCACATTGGCGCCCAATTGAGCGCGGTAGGGCAATGGCGGCTCTGGCCGATCAGTTTGAATTTAGGCTGCGACAGGTATCAGAGCAAACCGATCGTGCGAATAGTGGGGCACCTAGCGTTCTAAGATACCAACTTCAGATAGTCTCGGTACGGCACATCAATGGATCTCGGCCTTCCCCTTCGCGCTGCACTCTCACCAGGCATTTCACCTCGATCATTCGACCGTGACGTTTTCTTCGGCTTTACCCTAACAGCCTGCTCTTCCTTACAGACGTAGGCGAGCAAAGTCAGTAGGTTGTAGCGCTTCCGATCATCGGAATATTCGACACGACCGATTGCCAACAATCCATATCCGTCAAATTTGTTCTTGTTCTCTGGAGAATTGCAATTGAAGTAAGTACCACGACCACCGGTAATGACGTGCTCCCAATACTCGCCAATCGCCATGCCTCGGTGGCAATCGTTCTGCATCCGATCGTTGGTGAAGAACAGGAAAAGATGGAAGTGCTCCCCACCATAGTCTCCGTACTCCATCTTCCAGATGCACCCAACACGATCATCGAAAAGACTGGGCTTACTGCGCATATTGCGAAAAAGGTGCTTTAGGTCTTTCTGTGCTTGACCAGGCACCATCTCCTTTGCTTTTTCGGGGTGGTATTTCAACTCCAAGCGGATCACGATTAACCGTGACCGCACACGGTCAAAGAGTGCATCAACGTACTCAACCAATCCCAGAAATTTTCCGAACCGCTTACCAAAATTGCTCGACAATTTCTTCTTGAACTCGCGAGTGCTACCCTTCTCTCGAATGCGTTCAAGGAGTTGATTGAATTTATCGACGTACATGAGTACAAATGGGTCGATAGACATCAGCGGATCGAACCGATATGCCAAGATGCCTAATTCGCGGCAAGACTCGTAGAACAAGTCGAGCAGAGGGCTATAGAAGACTCCTGGTTGGTATCGAGCGAGATACTCGTTCATCGATCGATAGTATCGTTTAGCGATCGGTGATTGCAGGAACTCCAACTTGCCATGCCTGCCCTCTCGAATCTGGATTCCAGGCTGATGATCTGCTATGACATCGGCGACGAATCGCTCAATCGCCAGAAAGGTAGTCTCTTGATCGCTCTCGGCAATGCCATACTTTTTCCTCGTCTGTTCGTACTTCTCGAAGAAGTACCGTAGGCGTGGATCAGCGGTAGAGGAATGAGGAAGCGATTCTGCTACAGAATCGCTGGCAATCGGCGTGGTCTCATGTTTACTGTGGGTCATGGTGCCCTCCTGTTCGTTAATGAAAGGATGGCTCCAGTCTCACAAAGACTCGTCTGGGAGCAGGTCTGACAGAATTGGTTTAACGGAGTAACGAAACTCTGTTGTAATGCCTTCGAGCAATTCCTTGCTGACGCTATCGGGCTACATATACTCTATATATAAATGTGTTATATATATTTATAATATACATAACAAAATAGAATACACAGACCTTTTGCAGAAGAAACCCTTGTCTTCCGCTGCAAACCAACGAAAAGAAGCTCACGGAACATATACGAAGTTATGGCGCCATCCATAGGATAGAAAAAAAGCACCATTACGACGAAACCAGCCCCTCTGCAGTGCGAGCGACGTCGATCAGAGAGGACAATGCAGGAAACAATGTCATTCAGTTGTTCTGCAGACAAATACCGAAGAACAGAGCAGATGGCACACTGAATGGCATACCGCCAAGCCAAACAAAATAAAAAGCCCTTGATTTACAAGGGCTTTTTATTTTTATATGGCGGAGAGAGCGGGATTCGAACCCGCGGTAGGGTATTACCCTACACACGCTTTCCAGGCGTGCGACTTAAACCACTCATCCATCTCTCCGGGAGGCGGCATTCTAGCAGAATGGCTGCCGATCACCAAACGCTCGTCTGCACGAAAGAATCGGCCAGCAAGCATCGGCCTAGCGCCGCAGGAGCAGCAGAAAACCGAGCGTCCCCGCCAGCGACGATGCCCCCAGGATGGCGATCTTGGCGGCATTGATGATCGCCGGCTGGTTGGCGAAAGCCAGATTGGTGATGAAGATCGACATCGTGAAGCCGATGCCGCCGAGCACACCGGCGGCGACGAGATGCCGCCAGCCGACGGCTTCCGGCAGGCGGCACGCACCCGCCGCGACCGCCGCCGAAGCAGCGAGCAGGACACCGACCGGCTTGCCGAGCAACAGACCGGCGGCAATGCCGAGCGAATTGGACGAGAGCAGCCCGGACGCCCAGTCCGATGTCAGGACAACCCCCGTGTTGGCCAGCGCGAACAGCGGCAGGACGAGGAAAGCGACCGGTCGGTGCAGCGCATGTTCGAGACGATGCGACGGCGACGGCAATTCTGCCCGGACATGCCGGAAGGGAATCGCGAAGGCGAGCAGGACGCCGGCCAGCGTTGCATGCACCCCCGAATGCAACAGGCAGAACCACATCAGCAGACCGCCGCCGAGATAGACCGGCAGGGCCATCACCCGCCGCCGGTTGAGCACGATCAGCGCCGCCCACAGCGCCAGCGCAGCGGCCAGATAAGCCAGCGACAGATCGGCCGTGTAAAAAACGGCGATAACGAGGATGGCGCCAAGATCGTCGATGACGGCAAAGGCGACGACGAAGACCTTGAGCGCCGCCGGCACCCGGTTGCCGAGCAGCGACAGGATGCCGAGCGCAAAGGCAATGTCGGTCGCCATCGGGATGCCGAAGCCGCCTTGCGTCGACGTGCCGGCATTGAACGCGTAGTGCGCCAGCGCCGGCGCCAGCATGCCGCCAACCGCGGCGACCAGAGGCAACATGGCCTTGCCGAGTTCGGAAAGCTCGCCGACGTAGAGTTCACGTTCAAGTTCAAGGCCGACCAACAGGAAAAAGACCGCCATCAGCCCGTCGTTGATCCAGTGTTCGACGCTGAGCCCGAGGACCTTGCCCTGCCAGACCGCCTGGTAAGCCGGGCCGACAGGCGAATTGGCGAGCGCGATCGCGATCAGCGTCGCGGCGATCAACAGATAGCCACCGGCCCGCTCCGACGCGATAAATCGCTGAAAAGTCTCGGTCAACACCCCGGAAATACGCGCCATCCGTTTGCTCCGCCACCGTCGTCAGCGTCCCATTATCGCCCGAAAGCACGGTGCAGAGGGCCGGCGTTGATGTAGAATCTTGGCCATTCTGCGGGGCAGGACAGACTGCACGGCAACACGATTTCGTTGTTTCCATCAATCTTTTCCATTAACCAAAGCGAGTACCTGAAATGACCCAGATCAAGCAGGAAGACCTCATCCAGAGCATCGCCGATGCGTTCCAGTTCATCAGCTACTACCACCCGCTCGACTTCATCAAGGCCCTCGGCGACGCCTACGACCGCGAGCAGAATCCGGCGGCCAAGGATGCCATCGCCCAGATCCTGACCAATTCGCGCATGTCGGCCGAAGGCCACCGCCCGATCTGCCAGGACACCGGCATCGGCATGGTTTTCCTCAAGGTCGGCATGAACGTGCAATGGGCCGACGCGACGATGAGCCTGCAGGAGATGGTCAACGAAGGCGTCAAGCGCGCCTACAACGACCCGACCAACCCGCTGCGCGCCTCGGTGCTCGCCGACCCGGCCGGTTCCCGCAAGAACACCAAGGACAACACGCCGGCGATCGTGCACTATGAAATCGTCCCCGGCGACCATGTCGACGTCATCTGCGCGGCCAAGGGCGGCGGCTCGGAAGCGAAGGCCAAGTACGCGATGCTCAACCCGTCCGACGACATCGTCGACTGGGTGCTGAAGACCGTGCCGCAGATGGGCGCCGGCTGGTGCCCGCCCGGCATCATCGGCATCGGCATCGGCGGCACGCCCGAAAAAGCGATGCTGATGGCCAAGGAAGCGCTGATGGAGCCGTGCAACATCCAGGAACTCAAGGCCAAGGGGGCCACGACCAAGGCCGAACAACTGCGTCTTGAACTCTACGAGAAGATCAATGCCCTCGGCATCGGCGCGCAAGGTCTCGGCGGCCTCACCACCGTACTCGATGTCAAGGTCGTCGACTACCCGACGCACGCCGCCAACCTGCCGATCGCAATGATCCCGAACTGCGCGGCCACCCGCCACATCCACTTCCACCTCGACGGCAACGGCCCGGCCAAGCTCGAACCGCCGAAGCTCGAGGACTGGCCCGCCGTCACCTGGACGCCGGACCTCAAGGAAGCGACGCGCGTCGACCTCAACACGCTGACCAAGGAACAGGTCGCCGCCTGGAAGCCGGGCCAGAAGCTGCTGCTCAACGGCAAGATGCTGACCGGCCGCGACGCCGCCCACAAGCGCGTGCAAGACATGCTGGCCAAGGGCGAGAAGCTGCCCGTCGACTTCACCAACCGCGTCATCTACTACGTCGGCCCGGTCGATCCGGTCGGCGACGAAGTGGTCGGCCCGGCCGGCCCGACGACGGCAACGCGCATGGACAAGTTCACCCGCATGATGCTGGAAAAGACCGGCCTCATCGCCATGGTCGGCAAGTCCGAGCGCGGATCGATCGCCATCGAGGCGATCAAGGACAACAAGTCGGCCTACCTAATGGCCGTCGGCGGCGCCGCCTACCTTGTCGCCAAGGCGATCAAGGGCGCCAAGGTTGTCGGCTTCGCCGATCTCGGCATGGAAGCGATCTACGAGTTCGACCTGCAGGACATGCCGGTCACCGTCGCCGTCGATTCAAACGGTTCGGCGATCCACACCACCGGCCCGGCCGAATGGTGCAAGAAGATCGGCATCCTTCCGGTCGAAACGCTGTTCGGCAACAAGCACTAAGCACTCGTGCCAAAACCGGCCTGCGGGCCGGTTTTTTTGCGCCTGCATTTACGTCCACTCTGGCCTCCGCTCTCAGGTTTGCTCCCATGACGGAAATACTCACTTACCGCGACAAGCGCCTGGCGCTGGACTTCATCCCGCCAACGCGAGCCGGCCGCGGCATCGCCCTGTCCCTGCACGGCGGTGGCCTGTCGACGCGCGCATCGACCAACTATCTGGCCGATTGCTTCACCGACCGCGGCATTGGCTGGGCCTCGTTCGACTGCTCGGGCTGGGGCGACAGTGCCGGCGAGCGGAGCGAGTGCTCGCTCGCCGACCGGTGCGACGACGCGTTGATCGTCCTCCGTCACCTCGGACTGCCGATCGATTTCCTCATCGGCACGAGCATGGGCGGCTACGGCGCGCTCAAGCTGCTCGAACAGGCGAACGCCCGCAACCTCGTCCTGTTCTGCCCTGCCGCGTATGTCCGCGATGCCTGGTCGCTGCGCTTCGGCCACGGCTTCACCGACGCCATCCGCCGGCCGCAGTCCTATCTCGACAGCGACGCCGGCGCCTTGTGCGCCGCCTATACCGGCAACGTCCTCTACGTCGCCGCCGAACACGACGCGGTCATCCCGAAGGAAGTCGACGCGATGTACCGAAGCTCGTTCCGGCAGGCACGCCGTGTCGACAGCCTGCTGCTCCGAGACTGCCCGCACCCGATCCACCGCTGGGCGATCGAGACACCCGAACGCGTCGAGCATATTCGTTCGGCGTTAAGCGCGTTCATTGACGCCGACCTCGCCAACTCAGACTGATCGTGCACGCCACCGACGTTCCACCGATTTCACGCGCTGATTCCGCCATCCCGGCGATAATGGCGCTTTACCCGAACGGCTTAGGAAAGATTCCGCCATGCCCAACCTGACCCTCGAATACACCGCCAACCTGCCGGCCGTCGACCTCGCCGCCGTGCTCGCCGAATGCAACCGCGCCGCCGCCGATTCCGGCCAGTTCACCGAGATCGACATCAAGAGCCGCGCCGTCCGCGTCGATGATTTTGTCATCGGCACGGAGCCGGGCGATCGCGGCTTCGTCTACGTCACCTTCGCGTTGCTCGCCGGACGTTCGCCCGAGGTCAAGCGCGATCTGTCGCAGCGCCTGCAGACGGTCCTGCAGAAGCACTTCGTCGCCCCGCCGGGACTGACGCTGCAGATCGCCGTCGAGATGCGTGACATGGAACGCGACACGTTCATCAAGGTCACCCACACCGGCTGAACGCCGCCGGGACCATTCCGCCGCCACGCTGCACACAAGGATTTGTCATGAAAGTTTCCGTCATCGGCATGGGCGCCGTCGGCACCGAAATCGTCGGTTTCCTCGTCAACATGGCCGAGGTCTCCGAAATCGTCGCCATCGATCAGGCCCGCGCCAAGGCCGAAGCCGAACTCTGGGATTTCGCCCACACCACCGCCTTCACCTACGCCAAGAACCCGACCCTGATCGCCGGCGACTACGCCGATGCCGCCGGCAGCGACATTGTCGTCATCACCGCCGGCGCCCAGTTGCAGAAAGATCAGACGCGCGACGACCTCGTCCGCATCAATGCCCGGGTCATGCGCTCGATCATCGCCGAGGTCGAACGGTACGCCCCCAAGGCCATCGTCATTGTCGTCACCAACCCGGTCGATGTGATGACGCGTGTCGCGCTCGACGCCTCGAACTTCCCGCCCGAACGGCTCTTTTCCTCGGGCACGATCATCGACTCGGCGCGCTTCATGCGCCTCCTCAGCGACCATGTCGGCATCGATCCGAAGAACATCTTCGGCTACGTCCTCGGCGAACACGGGTCGACGGCCTTCATTCCCTGGAGCCTGTGCAACGTCTGCGGCCTCGACGTCGACCGTTACTGCCAGCTCAACGGCATCGCGCCGATCGACAAGGCCGACGTGCGCGAACGCGTGCTCGCCGCCGGCTACGAGATTTTCCAGCGCAAGGGCAACACCAACCACGGCATCGCCGCCAGCGTGTTCCGCATCATCCGCGCGATCGTCGCCAACGAACGCTCGGTACTGCCGGCCGGGGTGCTGCTGCGGGGACACTACGGCCTTGATGACGTCGTACTCAGCGTTCCCTGCGTCGTTGACCGTTCCGGCATCCAGCGCATTCTCAACTACGCTTTCTCGCCGGAGGAAAGCGCGGCGCTTGCCGCCAGCGCCGCGCACGTCGCCGGGCTGATCCGGCTGGCGCGCGGCGGCTGATCGGCAGGTCCGGTTACATGCCCAGCGAGCGCAGCAGTTCGTCCTGATCGGAGCCGGCAGCATCCTTGACCGGCGCCGCTGTACCGGCCGGCGTACCGTTTCCGGCCTGGGCGATCAGTTCGTCGGGATCGGGGACTTCGTGCGGATCGAAGTCGTGCAGCTTGATGAACTCGGTCTTGTCGATCGCCAGTTCGAGGTAGAAGATGTTGTTGCCGCCGGTATAGAAGGTGACCCGGCGCGCTTCCGCCTGGTCAAGGTTGGCGTCAACGCTGAGCATGACCTGCTTGTTGATGGCCAGCATTTTCGGCTGGTTCTGCGTGATATGCGTCTGCAATTCACGGCCGATCTTGCCGGTGAAGTCGCCGACGATCTGGTTCATCAACTCGCCCATCACGTTACCGACCTCGTCGGAAGTAAAGGACAACGCCAGATCTTCTTTCGCCATGCCCATGCTGAGCATGTATTTTTCATACAGCTCCATCGCCGCCTGGGCGGAAAAATTGATGATGACGAGACCGGAAAAGCCGCCGTCAAAAAGGACGAAGCAGCCGATGTCCGGCTTGAGGCAGGTCTTGCTGATGCGCTGGACCATCGCCGAATATCGAATGTCGCTGCGCGACGCCAGCGACAACACCTTCGTTACGGAATTGCAAAGGGCGACCAGTACGTCCTCGGTGCCAAATACCACGCTATCTTCTTGGATCATGATGACTCTATCCCCTGGGTCAATTGTTATGACAAATCCGCTTCATCATATGCGCAAACATCGGATAATGGAACGCCACGCCGCCGAACTTCCGCCGAACCCCACGCATGATAGAAGCTTTCGCCGTCATTACCGTCACCCTGCTGGCCGTCATCAGCCCCGGCGCCGATTTCGCCATGGTCACGCGCAACAGCATGCTGCGCTCGCGCCGCGCCGGCCTGTTCACGGCGTGCGGCATCGCCCTCGGCGTCCTTGTCCATGTCACCTATGCCATCGCCGGCGTCAGCCTGCTCATGGCGCACGCTACCGTATTGCTGCCGTTGATCCGGGCCGCCGGCGCCGCCTATCTCGTCTATCTGGGCATCGGCATGCTGCGCGCCCGCCCCGCCGATCCGGGCAGCCCGGCGCCGGTCAGCGCGGCCCTTTCCGACGCTGCGGCGTTGCGCATCGGCTTCCTGACCAATGCGCTCAACCCGAAGACAACCCTGTTCATCATTTCGCTCTTTACCCAGGTCATCGCCCCGCAGACACCGCTCGCCATCCGGCTCGCCTATGGCGCGTTCATGTCGCTTGCCCACCTCGTCTGGTTCATGCTTGTCGCTTGCGCGTTCTCGTCGGCCGCCGCACAGGCCATTGCCAGCCGTTGCCGCCACCTGATCGAACGCGCCATCGGTCTCGTGCTCGTCGCGCTCGGCCTCGCCCTCGCCGTCGCATCGACCGGCCTGTAGCCGGACCGCCGCGCGCGCTACAATGACGCGCTCATCGACCGAACACACGCACCGAACCATGAGCATCGAACGCATCGGCGTCACCCGCCGCTATTCGGACGCCGTCATTCACGGCAACACGATCCATCTCGTCGAGGTCCCGACCACGCTGGCCGGCGACATCACCGTACAAACACGCGAAGTGCTCGCCAGCATCGAGGCGACCCTGCGCCGCGCCGGCAGCGACCCGACACGGCTGCTGCAGGTCACGCTTTATCTTGCCAACATGGACGATTACGATGCCATGAATGCCGTCTGGGACAACTGGGTGCCGGAAGCTTGCGCGCCGGTACGCGCCTGCGTCGGCGCCCGCCTTGCCAACGCGGCCTACCGCATCGAAGCCGTCGTCATTGCCGCGCGGGGCGGCTAAGAGCCTATTTCAGCAGGGATCGTGGGCTGCGCCAGCTCTACCGGAACAGGCTCTAGCCTGCAGGTTCAACCTGGGCGATGACATAGCGGTTCTTGCCGCCGGTCTTGGCCTGATACATCGCATTGTCGGCCTCGCGCAGCAACTGGTCGGCATCCACAGGCCGGGGTTGCGGATAGAAAGTCACCCCGAGGCTGACCGACACCTGGAGGTCGAACCCGCCGACATGTATCGGCTGCGCCACCGCCCGGATCAGGCGCTCGATCGTCGGCAGTGCCGCCTTCTCGTCCGGCAAGTCCATCAGTACGGCAACGAATTCATCGCCACCGATGCGCGCCAAGGTATCCGATTCGCGTAGCGTCTGCTTCATCTTCCCGGCCAGCGCGATCAGCAACTCGTCGCCGACGGCATGGCCATAACTGTCGTTAACCTGCTTGAAACCGTCGAGATCGAGGTAGCACACGGCAATACGCTGCGCCCGACGATGCGCCAGCACCATCGCCTGATGCAGACGATCGGACAGCAAGGTCCGGTTGGGCAGGCCGCAGAGCGGATCATAGTGGGCCATGCGCTCCAGCTTCTGCTGCTGCTCCTTGATCTCGGTGATATCGGAAAACAGCGCGACATATTGCTGCGTCTTGCCGTCTCGATCGCGCACCACGCTGATTGTCAGCATTTCCGGGAATATGCTTCCGTCCTTGCGGCGGTTCCAGACCTCGCCCGACCAGTGGCCATTGCGTTCGAGGTCGCGCCACATGGCGGCATAGAACGTGCGCGTATGCCGGCCGGACGAGAGCAGACGCGGGTTGCGTCCCAGAACTTCCTCGCGCGCGTAACCGGTCAGATCGCCGAAGGCCTGATTGACATCGAGGATGGCACCGTCGGCCGCGGTGATCATGATGCCTTCGCGCGCCACCGCAAACACCGTGGCGGCAAGGCGCTGTGCCTCTTCCGCCTGTTGCCGGGCGGAAATATCGAACAGGGAAATGATGTGCGCGCCCTGCGAAACGCCACGTACCGGTTCGGCCGACACCAGCGCCAGGCGCCGCTCGCCGTTCTTGCAGCGGATGTCGATCTCGACCGGATCGGCCGGGTACGCGCCGCGCCCGACCGCGTCGACATGCGCCTGCCATTGCTCGGCGATCCGCGCCCGATAGGCATCATCCGGGCAGGCTTTGGCCCACCAGTCGGCGATGGTGCCGAGATCCTCGCGCGCATAGCCGAAGGTCTTGATGAAGGCGTCATTGACGTAGGCAACTTCCGATTCTTCACCATAGAGCAGATAGGACACCGGCGAGGACTGGATCACCGCGCGGAATCGCGCCTCACTTTCGCGCAAGGCCTGGTCGGCCTGCTTGCGCGCGGAGATGTCGCGACACAGGCAGAAAGCAAACACCTGACCCGACCATATGACGCGCGAGATACTGATCTCGGCGTCATACTCAGTCCCGTCCTTGCGGCGATGGCGGCTTTCTACCGTGTGATTGTCCATGTCTGCCGCCAGTAGTTCCGTCATTTTTTCGCGGGAGAAGCGGACATCCCAGTCAAAAACGCTGAGCCAGCCAATCTCGGTCTCCGTGTAGCCGAGCATCTTCGCGAACGCCGGGTTCCATTCGATCAGGCGTCCATCGGAAGCCACCACGGCGACCCCCTCACTGGCCTTGTCAAGGAACAGACGCCGGCGCTGCTCTTCCTGTTCGAGCACTTCGAGGAAAAGGCGACGTTCGGTGACATCGCGGACCACGCCGAAGACGACGCCTTTTTCCGGGTCATGCGTCGCCACTGACCAGATATCCTTGATCTCACCGGTATCGGCGGTAACGATTTTGAAGCGGACGTCATAAGAAACGCCGCGCTCGACGAGCGCGTCAAAGGCGGCGTCGAGCATCTTCCGGTATTCCGGCAGACTCTGGCGTTGCAGGATCTCCATCGGAACCTGCGTCTCGGTCACACCGTAGATCGTCCCAGCGCCCGCCGAAGCGGTGACGATCTTGCTGCGCAGATCGACCTCCCAGTTGCCGGTCTTCGAGATCAGTTCCGCCCGCGACAAGCGTTCTTCGCTGCGGCGCAAGGCCTCGGTCGACCGCATCCGCTGCTCGGCAAGGGCGTTGAAGCTTTCGGCCAGTTCGCAGACTTCGCGCGGCCCGCCGACGGGCAGGACACTGCCTGCGGCGCGATCCCCGGCCATGCGCCGGATCGCGGCGGTAACTTCGTCGAGCGGCCGCAGCAGGCGACCGAGGAAAAGCCAGACGCCGATCAGTGATACCAACGTCAATCCGCCGGCGATCGCATAGACCATGCGCCGCATATGACGGATCGGCAGGAAGGCCTCGGTCACCGGCATGACGACCTGAACGGCCCAGCCCCAGGCCGGTACCATCCGGGTTGCCACCAGCATCTCGCGGCCGTCCGGATGACGCGCCAGGCGCGCCCGTTCGAGACCGGCAACGGCATCGTCGAAGAAGCTGCCGGACGCCGGCAGCGGCTTCAACACATCGTCCGGCAAGGTCGAAGAGACGACGATGCCGAAGCGGGTGTCGCTGATGATCACGCTTCCGGCATAACCGGCGTTATCGCGCTGGATCGGACCGAAGAGTCCGGTGCTGGAGAGGGTCGCCAGCCCGACAAGGACACGCCGCTGCCCGTCTTTGTAGCCGGCGACCGGCGCGGCGAAAGGCAGGACTGGAGGTCCGCCGCCGACGCTGGAAATGGCCTTGCCGATCGACGCCTGTCCTCGCTCGCGCACGAGGCGCACGAGATCGACGATTTCCGGGCGCGGCCAGGTGCCCTCGGCCGGCGCACGATAATTGCCGGCCTGCCGCCGCAGTTTGCCGCCGTCGCCCGCCTCGCCACCACTGTCAACGAGGAAGACGCCAGCACCGAAGAGATGCGAGATGCCGGCATGATGCCCCGCCGACACGCGCAGTTGCGCCGCGGCATCGGCATGCTGGCCGAGCAGGGTAGCCGTTTCACCGAGAAGCGCGAGATGCTGCCCGAGTTTTCCATCGACTTCGTCGGCAATCGATGCCGCAACCGCACTGTTCTGCGCCTCGATCAGACGGGCAATGTCGCGCTCGAGATTGCGGGTGATGGCCAGCGTCATCAGCCAGATACAGCCGAGCAGCATCAGCAGGACGACACCGACGAGGCGCGTCTTGATGCTGTTCGATTGCCGACTCAGTCGCTGCTCTAGCACATCATATCCTTCGACCATATCAGCCGCCCCGTCGATGCGGGACGCATGCCAAAAAAGGACCGCAAAGGACGCTGCCATCGAGCCATTTCACCACTCGGCTCCGAACGCGCTGACTTCACCTTATCTACCCGATACTTGTTTGGCAACCGCTTTTTCCTCCCGCGCCCCGCATCCCGAATGTAATTTCGGGATTGGACGTCTGCGCCGGGCAAAAGTGCCGGCCAGGCGGCAAAAACATGGGCCATCGGCAAAAAGAAATAGCCGCGGGAAGCGCGGTAGCCAAGCGCCGATTCGCGGCCCTGCCCCGATCCCCGTTAAAATGACGGACATGAAATCTTCCTGTACTTCCAGCCCCTTCCGCCCGGAGGTTCCACGATGATCGGCATCTTCGACAGCGGCCTCGGCGGTCTCTCGGTGCTGGCCGCCATCGCCGAACGCCTGCCGGACGCCGACCTCGCCTATCTGGCCGACACCGCCCACGTCCCCTACGGCAACAAGAGCGACGACTACATCAGCGCCCGCGTGCTCGCCACTGGCCGTTTTCTCGTCGACCAGGGCTGTACGCTGCTCGTCCTTGCCTGCAACACCGCCACCGCCGCCGCCGCGATCGCGCTGCGCAAAGCCCTGCCCGGCATTCCCGTCATCGGCGTCGAACCCGGCGTCAAGCCAGCCGCCGCCAGTTCGTGCAAAAAACATATCGCCGTGCTGGCAACCGAATCGACGGCACGCAGCGAGCGTCTCGCCCGCCTGATCCGCGAACACGCCGGCAGCGTGCGCGTCGACGTGCTCGCCTGTCCCGGTTGGGCGACCAAGGTCGAAACGCTGAAACTCGACGATGCCGATTTCATCGCCTCGGTGCAGCGCCATCTCGCACCGGCCCTCGACGCCGGCGCCGACCGCATCGTCCTCGGCTGCACCCACTACAGTTTTCTCGCGCCGCAACTGGCGCCGATCGTCGCCGGACGGGCCACGCTCGTCGATGTCGCCGATGCCGTTGCGCGCCAGTGCGAGCGGCTGGCCGGCCCCGCCGCGAACGGCCAAGGGCGACTGGCGCTGTGGGCCACCGCCCATCCCGAACGCCTGCCGGCAGCACTGTCGGCGCTCGGCCTGCAACACCTGCATGCCCGTCTCTCCGGCCCGGCCGGACGCGCGGACGCCTGACCCCATGCCTGCCCCCTCGACCATGAACCGACCCTTCCGTCTTGCGATCAACGGCTACGGCCGCATCGGCCGCAGCCTGCTGCGCGCCATCCACGCCTCGCCGCTCGGCGCCCAACTCGAGATCGTCGCCATCAACGAACCGGCGGCGCTCGAAACGATGGCCTACCTGACGCGCTACGACTCGACCCACGGCGTATTCCCCGGCGAGGTTGCCGTCGATGACGGACACTTGCGCGTCGACGGCCGGCCGATCCGGGTCAGCCACGCGACGACGCCCGAGGAGGTGGACTGGCGTGCGCTCGACCTCGACCTCGTCGTCGAATGCTCGGGCCGCTACGGCAAGCGGCCGGATCTCGAACGCTTCCTCGCCGCCGGCTGTCCGCGCGTACTCGTCTCGCATCCCTGCGCCAGCGCCGAGGCGATAGACCGGACGATCGTCCAGGGACTCAATCAGCATACTCTGGACGGCAGCGAACGGCTCGTCTCGAACGCCTCCTGCACGACCAACGCCGTCGTCCCGGTGCTCGACCGCCTGCACCGGGCCTTCGGCGTCGACCGCGCCTTCATCACCACGCTGCACTCGGTCATGAACGACCAGCCACTGATCGACGGCTACAACCACCCGGACCTGCGCCGCACCCGTTCGGCGATGCAGTCGATCATCCCGGTCTCCACCGGCCTCGCCCACGGTGTCGAGCGCCTGCTGCCGGAACTGCGCGGCCGCGTCGATGCCAAGGCCATCCGTGTGCCGATCGTCAACGTCTCGACCATCGACCTGACCGTCACGCTGCGGCACGACGTCAGCGCCGCCGCGATCAACGCGCTGCTGGCCGAGGCCGCCATTGAGCAGCCCGCCATCTTCGGCTACTGCGACCACCCGAGCGCGTCAATCGACTTCAACCACGACCCCCACTCGGCTGTCATCGATGCCAGCGTCACGCGCTGCAACGGCGGACGGCTCGCCAACCTGCTGATCTGGTTCGACAACGAATGGGCCTTCGCCAACCGCCTGGTCGACGTCGCCACGCACTGGTGCACGGTGGCGCACACGGCGCGCCGGCCATGACCATGCGCGTCGCCGTCATCGGCGGCGGCCCGGCCGGATTGATGGCCGCCGACGTCCTCGCTGCGGCGGGACAGCCGGTCGACGTCTATGACGCGATGCCCTCGGTCGGACGCAAGTTTCTGATGGCCGGCAAGGGCGGCATGAACATCACCCACGCCGAAGCCTTCGACGATTTCTGCGCCCGCTACGGCGACGCACAGGCGGTGTTGGCGCCGCTGCTCAAGCGCTTCGGTCCCGAAGCCGTGCGCACCTGGATGCATGACCTCGGCATCGACAGCCTTGTCGGCTCTTCCCGCCGCGTCTTTCCCGTCGGCATGAAGGCCGCGCCGCTGCTGCGCGCCTGGTTGCACCGGCTGCGGCAAAGCGGCGTGCGCGTTCACGTCCGGCATCGCTGGACCGCGCTCGACGCGTTGGAGACGGGTGGCTACCGGCTCGGCTTTTCCACGCCCGAGGGCGAACAGCAGCACGAGGCCAACGCCGTGATCTTCGCGCTCGGCGGCGGCAGCTGGGCCAGGCTCGGCAGCGACGGTGCCTGGATGGCACCCTTCGCCCGGCTTCGCATCGCCACCGCGCCGCTGCGCCCGGCCAACTGCGGCTTCGACTGCAACTGGAGCGCCCTGCTGCGCGAACGCTTCGCTGGCCAGCCGCTCAAGAATATCGCCGCCTGCGTCGCCGGCGCCGACGGCCTTTCCGCCGGCGATTGGCGGCGCGGCGAAATCATGGTCACCGCCACCGGCATCGAAGGAACGCTCGTCTATGCGTTCTCGGCGCCCCTGCGCGACACGCTTGCCGCCCACGGCCAGGCGACGCTGCTGATCGACCTGCAGCCACAACATGACCACGACGCCGTCATCGCCGCCGTCACCCGTCCGCGCGGCTCGCGTTCGCTGGCGAGCCACCTGCAGGGGACGCTCGGCCTGAAGGGCCTCAAGATGGCGCTGCTGCACGAATGCCTGCCCAAGGCCGTGCTGGCTGACCCGGCCGCGCTCGGCGCGGCGATCAAGGCGCTGCCGCTGCGGCTCGATGCGTCAAGGCCACTCGACGAGGCGATCAGCAGCGCCGGCGGCGTCCGGTTCGACGCAGTCGATGCGCAGCTCATGCTGAAACGCTATCAGGGCCTCTTCTGCGCTGGCGAAATGCTCGACTGGGAAGCGCCGACCGGCGGCTACCTGCTTACCGCCTGCCTATCCACCGGTCATGCGGCTGGGCAAGGCGCGCTGGCATGGCTACAATCGGGCCATCACCACCCGCCGACTTCGCCATGACGCCTTCAGGAAAGCCCTCCGCCAGCGACATCGCCTCGTGGATCGCAGCCGTGCTCGGCATGATCTTCGTCCTCCAGTTCCGGCTGTTTGGTGCGCTGGTCGCCGGCCTGCTGATCTGCGAACTCGTCCATGCGCTCTATCCGCTGCTGATCCGGCGCCTCAACAGCCGCGAAGCCAAGGGCATCGCGCTCGGCCTGGTGCTGCTGGCGGTACTCGGCATGGTCAGCGCCGCCGTCATCGGCGTCATCGCTTTCATGCGCAGCGAAGGCGGCAGCCTCTCGGTGCTGCTCGCCAAGATGGCCGAGATCGTCGAGCAATCGCGCGCCCAGCTGCCGGACTGGATCAGCCAGGCCCTGCCGCCGAACGTCGAGATGCTGCGCGAAACGCTGGGCAACTGGTTGCGCAGCAACGCTTCCGAATTCCAGCGTATCGGCAAGGAGACCGGACATTCGCTCGCGCACCTGCTGATCGGCATGATCATCGGCGCCATCGTTTCCGTGCGCGAAGCGTCACTGACCGAGGTGCGGGGACCGCTTGTCCGCGCCTTGGGTGAACGCTGCTTCCGGCTGGCCGAATCGTTTCGCCGCGTCGTCTTCGCACAGGTCCGCATCTCGGCGATCAACACCTTCTTCACTTTCTGCTACCTGGCGCTCGTGCTGCCGGCCTTCGGCATCTCGCTGCCGCTGGTCAAGACGATGATCGTCGTCACCTTCATCGCCGGCTTGCTGCCGGTGATCGGCAACCTGATCTCGAACACCGTCATCTTCGTCGTCAGCCTGGCGCATTCGCCGCTCGTCGCCGTCACCTCGCTCGGTTATCTGATCGTCATCCACAAGCTCGAATACTTCCTCAACGCCCGCATCGTCGGCTCGCAGATCCGGGCCAAGGCCTGGGAACTGCTCACCGCGATGCTGGTGATGGAAAGCGCCTTCGGCCTCGCCGGTCTCGCGGCGGCGCCGATCTGCTACGCCTGGCTCAAAGATGAATTGCGGCAACGCCGCCTGGTGTGAAGGGAGGCCGCCGCATCGGCGGCGCTCCGCTCAGCGGTACACCAGCACCGGGACCTTCGAGTGCGTCAGCACCTTGTGGGTTTCGCTGCCGAGCAGCAGGGCCTTGATGCCGCTGCGTCCGTGCGAGGCCATGAAGATCAGGTCGCAGCCGCTCTGCGTCGCCGCATCGATGATCCCCTCATAAATCAGCGCGCTGGTCAGCGTTTTGGTGTGACAGGTTACACCGGCTTCACGACACAGATCCTCGACGAAACCGAGCACCTTCCTGGCATACGCTTCGGAACGCGCATCATCTTCCTCGATGGCTTTGGCGAGGATCACGGCGCCTTCGCCGTAATAACCGGTCGCCGAGAAATCGGGCTTGGCGAAGAACGCCGTGATTTCGGCGCCCGCCTCCTTCGCGAACGACACCGCACGCCGGACCGTTTCAGTCGAAAACTCGGAACCATCGGTCGGAACGAGAATGTGCTTGAACATGTCGGACTCCTTTCCGCCGGGATCGGGCACTCGCCCACCCGTGCACTTCCACTATAGTCCAGGCGGACCGGAGTACAACATCCGACACTCAGCACTCAGTCGGTGGTCATATTCGTTTCGGCTTCGTAGCGGTTGATGTGCGACTCGAAATCCGGCAGCGCCCGCTCGTATTCGGACGACATGAGCGGCGACGAAATCAGGAAGTCGGCGGTCGCCCGGTTGCAGGCGACCGGCACGTTCCACACCACGGCGAGGCGCAGCAGCGCCTTGACGTCGGGATCGTGGGGCTGCGGTTCGAGCGGATCCCAGAAGAAGATGATGAAGTCGACCAGTCCTTCGGCAATCAGCGCGCCGATCTGCTGGTCGCCGCCGAGCGGACCGCTCTTGAACTTCTGCACATCGACGCCGAGCACGCGCTCAAGCAGGGTGCCGGTTGTTCCCGTCGCACAGAGATCGTGCGCGCTCAGCGACCCCTTGTTGAAGCGCGCCCACTCCATCAGGTCCTTTTTCTTGTTGTCGTGCGCCACCAGCGCGATGCGCTTGCGCGGAAGAATCGCTTTCTTGGCCGGTGTGGTCACGGGATTCGTCGTTGTCATTGTTGTTTCTCCTTGTCGAATTGGGCTGCCGTCATGATCGCAGCCGAACATTATGCGCGCATGACAGTCCGCATGTCCGTTGTTCCCGAGCAAATTCTGCGCCATGCCCGGCCGCCATCTTCGGTATACTTCGCCCCTTGAGTTTTTGCTGCAGAAAGATTTCCGACAATGAGCACCTCCGATTCCAGCGCCTTTCCGCCCGACATTCTGCGCGACGTGCAGAAGCGGCGCACCTTCGCGATCATTTCCCACCCCGACGCCGGCAAGACGACGCTGACCGAGAAGCTGCTGCTTTTCGGCGGCGCCATCCAGATGGCCGGCACGGTCAAGAGCCGCAAGAGCGCGCGCCACGCCACCTCGGACTGGATGGAAGTCGAGAAGCAGCGCGGCATCTCGGTGACCAGCTCGGTCATGCAGTTCGAGTACCAGGGACACACCGTCAACCTGCTCGACACGCCGGGCCACGAGGACTTCTCCGAAGACACCTACCGCGTGCTGACGGCCGTCGACGCGGCGGTGATGGTCATCGACGCGGCCAAGGGCGTCGAGGCGCAGACAATCAAGCTGCTCAACGTCTGCCGCATGCGCAACACGCCGATCATCACCTTCGTGAACAAGCTCGACCGCGAAGTGCGCGAGCCCTTTGAACTGCTCGAGGAAATCGAGTCGGTGCTCAACATCGAGTGCGCGCCGGTGACCTGGCCGATCGGCATGGGCAAGACCTTCCGCGGCGTCTATCACCTCGGCAACGACAGCCTGCTGCGTTTCACGCCGGGCGAGGAAAAACGCACCGAAGCCGAGAAGATCGACGGCATCGACAACCCGGTGCTCGACCAGGACTTCCCGCTCGAAGTCGGCAAGCTGCGCGAGGACGTCGACCTGATCCGCAGCGCCAGCAGCCCCTTCTCGCTCGTCGACTTTCTCGCCGGCCTGCAGACGCCGGTCTTCTTCGGCTCCGGGATCAACAACTTCGGCGTCCAGGAAATCCTGCAGGCGCTGCTCGACTGGGCGCCGCCGCCGCAATCGCGCGACGCCGGCAGCCGCCAGGTGCAACCGGCCGAAGCGCCGTTCACCGGCTTCGTCTTCAAGATCCAGGCCAACATGGACCCGAAGCACCGCGACCGCATCGCTTTTTTCCGCGTCTGCTCGGGGCGTTACAGCTCGGGCATGAAGGTCCGGCACGTGCGCATGGACCGCGAGATGAAGCTCGCCAACGCGCTGACTTTCATGGCCAACGAGCGCGTGCTGATGGAGGACGCCGTCGCCGGCGACATCATCGGCATCCACAACCACGGCCAACTGCACATCGGCGACACGCTGACCGAAGGCGAAACGCTCGGTTTCAAGGGCATTCCGTACTTCTCGCCGGAACTCTTCCGCGTCGCCCGCCTGCGCGACCCGCTCAAGAGCAAGCAACTGCAGAAAGGCCTGCAGGAACTCGGCGAGGAAGGCGCTATCCAGGTCTTCGAGAACCTCGCCTCCGGCGCGCTGCTGCTCGGCGCCGTCGGCACGCTGCAGTTCGAGGTCGTCGCCCAGCGCCTGCAGACCGAATACAAGGTCGACGCGATCTTCGAGCCGGCCGACATCCATACCGCCCGCTGGCTGACCTTCCCGGACGAGACGACACGCAAGAACTTCGAGCGCGAGCAACAACACCGCATGGCCAAGGATGTCGACGGCAACATCGTCTATCTCGCCAGCACCCGCTACAACCTCGACGTAACGCGCGAGAAATGGACCAAGGTCGGCTTCCACGACAGCCGCGAACACGGTCAGAAGATGGCCTGATCCCGGTTTGATGCGGCGCGCTCGCAGACCGCGACCGCCGCATGACGTACAATGACGGATGCTTGCCGACCCGGCCCTCCCATTCGTACGCCAATTGCCAAACCCAATGATTCGACGCATCTTTTTCTTCGACATCGACAACACGCTGCTCGACCACCGCACCCTGACCATCCCGGCGTCGGCGCTTGAGGCCATCGCCGGACTCAAGCGCAGCGGCCATACCGTCGTCGTTGCCACCGGCCGCAGCTACGGCCACGCCCGGCCTTTCGTCGAGCAGGTCGAACCGGATTACCTGATCACCCAAAACGGCGCCCGCATTCTGCACGGCGACCGCGAAGTGCTGTCGGTGCCGCTGCACCTGCCCTCGCTCGTCTCGCTCTTCGACTGGATCGCCGCGCAGGGCATTCCCTACGGCTCCAACCTCGGCGACATCGGCTACATCAGCGCCGCCGATCCCTGCGTCGTCGTGCCGATGGACTCGGTCGACATGCCGTACCAGACCGACGACCCGGCCTACCTTCGACAGCCGACGCACCAGGCCTGGCTGTTTTTCGACGAAGCGCGCGACGCCGAGCTCTTTCCGGCAATCCGCGCACGCTATCCCGAATTCGAACTCGTCCGCTGGCACCGCACCGGCGTCGACATCATGCCGCGCAGCGTTAACAAATGGACCGGCTGCCAGTGGGTCCTCAAGCAAACCGGCTTCACCGCGGCGCAAGCGGTCGCCTTCGGCGATGGCCTCAACGACCTGCAGATGCTGCAGGGCGTCGGCATCGGCATCGCCATGGACAACGGACATCCCGAACTCAAGGCCGTCGCCGACCGCATCGCGCCGGCCCTGCACCTCGACGGCATCGCCGTCATGCTCGAGCAGCTGACACGCTCGTCCACCCTTCACCCTACCACCGGAGATTGAAATGTCATTCCAACTGCGCGGCGTCATTCCTCCCGTCCCCACCATCGTCGGCCCTGACGGCCGCTTCGATCCGCAAGGCATGGGACGCCTGATCGACCGCCTGCTCGACTCGGACGTCAACGGTTTCCTTTTCCTCGGCAGCGCCGGCGAATTCGCCCAGCTCGCCAACGCCGACCGCCGCCGCATCGCCGAATTCTGCGTCCAGCGCGTCGCCGGCAAGCGTCCGGTCATCATCGGCACCGCCTCCTGCTCGACCGAGGAAGTCATCGAACTCTCGCGCCATGCCGGCGACATCGGCGCTGACGCGGTGATGGTCGTCAACCCGTACTACTCGCAGCTCACCGACGAGCGCATCTACCAGCACTACCGCAAGATTGCCGAAGCCTCGCCGCTGCCGGTGCTGCTCTACAACTTCCCGGCGCTGACCGGCCAGGACCTGACGAGCACGCTGGTGACCCGCCTGGCGACCGACTGCCCGAACATCGTCGGCATCAAGGACACCGTCGACTGCATGAGCCACATCCGCACCATGATCCAGGACGTCAAGGCCGTGCGCCCCGACTTCCTCGTCTTCTGCGGCTATGACGAGTACATGCTCGACACGCTGCTCGCCGGCGGCGACGGCGGCATCCCGGCGACCTCGAACTTCGCCCCGCAGATCACCTGCGGCATCTACCACGCCTATTGCGACGGCGATCTCGGCACGCTGCAGACGCTGCTGCGCAAGCTCGGCACACTCTCGCGCCTGTACGCGATGGACCGCCCCTTCACCGGCCTGATCAAGGAGTCGATCCGCCTCTGCGGCCTCGACATCTCGACCGCGCTGGTCGCCCCGGCAACGCCGCCGACG
Source organism: uncultured Propionivibrio sp. (assembly GCF_963666255.1). Lineage (NCBI taxonomy): Bacteria > Pseudomonadati > Pseudomonadota > Betaproteobacteria > Rhodocyclales > Rhodocyclaceae > Propionivibrio > uncultured Propionivibrio sp. Next base: position 1,970,512 of record NZ_OY762656.1, on the reverse strand, counting down.
CCGCAACTCATTGCCGATGCCCGACAACTGCTCGTCCGCGCCGGGCTGATCGCCGGCTGATCGTTATTTCAGGAAATTTATGGTTGCAACGTTTTCCCTGCTGCTGCTCTACCAACTCGCCGGTGAACTGCTGGTGCATGCCTTCGGCTGGCCCTTCCCGGGGCCGGTCATCGGCATGAGTCTGTTCTTCCTCACCCTGCTCGCCCGCGGCACGGTCAGCCACGAGTTGCGCAACGGCACCAACGCGCTGCTGCAGCACCTGTCGCTGCTCTTCGTGCCGGCCGGCGCCGGCGTCATGGTGCACCTGCACCGCATCGCCGACGAATGGCTGCCGATCGCCGTCGCGCTCGTCGCCAGCACCCTCATCGGTCTGGCGGTGACGGCGCTGGTGATCCGGGCGATGGCCGGCGACGGCGAAAAGGAGCACTCATGAAGACGCTGCTAGACCTCTGGTCGTATCTGCTCGCCTCGCCGCTGCTCGGCCTGACGGCGACACTGCTCGCCTACCAGGCCGGCGTCGTGCTCTTCAAGCGCACTGGCCAGCAAGCCTGGGCCAACCCGGTGCTCATCGCCATCATCCTGATCGGTCTGTTCCTCTGGCTCAGCGGCGTGCCCTACGAACGGTATTTCGACAGTGCCCGCATCATCCATTTCCTGCTCGGGCCGGCCACCGTCGCCCTCGCCGTGCCGCTGTTCACGCAGTGGCGCAACCTGAAGCGCATGGCGATGCCGTTGATCGTCGGACTCTTCGCCGGCTCGGCCGCCGCCGCGTTCTCGGCGATGGCGATCGCCTCCTGGCTCGGCGCCTCGCCGGAAACCGTGCGCTCGCTCGCGCCCAAGTCGGTGACGACGCCGATCGCCATGGGCGTCGCCGAAAAAATCGGCGGCCTGCCCTCGCTCACCGCCGTCCTCGTCGTGCTCACCGGCATCCTCGGCGCCGCCTGCTTCCCGACGCTGTTCCGCCTGCTCCGGATCAAGCGCCATGAAACCCAAGGCTTTGCCGTCGGTCTCGCCGCACACGGCCTCGGCACAGCACGCGCCTTCATGTCGAGCGAGGGGATGGGCGCCTTCGCCGCGCTGGCGATGGGCCTCAACGGCATCCTGACGGCGCTGCTGCTACCCCTGTTGTTGCACTGAGCCTGTTGCAGCGCCGGCCCGGCGCTGCAATTCCGCCTCGGCAAACAAGGCCGCGCCGACAATGCCGGCCTGGTTGAGGAAACTGGCGGCAACGACCGGCGCCTGCGTCGTCAGCGAAGCGGCATATTTGTAGAGTTTGGCGCTGACGCCGCCGCCGAGAATGATGCGATCCGGCCAGAACAACTGCTCCATCGTCAGCAGATAGAGATTGAGGCGATCGCCCCAGGGCCGCCACTTGAGATCCTTGTTCACGCGCACCGCCTCGGACGCGTAATGCTCGGCCTCCTGCCCGTTGCGCAGCAGGATGTGTCCAAGTTCGGTATTCGGCAACAGGTGGCCGTCGCTGAACAAGGCGGTCCCCAGCCCGGTGCCGATCGTCACGATCAGCACCACGCCGGCCTGGCCACGCCCGGCGCCGAAGCGCATTTCGGCGAGTCCGGCGACGTCGGCATCGTTGGCAACGAAAACCTCGCATCCGGTCGCCTGCGAAAAATGATCGGCGGCCGACAGTCCGATGAAGGACGCGTCGATATTGGCGGCCGTACGAACGACGCCGTGCTGGATCGCCGCCGGGAAACCGAGGCCGACCGGCCCCTGCCAGCCGATGTGCCCGACCAGTTCGGCCAGTGCCTCGGCAACCGAGGCCGGCGTCGCCGGACGCGGCGTCCTGAAGCGGATGCGTTCGGTTACCAGCGACCCGTCCGCCGTTTCGATGATCGCCGCCTTGATGCCGGTCCCGCCCACATCCACGCCCAGTATCTGCACGCCTTTTCCTTGCTTGTCCGAATAGCCCCGAGTCTCGCGCTTTATGCCGCGCAAATCAAGGCGGCGCGGCGCTGCCACGAAAATAGCCCCACGCGCCGTCGGGAAATGAACTTCCCCACGCCGACCGGGTCGACCTCCCATGCTTCTTTCATCGTACACACGGAGGTCAACATGCTGAGCAGCGACATGGTCGAACGACTGAACAAACAAATCAATCTCGAGCAGTACTCGTCGAACCTCTACCTGCAAATGAGCGCCTGGTGCGACCATCAGGGCTACGTCGGCAGCGCCGCCTTCCTCAAGGAACACGCCGCCGAAGAACTGACGCACATGCACAAGCTCTTCGACTACGTCTCCGAAACCGGCGCGCTCGCCGTCCTCGGCGCGCTCAAGGCACCGCCGGCCAAGTACAAATCACTGGGTGAGGTCTTCAAGACCACCTACGAGCACGAACTGGCGATCACCAAGGCGATCAACGGCCTCGTCGCTTCAGCCCTCGCCGAACAGGATTTCGCGAGCTTCCAGTTCCTGCAGTGGTACGTCAGCGAGCAGCATGAGGAAGAACGCCTGTTCAAGAGCATTCTCGACAAGATCGAAATCATCGGCGTCGAAGGCAAGGGCCTGTACTTCGTCGACAAGGAAATCGGCAAGCTCGCCGGCAAGAGCGGCAGCTGAACGCTGCTTCCGCACCGCCTGCCGGACGGTTCGCCGCCCGGCCGTGTGTCGTCCTGTCCACAGAAGCCGTCGACAAGTCTGTGGACAAGGACTGGATTCACGCCTTAGCCCGTTCTCGCATAAGGCTTTTTAAGGTGTGCTCAATTCAGTGGCAGCGGTGTTTCACCACGCGCCGCGACGCCTCATTCGGCGCGCCGCCACCAGGCCCGATACTGCGCCGGACTCAGCCCGACCTGGCGCTGGAACAGGCGACGAAACGCCGGTGCATCGCTGTAGCCGACCGCGGCGACGATCTCGTCGAAACCCTTTGATGTCGCCTCAAGCAGGGCTTTGGCCTGCTCGACACGCAACTCCTGCAGATAGGCGAGCGGCGGCATGCCGACCGCCGCGCGGAAACGACGGTGCAGGGTGCGATAGCTGACATGCAGCGCCTCCGCGAGCGCCTGCGCCGTCACCGCCGTCGCTGCATGCCGCGCCAGCCAGTCGGCTGCCTGCTGGACAAGGCGGTCATCGAACTGCCGCCGCACCGACATGAACGGACGCTGTGACACGCGCAGGCCGTCGATCAGCATGATGCTGGCAACGGCGCGCGCCAGCGCCGCGCCGAACAGCCGGCGCAGCACCTGCAGGCAGAGGTCGGCATGCGCCGTCATCGCGCCGGCCGTCAGGCAGCGGCCGTTATCGACGACCGCCGGACCGGCGTCGAGTCGCACCGCCGGATACCGCAGCCGGAAGGCATCGGCCAGCCACCAGGTCGTCGTCGCGTCGCCGCCGTCGAGCAACCCGCTCTCGCCAAGCACGAAGGTGCCGTAGCAGCTCGCCGCGACCAGCGTCTCCGCCGGCAGGGCGCGCAGCCGGGCAATCACCGGCGGCCAGTGCGTCGCCAATGACTGGACCAGCGCCGGGAGATCCTCGGCAAAGAAACCCGGAACGATGACCGCCGCATAGCCATCGAGGCGGTCGGGCAGCGCCTCGGTGTCCACCGCCACCCGCGATGAGAGCGACACCGGGCCGCCGTGCTGCGAGAACACATCGAAACGGCAGGCGGCGCCCTCGGGATAGCGCTGGGCGATGCCGATCATGTCGAGCGTCAACGTGACGCTCGACGGCGTGGCTCCAGGTTCGACGATCAGGGCAAGACGAGGCATGGCAGATTCCGCATGATTTTTGTCCATTATGCCACTCGGCAAACCTCCCTCGCAGTGGCATCCTCGGCAGCAGTCCCTTCACTCACGGAGATCGCCATGCCAGCCCCTCAGACCCTGCTCGCCCGACTCGGCGCCACGCCGCCGGTTGCCCACCTCGCCGACGCAACGCTGCTCGTCATCGACGCCCAGCGCGAATACGTCGACGGCGCCCTGCCGCTCGCCGGCATCGACGCTGCCCTCGCCGTCGGCGGCGTGCTGCTGGCCCGCGCCCGGCGCGCCGGCACGCCGGTCATCCACATCCTGCATCGCGGCGCCGGCCCGCTGTTCGCGCCGGGCACGCCGGGCTCCGACCCGGCCGCGCCGCTGATCCCGCAGACCGGCGAAACCGTCATCGAAAAGACCTTCGCCAACGCCTTCAACGGCACCGGGCTAGAGGCCGCGCTCGCCGCTGCCGGACGCCAACAACTGATCGTCATCGGCTTCATGACGCACAACTGCGTCAGTTCGACCGTCCGCGCCGCCCGAGAACTCGGTTATGTCTGCACGGTGCTGGCGCCGGCGACGGCGACGCGCGACCTGCCGGACGGACGCGGCGGCGTCATCCGGGCCGAAGCACTTCAGGCGGCCTGCCTCGTCGGGCTGTCCGATACCATGGCGCGCATTGCGTGGCATGCTGCCGACATCGAAGAGTGAGAGGCCGACAATGGAAACGACATTCAGCGACCCGACCGAACGCGACATCTGGGCCACCGTCCGCGCACTCAACGCCGCCTGGACGCGAGGCAATCCCGACGCGCTTGAACGCTACTTTCATGCGCGGATGATTGCCGTCACCCCGGTCGACCGTCAGCGGCTCGACGGCCAGGCAGCCTGCCTCGCCGGCTGGAAAGGCTTCGTTGCCGCCGCGCGGGTTCATCACTGGCAGGAAATCGACCCGGCAATTCGCGTGTATGACGAGGCCGCCGTCGTTTCCTATGATTACGACATCGACTATGAGATGTCGGGACGGCGTTGCCGGGACCGCGGCCGCGACCTGATGTTCCTGGTCCGCGCCGACGACCGCTGGCAGGTCGTCGGCGACCAGTTCTCGTCAATGCCGGGAGCATGATCCCGGCACCACCTACATCATGCCGAGCACCTTCGGCAGCCAGATCGACAATCCCGGCCAGTAGGTCACCAGCACCAGGAAGCCGAGCATCGACAGGAGCCACGGCCAGACCGCGACGGTCAACTCGGTGATGCCCATGCGCGTGATGCCCGAGGCGACGTAGAGATTGAGGCCGACCGGCGGGTGACACATGCCGACCTCCATGTTGACGACCATGATGATGCCGAAATGCACCGGATCGATGCCGAGCTTCATCGCCACCGGGAAGAGGATCGGCGCGAAGATCAGCACGATCGACGACGGCTCCATGAAGTTGCCGGCAACCAGCAGGACGACGTTCACCGCCAGCAGGAAGGCGATGTGGCCGAGCCCGTTGCCGAGCATCCAGTCGGCCAGCGCCTGCGGGATATTCTCGTTCGTCATGATGAACGAGAAGAGCACGGCATTGGTGATGATGTAGAGCAGCATCGCCGACATGTTCGCCGACGACAGGAGCACGCGCGGCACGTCGGCGAGCTTGAGATCCTTGTACACGAAGACCGCGACGACAAATGCATAGACCGCGCTCATCGCCGCCGCCTCGGTCGGAGTGAACAGGCCGGCATAGATGCCGCCCATGACGACCAGGATCAGCAACAGGCCCCAGATGCTCTCCCAATAGACGCGCCAGACCTCGAGCGACTCCCACATCAATTCGAAGCGGAAAGTCGGCGCGATCTTCGAGTGCGCGCCGCAGGCCTGGATCAGCAAGAGCCAGCCGACCGTCACCGCCGTCGGCACGGCCATCGCCATCGTCGTCGGCACGCCGTCGAGCAGATGGAGAATGCCGAGGCTGAGCGCCATCGGTACGCCGATGACATTGAGCACGACATAGACGAAGCGGATGATCCATTTGTTGCGCGTTGTCCACGGCGCCGCCAGCAACCAGCCAAAGCCGGCAATCAGGTAGGACAGCCCGCTGCTCGGCAAGACTTCGGCGAGCAGGCTGCCAACGATGAGCGGCGGCACGGCGGTGAAGATCAGCGCGAAGTACGCCCCGAACAGGGCGCCGATCGAGGCCTGCGAATTGCTGCGCTCGGCGAAGAGCTTGGCGCGCGGATAGCCGAACTTCCACGCCCGGTACCAGGTCACCAGCCCGAGCACCAGCGCCAGCAGCAGGCCGGGCAGCACGCCGGCCATGAACAGCGCGCCGACCGAGGTGTTGGTCGCGACCGAATACATGACCATGACGATCGACGGCGGGATCAGGATGCCGAGCGCGCCCGAGGTGGTGATGACGCCGGCGCCGAACTTGTTCGGGAATCCCGCCTTGACCATCGCCGGCAGCAGGATCGAACCGATCGCGACGACGGTCGCCGGACTCGATCCCGAGATCGCCGCGAACAGGGCGCAGGCAAGCACGCCGGCCAGCCCGAGACCGCCCGGCCAGTGCCCGACGAGCGCCGTGGCGAAGCGGATCATCCGCCGCGCGACGCCCCCGTGCGTGAGGAAATTGCCGGCGAGGATGAAGAAGGGAATCGCCATGATCTCGAACTTCTCGATCCCCGTGAACAGCTTGAGCGCCACCGATTCGAGCGGCACCTGAGTGAACAGGAAGAGAAAGCTGAGCACGGCGAGGCCAAGCGATATGCTGATCGGCATGCCGGTCAGCATGAGCCCGAGCAACAGCAGGAAAATGATCGTCGCATTCATCGCGCATCCTCCTCACCGTCGATGCCATCGACATGACCGTGATCGTGATGCGGCAATTCGCCGGTCTGCACGAATCGCCACGCCACCTGCAGGAAGCGGAAACACATCAGCGAGGAACCGAGCGGAATCGCGCTATAGACGAGCCAGGTCGGCCATTCGAGGTCGGGCGTCGTCGGCCCTGCCGACAACGCCGAGACGCCGGCACCGATATGGCTCAGGAGCGCGTAGTGAAAACCGTTCTCCCAGACGAAGATGGCGCCGAAGCAGGCAACGACGCCGGTAAAGAGCGCGCCGGCGAGCAGGCCGAAGATGACGAAGCGCGCGCGCACCTCCGGCCGCAGCCGGTTGATCAGCACATCGACGCCGACGTGGATGCCGGTGCGCACGCCGTAGGCTGCGCCGAACTTGGCCATCCACACGAACATGATGATGCACAGCTCCTGCGCCCAGGAAAAATCGAGCGAGATCAGCCAGTCCTGCAGACCGGGAATGGCGACGCCCGACAGATAGCGATGCATGACGGCGGCAAAGATGATCAGCGTCGCAGCGCCCATGAGGAAGGCGATCAGCCACTCCTCGAGATGATCCAGAAACTTCATGACCCCTCCTCCTGCGACGGGTGGCCTGCCACCTGGACAGGCCACCCGCATATGCCTAGAGTTTCGCCGGATCGAAGCCGGTCGCCTTGTAGATCGCCTCGATCGTTTCCTTGCCGACGCGCGCTTCCATCTTCTTATGCACGCCGACCAGCACCTTCTTGAACGCGGCGCGCTCTTCCTTCGTCGGCACATAGACGGTCGTCTTGCCGCTCTTTTTCACCGCCTCGAGCGCGTTGTCGTTCTCCACCTGGGCAATCTGGTTGGCATAGCGCGTGGCCTGCGCCATGGCTTCCTCGAGCGACTTGCGAATATCCGGCGGCAAGCCTTCCCAGAACTTCTTATTGACGATGACGGCATAACCGAGATAGCCGTGATCGGTCACCGTCACGTACTTCTGCACCTCATGCATCTTCTGCGTATAGAGGTTCGAGTGCGGGTTCTCGGTACCATCGACGACGCCGGTCTGCAGTGCCTGGTAGGTCTCGCCGAAGGCCATCACCTGCGGCAACGCGCCGAGTTCGCGCATCTGCGTCTTGAGCACGTCGGACGACTGGATGCGCATCTTCAGCCCCTTCAGGTCGGCCGGCGTACGGATCGGCTTGTTCGCCGAAAAGGACTTGAAACCGTTATCCCAATAGGCCAGGCCGAGTATGCCCTTGGGCTGGAGCTTGTCGAGCAGCTGCTTGCCGAGCGGCCCGTTGGTGACCTTGCGCAAATCGTCGACGCCGTCGAAGATGAAAGGCAGGTCGAACGCCTCGAACTCCTTGACGCCGAGCGGCCCGAACTTCGACAACGATGGCGCCAGCATCTGTACCGAACCGAGCTGCAGCGCCTCGATCTCTTCCTTGTCCTTATACAGCGTCGAGTTTGGATAGACCTCGACCTTGACGCGCCCGCCAGTCAGTTCCGCCGCTTTCGCGGCAAAAAAATCGGCGGCCTTGCCTTTCGGCGTATTGGCCGCCACGACGTGGCTGAACTTAATGACAATCGGCTGCTGCGCCCAAACCATCTGCGACGCCAGCAAGGCCAGCCCGGCACTCAGGCCGGCAAACAGAACTCTCAGTTTCATGGCACCCTCCTCAAGCGTGTCACTGCGGAAAACCGGAAAGCCGGTGCAGTAGTTGACAGCCGTAGTCGGATTTAGTGCCAGCCGAGAGAAAAAACAATCACTTGACGGTCTGGCCAGCCGGTGACGACCGTGCGGTGCCGCCGTTCAGGTCCGGCGCAGCGCCAGCATCTCGTTGAAGACGAGCGCGACGATGACAAGACCGCCGCCGAGCAGCGTCGATGCCGATGGCGTTTCCCCGCCCCAGAGCCAGGCCCAGGTGACGCCGAAGATCACTTCGAGCAGGTCGTAGAGGCTGATTTCGGCAGCCGGCAGTTCGCGCGACAGGCGCACGACGATGAGGCAGGGAATCGCCAGCTGGACGACGCCGAGCAGCGCCAGCCAGACGACGTCGTGCAGCGAGGCCTGCAGCGGCAGCGCGACCGGCAGCGTCGCCGCCGCCGACAGCGTGGCGCCGATCAGCACGGCTGGCATCATGTCCGGCATATCGGCGCCGGACTGCGAGCGCGAGGCGACGAACTGCAGCACGATCCAGTTGACCGCAGCCGCCAGCGGCACGACACCGGCCACCACGGTGCCGACCAGCGACACCCCCGAAAGCGCCTCGGCGCCGTACATCCAGGCAATGCCGCCGCCGGCCAGCACGATCGCTGCCCAGGTCCGCCAGGGCAGGCGGTGGTCGAGAACGACGCGGGAGAAGAGTGCCGTCACCAGCGGTCCGAGCGCGATCATGACGAGTACATTGGCGACCGTGGTCAGTGTCATCGCCACCATGAAAGCGGTATACATCAGTGCCCAGCAGACGCCCGACATCCACACCGGCCAGCCCGCCCGGCGGAACCCGCTCCAGAACCCGGCGCCGCGCATGACGCTCAAGGCCAGCACCAATGCCAGTGCGTTGAACAGGCTGCGCCAGAAGGTCACCTCAAAACTGCGCGCCGCATCGAGCTGGCGTGTCACCACCCCGGCAATGCTCCAGAGCAGGGTGGCCAGGATCAACAGGCTGACGGCGCGGCGATGTGTCATGAGGTCCCGGGGGCACAAAAGAGGGTGAGTATCGGCGAGGGCTGGGGTGACGTCAATGACATATCGAGGCAAAGGAAACTTTTCCCGGCGATCGCAATCCAATCTGGCATCGATCTTGCGTAAGGTCGCTTGTCACTCGAATTGAAAGGAGGCCATCATGGAATGGGACGAAGTCTTTGCCTTGCTCACCGTAGGAGCCACCGCGCCGTATGCCATCGAGCTGGCCGCCAACTGGATTCGCGACACCTGGCAAGTGAACCATCACAACAATGGTGCGAACGCCCGCGGCTGAGCGCCAGTACAGGGCATCGAAGCGCGGATCGCGGATCGCCGGACGAGTCGATGGACTCACCCGAAACGGGTAGCACGATCGGGTGACGGGGCTGGCGTGCTTGCCATGCAAATGTTATGGTGCGCACTCCCGCCGGACACTGCGACGGGACGCTTCCCGACGATGGCCGGACACAATCCGGAAGCCATCCGAGCGGGGGGCGGTGGGCAGACCCAAGCATTGCCAACCATTGCGCGAGGATTTCTCCGATGATGCCGGACACCGAACACGACACGATCGACGTGACGCTCAAGCTGGACCCGCAGGTACACGAATTTTTCTCGAAGAAAGCCCGCAAGGCCGGCGTCGGCCTCGAAACCTACCTCAGCAGCACGCTCTCGCTCGTCCTCGGCTGCAAGGCCTTCGAGCAGATGACCGGGCTGCCGCACAAGACACAGCACGGCGAAAAGTGCTGCTGAACGGCGCCGCCAGTCAGGGCAAGATCCGCCCGCCCTGACTGGGCTGAATCCACGCAAGACCCAGTCGTTCCAGCCGGCCCTCAACGGACCGGTACCGCGTGGCCCGATATAAAAACAACATTCACCCCGATAAAAACAAAGTCTTCATGCGTTTCCTCCGCTCGATCCTGCTCGCGACGCTGCTGGTGCTTACCGCCGGCGCCGCCCAGGCGGCCTTCGAAGCCTGCCGCGATTTCTTCCCGAACCGCACGCCGCCGGTCATCGCCGACACTGACCGCCTGATTGCCCGCGACCTCTGCTACGACGCTTTCGCGATCCTGCATTCGGGCCTGCGCAAGACGCCGATCTTCGTCGTCGAACGGCTGAGTCCCGAACAGATCGACGACGCCGGCGACGAGACGCGTACCAACCGTTTCTTCGCCGACGCCCGCCTGCGCGCCGCCGAGCGCGCGACGCTGGCCGACTACAAGGGCTCGGGCTACGACCGCGGCCACATGGCGCCGGCCGGCGATATGCCAACGGCACAGGCGATGGCGCAGTCGTTCTCGCTCGCCAACATGGTGCCGCAGGCGCCCGAACATAATCGCGGTCTCTGGGCCAAGGTCGTCGAGAAAGGCACGCGGCAATACGTCAAACGCAGCGGGCACACCGTCTACGTCTTCACCGGCCCGGTCTTTCCATCCGTGCCGAAGACGATCGGCGTCGGGCGCGTCTGGGTGCCGACGGCCCTCTTCAAGCTCGTCTACGATCCGCAAGCGGGGCGCGCCTGGGCGCACTGGAGCGACAACAGCAACGACGCTCAACCGACCCGGCCGCTGCCTTACGACGAGTTGCGGCAGCGCACCGGCATCGATTTCCTGCCCGGCATTGCGCCGGGGCACTAGCCGGCCGCCGGTCGATACAGAAAGCCAGGATCGAGTTCGTCGAGACGGTTGATGCCGATCAGTCCCATGTCGGCATGGACTTCGTCGCGCAGGAGCGTGATCGCATGCGCGACGCCGGCCTCGCCGGCGACCGCGGCCGCGTAATTGAAGGGCCGGCCGACAAAGACGAAGCGCGCACCGAGCGCCATCGCCTTGAGGATGTCGGTGCCGCGCCGGAAGCCGCTGTCGATCATCACCATCTGCGATCCGGCCGCGGCGACGATGGCCGGCAAGGCGCGCATCGGCGATAACGAACCATCGAGTTGCCGCCCCCCGTGATTCGAGACGATGATGCCATCAGCACCGATCTCGCCGGCGCGGCGGGCATCGTCGGGATGCAGGATGCCCTTGAGCACGAGCTTGCCGCGCCAGCGGGCGCGGATGCGGCGCAGTGCCCCCCAGTCGAGGTACTCGCGTCCGCTGAAATCGCGCTCGACGTTACGGGCGATCAGCGAGGTGCCGCGCTCGGCGGTGTTGTTCTCGAAATGCGGCACACCATGGCGAAGGATCGTGCGCATGAAGGTGCCGAGCGACCATGACGGATGACTGACGCCTTCCCAGAGCAGGCGCAGGCTGGGTTCGAGCGGCGTCTTGAAACCGTTGCGCACGTTGTTCTCGCGATTGGGCACGACGGCCGAATCGACGGTCACCACCAGCACCTCGACGCCGGCGCGCGCAACCCGGTCGATCAGCGCGTCGACGGCCTGCTCGTGGCGCGGCACATAGAGCTGGAACCAGGCGCCGGGCGCCGCCGCAACCACCTCCTCGAGGCGGATCAGCGACGAGGAACTCAGCACCATCGGCACGCCGGCCGCGTGCGCGGCGGCGGCCTGGGCGATGTCGCCGCGATAGCCGGTGAGCGAACAGATGCCCATCGGCGCAATGCCGAAAGGCGCGCGATAGCGCGTGCCGAACAGCTCGACCGACGGGTCGCGCCCGGCCACATTCACCAGCACGCGCGGCTGGAACAGGATTTCCTCGAACACCTTGCGGTTGTCGCGCAGGCTCAGGTTGTTCTCGGTCGCGCCGTCGACATAACCGAAGAGCGAGCGCGGCAATTTGCGCCGCGCCGCGTGTTCAAAATCGTCGAGGCTCAGGTAACGGGCGCGGCAGCGCTGGACGGCACGGGAACTCATGGCGGTATCGTCAAAGGAAAGGGAAGAATGCGTCAGGCCGACTCCCGCGACACCAGCGTAAAACCGACGTCGAAGATCGGCGTGGCGAGCGGACGTCCGGCGATGCGGGCGAGCAGCGCATCGGCCGCCTGCCGGCCGATGGCGCGTTTGTCGATATGGATCGACGAGATCGACGGCGCGGTGTGCGCGGCAAAGTCGAGGTCGCCGAAGCCCATGACGGCGAGATCGCCGGGCACCGACAGGCCGCGCACGCGCGCCTCGGTCAGTACGCCCTGTGCCAACGCATCGGAACTGCAGACGATGGCGTCGAAGGTCTGGCCGCTGCCCAGCAGCGTCGCCAGGCCGCGGCGTCCAAGTTCAAGCGTTGTCGGCAAGGGCTCCTCGCAGGCCGGCGGCGGCGCCATGCCCTGTTCGGCGAGCACCGACTCGAAGCCCTGGCGGCGCACCGCGGCGCGCTCGTCGTCGGCCCAGACGAGGCCGAAGCGGCGATAGCCTTTGCCGAGCAAATAGCGGGCGATCGTCTCGCCGATGCGAAAATGCGAAAACCCGACCAGCATATCGAGCGGCGTCGGCGTGAGATCCCAGGTCTCGACCACCGGTACCGACGCCGAGAGCAGGCGCTTGCGCGTCTCTGGCGCATGGTTGATGCCGGTCAGCACGATGCCGTCGGGTTTGCGGCTGAGAATGGCGGCGACGAGTTCGCTCTCGCGCTGTGGCGAATACTCGCTCAGGCTGAGCAGCAACTGGTAACCGTGGGCGGCGAGCTGGTCGCCGAGTCCCTGGACGGTTTCGGCGAACATCGCGTTGGAAAGCTGCGGCACGATCGCGGCGACGAGACGGCTGCGCTTCGACGCCAGTCCGCCGGCCAGCAGATTCGGGATGTAACCGGTCAGTTCGACCGCCGCACGCACGCGCGCCACGGTTTCGGAACGGACGATGTCCGGTGTGCTCAGCGCCCGCGATACGGTGATCGGCGACAGCCCGGCAACCCGCGCGACATCCTTGAGCGTGACACTGCGCGGCGCCTCGGCGGCGGGCGTTACGGGCGAATCAGCAGCGAAAGAAGGCATCGGCGCTCCGGCAGCCAGAAACAATGGAAAACACAGAATTCGTCGCCTGATGATACCGCAACCGTCTGCTCATTGACAGCCAATCGCCCTGTACAAGCCAAATAAAAACTGGTTGACGACTAAAATGATTGCGCTATCATTTCAGCAAACATTCCGCTAAAAGCGATTTTCAGCCCCCGACACGAGAGGAATCGGCCATGCCCGCAGCCCCCATCACCGCCCCGATGCAGGATGACAAGATCGCCTGGGTCCGGGTCTCCTCCTGCTTCCTGCCGCTGGCGACGCCGATCAGCGACGCCAAGGTGCTGACCGGCCGGCAGAAACCGATGACCGAGATCGCCATTCTCTTCGCCGAAATCGAAACGACCGGCGGACACAGCGGCATCGGCTTCAGCTATTCGAAGCGCGCCGGCGGCCCGGGCCAGTTCGCCCACGCCAGGGAAATCGTCGATCGCCTGCTCGGCGAAGACCCGAACGACATCGCCCGGCTCTGGGACAAACTCTGCTGGGCCGGCGCCTCGGTCGGTCGCAGCGGCCTGTCGACGCAGGCGATCGGCGCCTTCGACGTGGCCCTCTGGGACATGAAAGCCAAGCGCGCCGGACTGCCGCTCGCCAAGCTGCTCGGCGCCCATCGCGACTCGGTGCGCTGCTACAACACCTCGGGCGGATTCCTGCACACGCCACTTGAGCAACTGCTCGTCAACACCCGCCTGTCGCGTGAAAAGGGCATTGGCGGCATCAAGCTCAAGGTCGGCCAGCCCGACTGCGCGCTCGACATCCGCCGCGTCGAGGCGGTGCGCAAGCACCTCGGCGACGACTTCCCGCTGATGGTCGATGCCAATCAGCAATGGGACCGGCCGACGGCGCAGCGCATGTGCCGCATCTTCGAACAGTTCAACCTGATCTGGATCGAGGAGCCGCTTGACTGCTACGACAATGAAGGCCACGCCGCGCTCGCGGCGCAGTTCGACACGCCGATCGCCACCGGCGAAATGCTCACCAGCGCCGCCGAGCACGCCGAACTGATCCGGCACCGCGCCGCCGACTACGTCATGCCCGACGCGCCGCGCGTCGGCGGCATCACGCCCTTCCTCAAGGTCGCCGGTCTCGCCGAGCACGCCGGCCTGATGCTGGCGCCGCACTTCGCCATGGAACTGCACGTCCATCTCGCCGCCGCCTACCCGCGCGAACCCTGGGTCGAGCATTTCGAATGGCTCGAACCGCTCTTCAACGAACGCCTCGAAATCGCCGACGGCCGCATGCTCGTGCCGAAGCGCCCCGGGCTCGGCGTCAGCATCAGCGAGCAGGCGCGGGCCTGGACGCGCGAACAGGTCGAGGTCGGCCAGCGCCCCTGATTCACTTGTCATCGTCTCGACCGGATCGGCGCGCGTTAGCGGCGACGCTCCGTAGCTTTTTGCATTTGCGCGGCATCCCGAGTCCCGAAGATGCCGCGCCCGATCACGGGACATCCAGCAGGAGGTTCACTCGATGAAAAAGCTTCTGACCGCGCTACTGACAGGCTGCGCGCTCGCCGCCGGCGCCCAGGCCGCCGGCTATCCCGACAAGCCGGTAACGATGATCGTGCCCTTCGCCCCCGGCGGCTCGACCGACATGGTGGCGCGACTGATGACGACGAAGATGGGCGAGAAACTCGGCCAGCCCTTCATCGTCGAAAACAAGCCGGGCGCCACCGGCGCCATCGGCGCGACGCAGGTCAAGCGCGCCGCACCCGACGGCTACACGCTGCTCGTCGCCTCGATCGGCATCTACGCCACCAACCCGTTCCTGCAGAAGAATCTCTCGTACGACCCGATGAAGGACTTCGACCTGATGACGGTCGCCGTGCGCTCGCCGAACGTCCTTTTCGTCAATCCGAACATTCCGGTCAATAACGTCGCCGAACTCGTCGCGCATCTGAAGAAAAATCCGAACAAGATGAGCTTCGTCACCTCCGGCGCCGGCACCTCGGACCACCTCTCGGCTGCGCTCTTCTGGCAGAAGACCGGCACCAGCGGCATCCACGTCCCCTACAAGGGCGGCGCCCCGGCCATCGCCGACGTCATCGCCGGCCACGCCGACGCCTCGTTCCAGAACCTCAACGTCGTCAGCGGCCACATCAAGGCCGGCAAACTGAAGGCGCTGGCAATCACGTCGGAAAAACGCTCGCCGCTGTTGCCCGATGTGCCGACCATGGCTGAAGCCGGCATCACCGACATGGTGGTCTACTCGTGGCAGGCGATCGCCGCGCCGAAAGGCCTGCCGGCGGACATCCGGAACGCGTTGCACGGCGCCATGGTGGCGACGCTGAAAGATCCCGAGATCGCCAAGAAAATGACCGATCCCGGCTTCGAGATTGTCGCCAATACGCCGCAGGAATTCGCCACCTTCCTGCAACAGGAACAGGCACGCTGGAAGACCGTCATCGAGACCGGCAAGATCACGCTCGACTGATCCCGCCTTTTTCAATAAAAACGCCGCCGATCACCCGGTACAACCGGACAATCGGCGGCGCGTCGTGATCGACGGCGTGACGCCGTTCAGTTGGTTTCGGTTTCGCGGTAGGCCGCTGCCTGT
The DNA here is from genome assembly GCF_963666255.1 of uncultured Propionivibrio sp. Lineage (NCBI taxonomy): Bacteria > Pseudomonadati > Pseudomonadota > Betaproteobacteria > Rhodocyclales > Rhodocyclaceae > Propionivibrio > uncultured Propionivibrio sp. The sequence continues at coordinate 1,954,843 of NZ_OY762656.1, read as the reverse complement.
TCGTGCAGCCACTTGCTGAAGACCTGCAGCGAGGCCGAGCCGGCGTGATCCTCGGGATAGACGAGGTAGTACGCGCGCTTGCTGCGCAGCGCATACGGACACGGGCAGACGAGTTCGCCCGAGGCGATTTCCTTCTGCACGAAGAAGTGCGGCACCAGCGCGACGCCCAGCCCGGCCTGCGCCGCGGGAATCAGCATCGAAAAAAGTTCGTAGCGCGCGCCGCCCATGACGTTGACGCCGCTGACGCCGACCATCTCGAACCACTGCCGCCAGGCATCCGAGCGCGCCGACTGATGCAGGAGTTCCATCGTCGCCAGTTCCTGCGGCTCGATCTGGACGCGCCCCTTGAGCAGATCGGGACTGCAGACCGGCACCATCTCCTCGCCGAACAGGTATTCGATCACCGCACCGGGCCAGATCGGATCGCCGAAATGGATCGCCGCGTCGAAGGGCGTGTCATTGAACATGAAGGGTTCGGCGCGCGTCGCGAGATCGATGCTGATGCCGGGATGATGGGCGCGGAAGTCGGTCAGGCGCGGAATCAGCCAGCGCGAGGCAAAGGTCGGGATCGCCGCGAGTTCGAGCACACCGCCGGCACCGCGATGCGCCATCAGCGACAACGTGTCGTGCTCCAGACGATTGAGGTTCTCCCGCACCTGCCGCGCATAAAGCTGCCCCGCCTCGGAAAGCGTCACGCGCTTCTTGATGCGGTTGAACAGCGCAACGCCGAGATACTCCTCCAACGCCGAAATCTGCCGGCAGACGGCACTCTGGGTCAGCGACAACTCCTCCGCGGCGCGCGTGAAGCTCTGGTGTCGCGCGGCCGTTTCGAAAGCAATCAGGAGCTCCGTCCCCGGAATTTTTCTTCTCATGGCATCCATTCCAGAATTGCACAACATTGTTACTATACCTTGATAAAGCCGCCAGCCATATGTAAATGCAATAGCACGGCAACAAAAAATATCGGCGATCGGACGCAAAACAGACACTCCCTCACCCACTGAGGCGGCCGCACCAAGTCAGGCCCCCTCGCCGCGCCGAAGCGGCACGCCGCCTGGCCCCATTCTGCAAAGACCGGCGAAGATCATTCCGTAATCGCATCACGTTGTAACAAGACAGCGATTTCTTCGGTGCCGGAAATGTGCAAAATGACCCGGACGTCGTTGCGGATATCAATAAAAAATCTCACGACAGCGCACATGAACGCGACGACGTCACCACCGCCCGCAACAACCATCAGTCGGGTCGTCTTGCCGCTGCCGGTGTCCGGGCTTTGATCACCAGAACAATCAGGGTAAGGAAGCAAGCACCATGGCAAATTTTGAAATCGTGGCGCGCGAGGACTTCTCCGACGTCACGTACCTGCTTGAAGTACGTCACCCGTTAATGGCCAAGGCGGCCAAGCCCGGACAGTTCGTCATCGTCATGCTCCACGAGCACGGCGAACGCATCCCGCTGACCATCGCCGACTATGACGTCGACAAGGGCACGATCACGCTGGTGATCCAGGCCGTCGGCAAGACCACGCGCGAAATGCAGGACGCCTGCAAGGTCGGCACCTCGCTCTACGCGCTGGTCGGCCCGATGGGCGTGCCGAGCACCATCGGCCATGCGCGCAAGGTCGTCTGCGTCGGCGGCGGCCTCGGCGTCGCGCCGGTCTATCCGCAGGCCCGCGCCTACAAGGAATCCGGCGCCTATGTCATCGGCGTCGTCGGTTTCCGCAACAAGGACCTGGTCTTCTGGGACGACAAGTTCCGCGCCTGCTGCGACGAATTCATCATCTGCTCCGACGACGGCTCGGTCGGCATCAAGGGCCTCGTGACGCTCGGCCTCGAACAGGCGATCCAGCGCCACCGCGACATCGACGAAGTCGTCGCCATCGGCCCGATGATCATGATGAAGGGATGCGCCGACACGACGCGGCCCTACGGCATCAAGACCATGGTCAGCCTCAACCCGCTGATGGTCGATGGCACCGGCATGTGCGGCGGCTGCCGCGTCAAGGTCGGCGACAAGGTCAAGTTCGCCTGCGTCGACGGCCCCGACTTCGACGGCCACAAGGTCGACTTCCTCGACATGATGACCCGCCTGCGCCGCTACTCGAAGGAAGAGCGCATGGCGCTCGACCACTGGAACGAAGACAAGGCCTGCCGCATGCAGAAAGCGGCAGAGGCTGCGGTCAACGCGGCGATGGGCACCGAATCTGCCAAGAAGCCGGCCGCCAAGCGCGCCAAGAGCGCCCGGCCGGCCAAGGCCTGAGCGGCAGCAGCGACGAACGCAGTCCCCTTTCACGCACTTATATCAAGGCAGGACCCCATGGCGAAAAAGAAAACCATCCGGACGATTCCCCAGGAACGCACGCCGATGCCCGAGCAGGCGCCGGCGATCCGGGCGAAGAACTTTGAAGAAGTGGCATGCGGCTATCATCCCGACGACGCGCTGCGCGAATCCGAGCGCTGCCTCGTCTGCCCCGACCAGCCCTGCGTCTCCGGCTGCCCGGTCGGCATCAACATCCCGGGCTTCATCCAGAAGATCAATGCGAAGGATCTGCGCGGCGCTTACGACATCCTGACCCAGACCAGCCTGCTGCCGGCGATCTGCGGCCGCGTCTGCCCGCAGGAAAACCAGTGCGAAGGCGTGTGCACGGTCGGCGAATCGCTCGAAGCCGTCGCCATCGGCCGGCTCGAACGCTTCGTCGGCGACACCGCGATCCGCGAAGGCTGGGCCAACATTCCCTACATCGAGAAGAACGGCTTCAAGGTCGGCGTCGTCGGCTCCGGCCCGGCCGGCATGGCCTGTGCCGCCGACATGGCCAAGGCGGGCTGCGAGGTCACCGTCTTCGAGGCCTTCCACCAGGCCGGCGGCGTACTCAAGTACGGCATCCCCGACTTCCGCCTGCCGAACACGGTCATCGACGCTGAAATCGCCAACCTCATCAAGCTCGGCGTCAAGTTCGAATGCAATACCCTCGTCGGCCGCCTGTTCACGCTCGAACAGATGATTTCCGAGATGGGCTTCGACGCCGTTTTCGTCGGCGTCGGCGCCGGCTACCCGACGACGCTCGGCATTCCCGGCGACTCGCTCAACGGCGTGCTCTCGGCCAACGAACTCCTGACGCGCTGCAACCTGATGCGCGCCCGCGACTTCCCGAACTTCGACACGCCGCAGCCGATCGGCAAGCGCGTCGCCGTCGTCGGCGCCGGCAACACGGCGATGGACGCGACACGCGTCTCCGTCCGCCTCGGCGCCGAAAAGGTCTATTGCGTCTATCGCCGCTCGCAGAAGGAAGCGCCGGCCCGCGCCGAAGAACTGCACCACGCCACCGAGGAAGGCGTCGAATTCCACTGGCTGACCCACCCGATCGCCATCCTCAACGACGGCGAAGGCAAGGTGCGCGGCATGCGCTGCGTGCGCATGGAACTCGGCGAACCCGACGAATCCGGCCGGCGCCGCCCGGTGCCGGTGCCCGGCAGCGAATTCGACTTCGAGGTCGACATGGTCGTCTATGCCATCGGCACCAATGCCAACCCGATCATGGGCCAGACCTCGGGCCTGCGGCTCAACAAGTGGGGCTATATCGACACCGATGAAACGCTGGCGACCTCGCTGGCCGGCGTCTTCGCCGGCGGCGACATCGTCACCGGCGCCGCCACGGTCATCGAAGCGATGGGCGCCGGACGGCGCGCCGCCAAGAGCATGAAGGCCTACCTCGGCCTGCGCGACGACGACGCCCCCTATGACGCCGGCACCGACACGCTGTTCGGCATCGACAGCGGCGAACGCGCCTTCGTGCGGCTGAAGACTGCCTGAGCCGCGCACCGATCCTCTCCCTCAAACGGAAACCATTGGAACTTCCCGACATGAGTGCACAGAAAACCAGCAAGACGCCCGCCGCCAAGCGTGCCGCAAAGAGTGCCGGCAAAACGGCAGGTCCGGCCGTCACCGAACTCAAGGAACACATCGTCGAAATCATCAGCGACTCGGGTGAAGGTGCCCAGCGCTGCGGCCAGTCGCTCGGCTCGATCGCCGCGCGCATGGGCAACGGCATCTGGACGACCGAGATCATCCCGGCCGAAATCCGGCCGCCGGCCCGCAGCGTCGCCGGCGCCAGCGGCAACCGCATCCGTATCGGCTCGGGCTACGTCACCAACGGCGGCGACCAGACCGACCTCGTCGTCGCCTTCAACGAGCAGGTGCTGCTCGGCCGCGTCCGCGCCCGCGAACTCAAGCCGAACTGCATCATCCTGCTCGAAAGCATGTGGCGCACGCACAATGACATCAACATCGCGATGGCCTACAAGGAAACCTACAGCCGCCTCGTCGAGGCCGGCTACCAGGTGCGCGAAGTGCCGATGGAACAGGAGTGCCTGAAGCTGACGCCGGACGCCAAGCGCGGCAAGAACATGTTCGCGCTCGGCATGCTCTGCTACCTCTACAGCTTCGACCTGCAGGCGGCGCGCGACCAGATCGCGCTGACCTTCGGCAAGAAGGCACAGACCATCATCGATGCCAACGTCGTACTGCTCGAAGCCGGGCACAAGTGGGCGTCGGAGAACTTCGACTATCGCTTCTGCATTCCGGCGACGCCGGCCAAGCAGGCGCAGATCGCCACCAACGGCAATACCGCGCTGGCGCTCGGCGTCATGGCCTCGGGCATGGAGTTGTGCGCGATGTACCCGATCACACCGGCGACCTCGGCCTCGCACTACCTCTCCGACGTCTTCGAGAAAGTCGGCGGTCTCGTGCATCAGGCCGAAGACGAAATCGCCGCCTGCGCCTTCGCGGTCGGCGCGTCCTACGCCAGCAAGTGCACGGTGACGATCACCTCGGGACCGGGCTACTCGCTCAAGCAGGAAGCCATCGGCCTCGCCGTCATGGCCGAGATCCCGCTGGTCGTGGTCAACGTGCAGCGCGGCGGCCCAAGCACCGGCCAGCCGACCAAATCCGAACAGGGCGACCTGATGACTGCCATCTACGGCAGCCACGGCGACGCGCCGAAGGTCGTCATGGCGCCGGCGACGATCGAGGAATGCTTCTACTCGATGATCACCGCGCGCAAGATCGCCGAATCCTTCAACACCGTCGTCGTCGTCCTTACCGACGCCATGCTCGCCACCTCGCAGCAGCCCTTCGCGCGGCCGCAGTTCAACGAAGCCTGGCTGGCGCCACCGATCGACCAGAGCGCCGTCCCCGACGGCGCCAAGCCCTACGACTGGGACGCAACGACCGGCATCGCCCGCCGCTTCATCCCCGGCCAGCCCGGCGGCATGCACACCGTCACCGGTCTCGCGCACGACCGCCAGAGCCACGTCGCCTATGACCCCGACATCAACCAGGAAGGCCTGCGCGCGCGCAGCCTGAAGATCGCCGCGCTGCAGAAGACGCTGCTGCCACCCGAGGTCGTCGGCGACGACAAGGGCGACCTGCTCGTCGTCGGCTGGGGCAGCACCAAGGGCGCGATCGAGGAAGCCGCCGCGGCGCTGCGTGCCGAAGGCAAGAAGGTGTCGAGCGTGCATCTGCGCTTCCTGCAGCCGATGCAGCCCGGCATCAAGGAAATCCTGCAGCGTTTCAAGAAGGTCATGACGATCGAGACGAACTGGAGCGACGATCCGGCCGACGAGATCATCGACGAGACCAACCGCCGCTATTCGGCGCTGGCGACGCTCCTGCGCGCCCGCTACCTCGTCGATGTCGATTGCTGGACCGAGGTCAAGGGACAACCCGTCAAGCCCAGCACCATTCGCCGCGTTCTCCTCGACAAGCTGCAAAAATAAGGAACCGAGATCATGAAATTTTCATCGACTGAATGCCTGCTCGATCTCTACGAAGAGAAGCTGGAACTCGAGGACTACCAGAGCGGCGTGCCGCGCTGGTGCACGGGCTGCGGCGACAACGCCATCCTGACCGCGGTGCAGCGCCTCTGCCGCGACGAAGGTCTGCGCCCCGAGAAGACCGTCTTCGTCTCCGGCATCGGCTGCTCGAGCCGCTTCCCCCACTACATGAAGACCTACGGCTTCCACGGCATCCACGGCCGCGCGCTGCCGATCGCCGAAGGCATCCGCCTCGCCCGCCCCGACCTCACCATCTTCGTCAACACCGGCGACGGCGACTGCTGCAGCATCGGCGCGGCGCACTGGATCCACGCGTTGCGCTACAACATGAACCTGACCGTCTTCCTTCATGACAATCAGATTTATGGCCTGACCAAGAAACAGGCGTCGCCGACCTCGCCGATCGGCACCAAGAGCAACACGACGCCGCGCGGCAGCTATCTCGACGCGCTCAATCCGCTGACGGTTGCGCTCGGCGTGTCGAACGCCTCGTTCATCGCGCAGGCGGTCGACTGGATTCCCGAAAGCCTGTTCGAGATCGTCAAGGCGGCTTATCACCACAAGGGTTTCTCCTTCGTGCGCATCCTGCAGCGCTGTCCGGAATGGCTGCCGAAGCTGCATGAAGCCGACATGCAGGAGCCGGACGCGGTCCAGTTGCTGCACCACGAGAATGCGCTGCAGATCAGCCCGAACCTCGCCAAGGTCTACAAGAACCAGCTGAAGCACGATCCGCTCGACATCCACCGGGCGCGCGAAATCGCCTCGAGTACCGATGTCGTGCCGGTCGGCATCCTCTACCAGAACCGCGAGATTCCCTGCTACGAGGACACCCGGCAGACCGGCATCCTGCGCACGCCGGACATCGTGCGCAAGGGGCTGGAGGCTGAATTCGACAAGTACGAGGTCTGATCCGTCACACCATGCGACACCCTCCGCCGTGTGCGGCGGAGGCCACCGATAAACAGCGTTCCGCCGCACCACCCGGCGAAACCCTTTGAGATGGCAGGATATTATGGAAGCTGATCTGCAATCCTTCGTTGCGTTCTACCTGACCGGCAAGAAGCAGGCGACCCGGCTCGACGACATCGGACGCCTCGGCCTGCGGCCGGCGCTCTTCGCCGGTTACGGCGACCTGACGCGCATGCGTTACGACTTTCCGCTGGTACTGATCGAGGACGCCGCCGGCGAACGCTTCGCCGAACCGCTCTCCGGCCTCATCGACACGATTCTCGGCAAGGTTGCGCAAGGCCCCGACGGCGAGCGCATCCGCAAGCACGTGCTGCGCCTCGAACAGGCCATCCGCGCGCTCGCCGCCGGCGGCACGCACGGCCTCTTCTCCGAACTCTGGGACCGCGCCGCGGCACCGCTCGCCAAGGCCGACGCCCTCGTCGCCGACAGCCTGCGCCGCGCCCGCGCCAACCTCGCTGTCGACGGAGATCTGCTCGACTGCAACGGCGAACTGCCGGCGCGCCTCTTCGGCCACGCCTGGAGCCTGACGCAGATGCGCCGCGCCCAGCGCTTCAACGAAGACCTCAACCGCCTGATCCTCAAGCTCTCGGACATCATCCAGGCCGACTACATCAACTCCGACGCCGCCAAGAGCGCCGCCAACCTGCGCGATTCCTTCGGCGCCGGCGCGCTCAACAACTTCAATTTCGACGCGATGTCGTCGATCCTGAAGAAGGTCTCGGTGCGCGACGCGCTGCCCAAGCGCCGCCGCCAGCGCATCCTCGGCCTGATCTCGACGCTGCAGGCGCAGAAATTCTTCCCGACCGGCATCAGCAAGGCCGGCGCCGGCAACCGTCCGTATTCGTTTGCCTTCGACAGCTGCGTCGCCGCGCTCAAGGCCTATCGTGACCGTCTGCCGAAAGCCATCGAACTGGCCCGCGCCGTCGCCATGGCCGAACTCGAAGTCCGCGGCGAATACAGCGAAGCCCGCCATGACGCGCTCTTCGACGCCTTCGGCGAAAACGGCCTCGATCCGGAAGCGCTGGCGCTCTTCCCCGATTATCTGATCCGCATCAATGCCAGCGCGCTGTCGGGCGCCGAACAGAGCACGCTGACCGAGATCCTCTCGGCCGACCTGCCGTTCAAGATCGTCGTCCAGAGCGACGACATCCTGGAAAAGTCGCTGATCGAGCACGGCCACATGGCCTTCACGCTGCGCAACAAGCAACTCGCGCGCATGACCATGGGCCTCGGCTGCTTCGTCATGCAGGCCCCGTCCGCCAGCCTCGTGCGCATGCGCGGGCAGATGCAGCTCGGCCTCGACTATGGCGGCTCGGCGGTGTTCAGCATCTACTCGGGCGACTCGCCCAATACCGCCGGCATCCCGCCCTACCTCGTCGCCGCCGCCGCGCGCGAATCGCGGCTGTTCCCCGCTTTCACGTTCAACCCGGCGGGCGGCCGCAACTGGGCGGCTCGTTTCTCGATCGCCGAGAATCCCCAGGTCGAGAGCGACTGGACGATGCGCGATCTCGCCTACCAGGACGATCACTGCCAGACGGTGAAGCTGCCGACGCCCTTCACGCTGATCGACTTCGTCGTCCTCGACACGCGCTATAGCCAACACTTCGCCTGCGTGCCGAAGGAGCACTGGAGCAAGGACATGGTGCCGGTCGGCGAATTCATCGCCGGCGAGCGCCGCAGCCAGCTCGACACGGTGCCTTACCTGCTGATGACAGATACATCGAACATCCTGTATCGCGTCATCGTCGCCGAGAAGCTCGTGCGCGAAGCCCGACGCTGCCGGACGATGTGGAACAGCCTGCAGGAACTCGGCGGCATCCACAACTCGCACGCCGAGACGCTGCTGGCGCGTGAGAAGGCCAGCTGGGAAGCCAGCCGTCCGGCCGCCGTGCAAGTCGCCGTCCCCGCCCCGGTCATCGCCGAAACGACGCCCGCGCCGCAGCCGGCCAGCGCCGCCCCGGTCGAGGAAGCCGAGAAATCGAGCGACGAGGCCTACATCGAAACGCCGCGCTGCGCCTCGTGCAACGAGTGCATCCAGATCAACGACAAGATGTTCGCCTATGACGGCAACAAGCAGGCCTATATCGCCGACGTCAGCGCCGGGACCTTCGCGCAACTCGTCGATGCCGCCGAAAACTGCCAGGTCGCGATCATCCACCCCGGCAAGCCGCGCAATCCGGCCGAAGCGGGTCTGGAGGATCTGATCAAGCGCGCCGAGGCGTTCCAGTAAGCAACTTCATCCCGCACACAGGCCGGCCCGCGCGCCGGCCTGTTTTTTTGCCTGCCCGGAACAGCAGGCGACTCACCACGGCAGGCAAAGCTGCCCGTCCGTTCCGGCCGTCACGCCGTCCGTCACCGGAATCAATCCGCTCGCCCGCACACCGAGCAGGCGAATGCGCCGGTCGAGCGCGACGCGCTTGAGACATTCGCCGGCGGCACGGCGGATACCCGGCCCGTCGCTGAGCGAAAAGGGCAGCGTAATATCCCGGGTCACCGACTTGAAATCTGCATAACGCAGCTTGATGCCGACGGTCCGGCAGGCATAGCCCGAACGATCGAGATCGGCGGCGACGCGCATGCACAGGTCGGTAAAAATCTCCGACAGCGCCGCGCGATCGTGGCGCGCGTGCAGGTCGCGCTCGAAAGTGCTCTCGCGGCTGACTGACTTGGGTTCGGATTCGGTCACCACCGGCCTCAAGTCGATGCCATTGGCAACACGATGCATCCAGCGTCCGCTCGCCTCGCCAAAATGGCTGACGAGAAACGCCTCCGGCGCAGCCGCCAGTTCGCCGATACGCTCGATGCCGAGACGCGTCAGGCGTTCGCTCGCCTTGGGACCGATCCCGTTGATCTTCCGCGCCGACAAGGGCCAGATGCGGTCGCGCCAGTGCGCGTCGGTGAGCACGGTGACGCCGCCGGGTTTGTCGAGATCGGAGGCGATCTTCGCCAGCGTCTTGTTCGGCGCGATGCCGATCGAGCAACTCAATCCGGTCGCCGCCAGGACCGCTGCACGCAGGCGCTCGGCCAGCGCGTGCGATTCACCGTCGACGCCGGACAGATCGATATAGATTTCGTCGATGCCTCGGTCCTCGATATGCGGCGCGATCTCCGCGACCGCTGCCTTGAAGCACCGGGAATTGCGCCGATAGGCATCGAAATTTGCCGGCAGCAGCACCGCCTCCGGCGCCAGGCGCGCCGATTTCATGAGTCCCATGCCGGAAAAAACGCCGAATGCACGCGCCTCGTAGGTCGAGGTGGTGACGACGCCACGCCCGACATAGTCGGCGAGCCGGGCAAACTGTCGCTCGCCGCCGGTCGCCGCGGACACCGGCACGGCCCCACGCCCGCCGACGACCACTGCCCGACCGCGCAACTCGGGATACGACAGCAACTCGACCGACGCAAAAAAAGCGTCCATATCGAGATGGGCGATGCGGCGCGTGTCTTCCATCGTTATTACGACTGCATTCGGGCGGACAGGCCCGGCGCGTCTCCCTGCCGACCGCCTACGCCATCCCGCGCCAACGCAGCGCACCGGCGCGGCGACGCCAGCAGGCGGGCTTCTCGAACACCGCAGGATCGAAACTCGGCCGCCCGTACAACGCCCGCGCAAACGCCAGTCGCGCGCGCTCTTCCTGCGTGATGCCGGCAATCCGCTCAAACCATGCCTGAATCGCATTCATGATGCTTCACTCCTCGTCAAAACGTGATTCAATACACGGGTACGACACTGTAATCACTTCGCCACCCGTACTACTGTATGAATATACAGTATGCCGGTAGCTTTGTCCACTTCCCTGCCTTCGTTCCCCGTCATGACGACATCGTCCCCCATCGCCCCCGAGCTGCTCGCGCTCGACTGGGGCACCTCGAGCCTGCGTGCCTTTCTCATGCAGGACGGCCAGATACTCGACACGCGCCAGTCGGCGCATGGCATCCAGCACCTGCCGGCACCCGGCGCCGCCGGCTACCGGCAGGCTTTCGCCGAACTCGTCGGCGACTGGATCGCCCAGTGGCCGCAACTGCCGGTCGTTGCCAGCGGCATGGTCGGCAGCGCGCAGGGCTGGCGCGAAGCGCCGTATGTGCGCTGCCCGGCTGACATTGGCGATCTCGCCAGCCAGAGCGTCCGCGTCGACAGCGGCATCGGGCCTGAAATCCTGATCGCGCCGGGAGTGCTCTTCGACCAGGCCGACGCTCTTCCCGACGTCATGCGCGGCGAGGAAATCCAGATCGCCGGCGCGCTGCTGTCCAATCCGGCCTGGCGCCAGCGCGCCTGCATGCTCCTGCCGGGGACCCATTCGAAGTGGGCGCAGATCGAGCAAGGCCGGATCGTCCGCTTCACCTCCTACCTGACCGGCGAACTGTTCTCGGTGCTGTGCCGGCATTCGATCCTCGGTCGCCTGATGCCCGATCCGGCCGTCCCGACCAATGACCCGGAGGCTTTCGCGCTCGGGCTCGACACCGCGGCCCGCAGCGGCCCGGGCGACCTGCCGCATCAGATCTTCGGCACACGCACGCTGGGACTCGCCGGCCGACTCCCGCCGGCGGCACTGGCCGACTATCTCTCCGGCCTGCTGATTGGTCACGAACTCGTTTCCGGCCTGGCGATCGCGGCCAGCGAAGGACCGCTGGTGATGATCGGCGCACCGGCACTCTGCCGGCGTTATGCCGACGCGCTGACGCGCCTGGGGCGGCCGGTCGATGCCATGCTCGACAACACGGCGCCAGCCGGACTCTGGCACCTGGCCGGCGCCGCCGGTCTGATCGGCGGCTGAATACCGCGCCGTCCGGGCGGACGGCGCCACGAAAAACTCAAAGGCGGGTCACAGCGCCGCTTCGAGCACCTGACGGCTGACCGCCGGCGTCACTTCGCGCGCTTCACCGAGCTTGACCATGCCATGCGCTTCGAGCTGGGCGACGATCGCCGGAATTGCATCGGCGCCGATCCCGTAGGCCGACAGACGCGTCGGCAGGCCAAGGCTTTCGAAGAAAGCGCGCGTCCGGGCGATCGCCGCGTCGATGCGCTCGTCATCGCTCCCGCCGGTCACGCCCCAGACACGATCCGCATACTGCAGCAGCTTGCAGCGCTTGGCCTCGCGCCGCACCTGCATCATCGCCGGCAGGACGACCGCCAGCGTGCGCGCGTGATCGATATCGAACTTGACGGTCAGCTCATGGCCAATCATGTGCGTCGACCAGTCCTGCGCTACGCCGGCACCGATCAAGCCGTTGAGCGCCAGCGTCGCCGTCCACATCAGGTTGGCGCGCGCCTCATAGTCGCTCCCCTTCACCGCCGCCGGTCCGTGTTCGATCAGCGTCAGCAGCAGGCCTTCCGAAAACCGGTCCTGAACGTGCGCGCCGGCGCAGGTGGTCAGGTACTGCTCCATGACATGCACATAGGCATCGACGACACCATTGGCGAGCTGGCGCTCGGGCAGGGAATAGGTACGCGTCGGATCGAGCAGCGAGAAGCGCGGGAATACCGCCGGACTCGAGAACGGCAGCTTGGCGCCCTCGGCCTTGATCGTGATGACGCCGCCATTGTTCATCTCGGACCCCGTTGCCGGCAGCGTCAGCACGGTGCCGATCGGCAGCGCCTGCTTCGCGTTGCGGCCGAACTTGGCGAGGATGTCGCGCGGATTGCCGTCGAAGCACGCCGCCGCGGCAACGAACTTGGTGCCGTCGAGCACCGAACCGCCGCCGACGGCGAGCAGGAAATCGAGTTTTTCGGCCTGAATGACGGCAACGGCGCGCATCAGCGTCTCGAAGGTCGGATTCGGCTCGATGCCGCCGAACTCGACGACATGGCGGGCGCCCAGCGCCGCCTTGACCTCGTCGAGCGTGCCGTTCTGACGGACGCTGCCGCCGCCGAACAATACCAGCACCCGCGCCCCGGCCGGGATCAGGCCATCCAGTTCGCCGGTGCGGCCGGCGCCGAACACGATGCGCGTCGGATTATGGAAATCGAAATTCTGCATGTTTGGCTCCTAGGTCTTCAGATCGGAAAGTAGCGCTGAAACCTCGATTCTACGCATGCTCGGGTCATCCTGCTGCACGACGCGCGACTGCCGGTCGTCCGCGCAAAAAAAAACGCCGGAGCGGCGTCGTACCGCCTCCGGCGAAACTGCCAATGAATTTGGATCAGGCGCGCGCGGCGCGCAGGCGATACCAGACCGCATACGCCCAGCAGGCAGCGCAGAAGCCGGTCGTCGCATCGATGAAGGCAAAGATCAGGATCGCGGTCGCCGGAATGACGCCGACATCGGACCCGATCGCCGCGGTCACGACCATCGCGGTCCCTGCAATCGCAGCGATCTTGTCGGCGAACATCTTGGACCCGGCATTCACTTTCTTGGTCGTGCCGAGCCTTGCACTGATCCGCTCGAACAACTTGTACGACGGGCAACGGTGCGGCGACACGAAGCCGCGAAGAAAACCGCCCAGTGCCAGCACAAGCGCCACCCACGGATACGGGGAAAACAGGTACAGCGCGGCGACGATGAAACTCACCGTGGCGACGCCGCGATAGGCATTCGAATCGACCGGGGCAATATCAAAACGTAGCATGGAGCACTCCGAAAAATCATTACACCACAATATTACCGTATTCTAATATATTGTCAACGAGAAAGGAGCGTGGGCCAGGCCCAACGCTCCTTCAACGTTTTCCGGAGCCGTCGGGCGCTTTGCCCGACAGCCGGAAAACCGGTCAGTCGGCCTCGGGACGACGCGTCGGCGGCACGCTGCGCTTGGGTTCGCCGACATAGACCTGGCGCGGACGCCCGATCTTGTATTCGGGGTCGGTCACCATTTCTTCCCACTGCACCATCCAGCCGACGGTCCGGGCGAGCGCAAAGATGCAGGTAAACATCTCGGTCGGGATACCGATCGCCTTTTGCACGATGCCCGAGTAGAAATCGACGTTCGGATACAGCTTCTTCTCGACGAAGTATTCGTCCTCAAGCGCGATCCGTTCGAGTTCCTTGGCCAGTTTGAAGAGCGGATCGTTTTCGAGGCCGAGTTCGCGCAGAACGTCGTCGCAGACCTTGCGCATGATCTTGGCGCGCGGGTCGAAATTCTTGTAGACGCGATGGCCGAAGCCCATGAGCTTGAACGAATCGTTCTTGTCCTTGGCGCGCTTGATGTACTCGGGCACGCGCGAAACGTCGCCGATTTCGGCCAGCATCTTCAGACAGGCCTCGTTGGCACCGCCGTGCGCCGGTCCCCACAGGCAACCGATACCGGCGGAAATGCAGGCATACGGATTGGCGCCGGAAGAACCGGCCAGCCGCACCGTCGAGGTCGAGGCGTTCTGCTCGTGGTCGGCATGCAAGGTGAAAATCGTGTCGAGCGCATGCACGATTACCGGATTCGGCACGTATTCCTCGCAAGGCGTGCCGAACATCATGTGCATGAAGTTGGCGGTATAGCCGAGGTCGTTGCGCGGATACATGAAGGGTTTGCCGCGCGAGTAGCGGTAGGCGAGCGCGACGATCGTCGGCATCTTGGCGACGATGCGGTTGAAGTTGACGTTGCGCGCCTTCGGGTCGAGGAAGCCTTCCTCGGCTTCGTGATAGAAGGCCGACAGTGCGCCGACGACACCGACCATGACGGCCATCGGGTGCGCGTCGCGACGGAAGCCCTGGTAGAACTTGGCCATCTGCTCATGGATCATCGTGTGACGCTTGATGATCTTGACGAAGTCGATCTTCTGCTCGGACGACGGCAGGTCGCCATGCTTGAGCAGGTAGGCGACGTCAAGGAAGTTGCAGTGCTCGGCGAGTTCTTCGATCGGATAGCCACGATACAGGAGTTCGCCCTTGTCGCCGTCGATGAACGTGATCTTCGACTTGCAGGACGCCGTCGACAAAAAGCCGGCGTCATAGGTAAACAGGCCGGTCTTGGCCGTCAGCGACCGCACATCGATGCAGTCGTTGCCATGCACCGGACTTATGACCGGAAACTCGACAGGTTCCTTGTCGTCGATCGTCAGCACCACCTTACGCCCTTCAGTCATCTTTCGCTCCCGTTGAAAAACCTCTAATCCCTTGAAATGCGCACATCGTCCGCCGTTTTACTTCATTTGACGCGAACGTCACGCAACATGACCAGCATCGCTGCCAGCGCCGGGTCGTCACAGTTCTTGCGCCCGGACACCAGCGGCCACAGATCGATATCCTCCATCTCGGCGAGCCGGGTGAACGCCGCCACCTGTTCGGGCGAAAGTTCATGAAAACGCCGCTCGAGGAAGCCGCCAAGAACAACATCCATTTCCCGCATCGAACGCTGGTTGCAGATCCAGCGCAACCGGTTATAGGCCGTTTCATCCGTCGTCAAAGCCGTCTCCTCGCTGAGTATTCCGGCATCCGCAGACGCCAGATTCGACTCGGACCGATTATGAAAGTTCAAGCCCGAGACCAAAGGGATAAGTTACCGGGGGTCGACATTACCAGAACGTCCGGGAAAACCAGTCAACGGTTCTCCACAATTCATCTGCCGTCCCCCGCGAACAGGGCTGGGGAAAACCCGCAAGACCTGTCATTTTTGACGGAACGCTGCAGTTTTTCGGCGGCATGAGGTTAGAATAGCGCGCGCAAACAAATTTAAATTGATCGAATCGAATTGTCTTGTTTTTTCAATGTGAGAGGAGTCGTAAGATGTCAAAAGCACCTGTACGTGTTGCTGTCACCGGCGCCGCCGGCCAAATCGGTTACGCACTGCTGTTCCGCATTGCCTCGGGCGAAATGCTCGGCAAAGACCAGCCGGTCATCCTTCAGTTGCTCGATCTGCCGCAAGCCCAGAAGGCCTGCCAGGGCGTCATCATGGAACTCGACGACTGCGCCTTCCCGCTGCTCGCCGGCGTGTTCGCCACGGACAACCCCGACGTCGCCTTCAAGGACGCCGACATCTGCATGCTCGTCGGTGCGCGTCCGCGCGGACCGGGCATGGAGCGTGCCGAACTGCTCTCGGCCAACGGCGCCATCTTCACCGTGCAAGGCAAGTCGATCGCCGAAAACGCCAAGGAAGACGTCAAGGTCCTGGTCGTCGGCAACCCGGCCAACACCAACGCCTACATCGCCCGCAAGTCGGCAATGAAAGTCGGCCGCACCAACCCGGCGAACTACCACGGCATGCTGCGCCTCGACCATAACCGCGCCCTGTCGATGGCTGCCGCCAAGATCGGCCGCCCGGTCTCCAGCCTGCGCAAGATGGCCGTCTGGGGCAACCACAGCCCGACGATGTACACCGACTACCGCAACGCCACCTCGAACGGCGAAAGCGTCAAGGCGCTGATCAACGACGCCGCCTGGAACAACGACGTCTTCCTGCCGACCGTCGCCAAGCGCGGCGCCGCGATCATCGAAGCGCGCGGCCTGTCCTCGGCAGCCTCCGCCGCCAACGCAGCGATCTGCCACGTGCGCGACTGGGTGCTCGGCTCGGACGACTGGGTCACGATGGGCGTTCCCAGCGACGGTTCCTATGGCGTTCCGGAAGGCATCATCTTCGGCTTCCCGTGCGAGTGCAAGAACGGCTCGTACAAGATCATCCAGGGTCTGGAAATCGATGCCTACTCGCAAGAGAAGATCGCCAAGACGCTGAAGGAACTTCAGGAAGAAGCCGACGCCGTCAAGTCGATGCTCTGATCGACCGGTTAACGCACCAAAGCCGCAGGCCCGCCTGCGGCTTTTTTTGTCCACGCCGCGCGCGGGCCGGCACAGACTGTTACCAAGCATTGCACAACCGCACTTGAAGGCGGCGGGCGGTCTCCCTATCTTGCCTGTCAGGAATCGCCCGTCGGGCGCTTCCACCCAACATCAGGAGGATCCGATGAAAAGATTCATGCTTGCCGTGCTGTTGCTCGCCGCCCTTGGCCTCGGTCTGCCGGCATTCGCCGCCGAACCGACGCTGCACGAGGTCTATCAGACGGCCAACAGCGGGCGCGTCGACGACGCCCGCGCCATGATGCGCGAGGTGCTCGCCGCCCATCCCAACAGCGGCAAGGCTCACTACGTCAATGCCGAACTGCTGGCCCGCCAGGGCGAACTGAAACAGGCCACGGATGAACTGGCGACGGCTGAAAAACTCGCCCCCGGACTGCCGTTTGCCAGCCCGGAATCGGTATCCGGGCTGAGAAATGCGCTGCACCGGTCACCCGCCGCCCACGCCACCTCGTCACTGGCCAGCGCCCCGTCGGCGGCCGCCGGAATACCCTGGGGCCTGCTCGCCGGCGGTCTCGGTCTCATTGCCTTCATCGCCTGGGCGGCACGCCTGATGACCCGTCGTAACGCCACCGCGCCGAATGCATACGGCGCGACGGCACGCAGCGGCGCCCCCGACCCGGCCCCGACGCCCGCCCCCTATGGTGCTGCGGGCGCCCCCGCCTACGGCAACGCCGCACCGGCCGCCAGCACGCCCGGGTTCGGATCGCAGATGCTCGGCGGACTCGCCACCGGCGTCGCCGTCGGTGCCGGCGTTGCCGCCGGCGAAGCGCTGATGCATCGCGTACTCGACGGTCACCGGAATTCATCCTCCGGCTTCTCCGACCTCGGCCCGAGCGGATTCGGCGACGATCGCGTCAGCAACGATTCCAGCCCGTTCGACATGGGCGGCGATGATTTCGGCATCAGCGACACCGCCTCCTGGGACGACAGCGGCAGCAGCGGCGACAGCGACTGGAATTAGCGCCTGTTTTTCGGAAAGCCGCAGCCCCGCTGCGGCTTTTTTTCGGCCATACTTGATCAATTGATAACACCCCCAAGACTCATTTCGTATTACGGAGACCTGCCATGCGCCATCCCAGCACCATCCTTTTCCCCGGCGAAAAGCCCTTCCCGATCCTGCCCGCCGTCGACCACTACGCCGGCTCGGAAAAGCTGATGAACAAGGCGCTGCAGTTGCAGAAAGAACTCGGCCCGGTCTTCGACATCACCTGCGACTGCGAAGACGGCGCCCGTGCCGGCGCCGAACGCGAACACGCCGAAATGTGCGCCAGCATCATCATGGGCGCCGACAACCGCTTCGGCCGCGTCGCCGCCCGCATCCACGATTTCACGCATGATCACTGGCGCGAAGACCTCGACATCCTGATCCCGGCGGCCGGCAGCCGCCTGCCCTTCGTCACCGTGCCGAAACCACGTGGCGTCGAAGACATCCGCACCCAGATCGCCTACCTGCGCGACGTCGAGAAGAAAGCTGGACTGCAGCGCGAAATCCCGGTGCACGTGCTGATCGAGACCTTCGGTGCACTCCATGACGTCTGGGAGATCGCGGCGCTGCCCGGTGTCGAATCGCTCGATTTCGGCCTGATGGACTTCGTTTCCGGCCACCACGGCGCCATTCCCGGATCGGCAATGAAGAGTCCCGGCCAGTTCGAACATCCGCTCGTCACCCGCGCCAAGTGCGAGATCAGCACGGCGGCATTGGCCAACGGCGTCGTGCCGACCCACAACGTCACCACCGAACTCAAGGATCTCGACGTCATCCGCCACGACGCCCGCCGCGCGCGCAACGAATTCGGCTTCCTGCGCATGTGGAGCATCCACCCGAACCAGATCATGCCGATCGTCGAAGCGATGCGCCCGGACTTTTCCGAGGTCGAATTGGGTACGGCGATTCTGCTCAAGGCGCAGGACAGCGACTGGGGCCCGATCTCGCACGAAGGCCTGCTGCACGACCGCGCCTCCTACCGCTATTACTGGGAGCTGCTCGCCCGCGCCGATGCGACTGGCATGACCCTGCCGGCCGAGGCGAAACAGCGCTTCTTCGCCTAGATGCCGCTCGCCGAACTGACCGAGGCCCTGCGCCGGTTCCGCGACGAGCGGAACTGGGCGCAGTTCCACACGCTGCGCAACCTGATCGTCTCGCTCAACCTAGAAGCTTCGGAAATGCTGGAGCTGACGCAGTGGAAGAGTGATGCCGAAATGCTCACCCTGCTCGACGACCCGGCACGGCGTGAAGCGCTCGCCGACGAATGCGCCGACGTGCTGCTTTACCTGCTGCTGATTGCCGATACCGCCGGCATCGATCTCGCCACCGCAGCGCGCGAAAAACTCGGGAAGAACGCGGAGAAATACCCGGTCGACAAAGCCTGGGGGAGCAGCCGCAAATACACCGAACTTAACACCCCGGGCACGCCCGACCGCGGCTGATCAGCCGCGCAAGACGCTCACTTCCCGGTATCTTCCGATCGTTCCAGCACATAACCGGCGCCTTCGTCGGTGCCGAGCACCGAAACAAGATACGGCATCACCTCGGCCAGCGTCTCATGCAGCGTCCACGGCGGATTGATGACGAACATGCCGCTGCCGTGCATGCCGAAACCATCCTTGGCCGGCTCGCGCACACGCAGCGCGACGTGCAGCCATTTGTCCGAGATGCGCTTCAGGCGTGCCGGCAACTCATGGGCCTCAAGGCGCGTCAGTTGCGGGTACCACAGCGCATAGACGCCGCCGGAAAAACGTTCGAGCGCATCCTTGAGCGCGCGAATGACGCGATCATAATCCTGCTTTTCCTCATAGGACGGATCGATCAGGACCAACCCGCGCCGCGTCGGCGGCGGCAGCACGGCCTTGAGCCCGGCGAAGCCGTCGGTCGGCGCGACGATCACCTGTTTCCCCGCCGATTCGAAATTCCCGGCCAGCAGACGCGCATCCTTGCTGTGCAGTTCGAAGAGACGCAGGCGATCCTGCTCGCGCAGCGTCCATAAGGCGAAGAAGGGCGAGCCGGGATACGCCTTGAGCCCGCCGGTCGGATTCATCCGGCGCACAAAGCCCAGGTACTCGGCGAGCGCGGGCGGCAAATCCTTGCGTTCCCAAAGCCGGCCGACGCCGTCACGATATTCCTGCAATTTTCCGGCCTGGACCGAATCGAGCGCATACGCGCCGGCGCCGGCATGCGTGTCGATCACCCAGAACGGTTTCTCCTTCTGACCGAGGTATTGCGTCAACTGAACGAGGACCAGATGCTTGAGCACATCGGCATGATTGCCGGCATGAAAGGCGTGGCGATAGCTGAGCATGGACGTGGGGACCGGAAGAAAGGGACGGCAGCGCCGCTGGAAAAAAAAGCGCCAGGCAACGGCCGCAACCGCCCACCTGGCGCCGTATCACATACGATCAGGCTGGCACGACAATCTTGTTGTCGGTGCTGAACTGATAGTCCTTGAAGATGTGTTCGGCCGAAGGCAGCAGGTAGGTGCCATCTTCGAGCTGGCGCGTGGTGTCCTTCAGGCGATAGGTGTAATGTCCGCAGGTCCACAGATCGAAATTGCGCATCTGCGTGCACAGACAGGTCTTGTCGGTGACGGTCACGCGCGCGACGCCGGGATTGGCCGCCGCCTCGCGGTTATAGGCATCGATATAGGCACAACGGCCGTTGCCGTCGAGCAGATAGCCGTAAGCCTCGCAGTTGGGACGCAAGCCACTGCCAATCGCCGGGCTGCTCTTGAGCATGCGCATCGGATACCCGGTCGGCGAAATCTGGTTAACCTCGATGTCGCCTTCGTTGGCGCGGAAGTATTCCTGCTTGACGTCCTCAGGCAACCCGCATTCCTTCGAGATCGTGAAGCGCGTCGCGACCTGCACGGCCGAGGCGCCGTTATTGAGGAAGTTGACCGCATCGCTGCCAGTGAAAATGCCGCCAGCCGGGATCAGCGGGATGTTGATTTTCTGGGCTGTCATCCACGCCTTGATTTCGCCGACGATCGTCGCCAGGTCGTATTTCGCCCAGTCCATGCCGAAGCCGAGGTGGCCGCCCGCCAGCGGTCCTTCAACGACGACGTAGTCGGGCAGGCGGTTGCAACTCGCCGTCTTGCGCAGGAACAACTGCAGCGCGCGCAGCGAGGAAACAATGACGCCAAGGAAGGCATGGCGGAAGCGCGGGTGATCCTCGATCAGCTGGAAGGAGCCGAGATGCAGGCCAGCCGCCAGCGTGATGCCGTCAATGCCGGCGTCAAGCGCGGCACGCAGGCGCACGCGCAGGGTTTCCTTCGGCGCGTTCATCGTCAGCTTTTCCATGCAGTTGACGAAGATCATGCCGGCGCCGCGCTTGGCTTCCATCGCCTTGCTGACGTGCAGCTTGGTCGCCTCAGCCAGATAGCCAAGATTGAACTTGACCTCGGATTTGTCCATGCTGGCCGCCTGCGCCTTGTACTTCAGGATCTTGTCGCGGACGTACTTGGTGTTGAAGCGGCGATCGGTCACCGTCTTGATCATCGCGTCGGAAAGATGGCCAATGCCGCCAAGCCGCGCCGCCTCAAGCGCAAGCGAAGCCGTCGAGATATCGACGCCCATCCCGCCTATGACAATGGGAACCAGCTCCTGCTTGCCGAACATCAACCGGAAATCATCAACACGCATTATTCATATCCTCAAAAACCAGAACCCCCGCCCAACGCGATAGCGTCAGCGGGGTCGTCAGGGGCGATATTATCGCTCATTCGCGAACCCGCCGGAAAAATATCGCTTTCGACAACGGCAAACCACAATCCGTTCGCAATAATCGGAACGCATTGATCCGGCAATCAAAATCCGGCTGCCGGCAATGCTGGCAACCCCATGCCGACGGCGTGTATCATCGTCCGAGTCAGCGCACGCTTCCCGGAGAAACCGCCATGCCCGACTGCCCCGACCACGACACCGCGCCAACCCGTACAACCGGGACCGAAGCCACGCTCGGCATTCCGCGTCAGCAGGCCTTCGACGCGGTCGCATTCGAACGGGCGGTCGGCGACCTGCTCGCCGCGTGCGGCATCGCCCCCGATGCCGAACACATGGGCCGGACAGCCGTGCGCGTTCGTGAACTCTGGCAGAAGCGCCTGCTCGGCGGCTACGACCTCGACCCGGCACAGGCCCTCGGCGACGGTTTCGAAGACCCTCGGCGCGACATGGTCGTCGTGCGCGGCATCGCCATCCACGGGGT
Source organism: uncultured Propionivibrio sp. (assembly GCF_963666255.1). Classification (NCBI taxonomy): domain Bacteria; kingdom Pseudomonadati; phylum Pseudomonadota; class Betaproteobacteria; order Rhodocyclales; family Rhodocyclaceae; genus Propionivibrio; species uncultured Propionivibrio sp. The sequence goes on along the minus strand of NZ_OY762656.1, from coordinate 1,933,124 downwards.
CTGCCCGCATCACCTCGTTCCGTTCCGCGGCGTCGCCCACGTTGCCTACCTGCCCGGCGGACGCCTGCACGGTTTCGGCCGCATCGCCCGCATGGTCGACGCGATCGGACACCGTTTCACCTATCAGGAATGGCTGACGCGCGACATCGCCGATGCGCTGATGCTGCACGGCAAGGCACGCGGCGCCGCCTGCCTGATCGAGGCGGAACAACTCTGCCTGCTGCTGGGCGAGGACCGCCGCGGCGACGAGCGCGTCGTGACGCAGGCCTTCGCCGGCGAATTCGAGAGCGATCCGCAATGGCGCAACGAGTTCCTGCGCGCCTGCGGCTGATCAGCCGCTCAGGGTCAGGACCAGCGGCGTCGTCAGCGCCGCCATCACCGTCGACAGGACGAGGCTGCTCGCCACCGGCCCTTCCAGGGCCTTGAACTGCTTGGCGACGAGATAGACATTGACGCCGAGGGCGATCGAGCCGAGCAGCACGACCACCCGCGTTTCCATCGGCGGCAGGCCGAGCAGGCGGGCGATCGCCCAGACCACCAACGGCTGCACGATGAGCTTCATGAACGTGATCGCGCCGCTGAGTTTCCAGCCGCCGCGCACACCATACTGCACGAGGCCCATGCCGAGGGCGATCAGCGACAGCGGTGTGGCGATCTGGGCGATCATGCCGAGCGGAATATCGACGACCTCGGGCAATTCAATGCCGGTCAGACCGATGCCGGTGCCGAAAATGATCGCCAGGATCAGCGGATTGGTCAGCACGCTGCGCGCGGTCCGCGCAAAACCATGGACCGACAGGCTGCCGTGGCGCGCCCACTCGACCGAGACGGTGACCATCGTCCACATCGTCAGCGAATTGAAGACCAGCACCATCGCCACCGAAGGCACGGCGGCATCGCCGAGCACGATCTTGGCCAACGGCAAGCCAAGCATCAGGTTGTTGGAGAAGACACCGCCCAGCGCGAACACCGACTGCGAGACGCCGTCGAGACCGAACAGCTTCCAGCCGACCAACCGGCCGATGCCGAAAACGATGACGCAACTGCCGAAAAAGGCAATCAGGAGGCGCGCATCGACCGGCGGCAATTTCGACAGCCCGCACATCAGGCGGAACATCATCGCCGGCAGGGCGACGACGAACACGAAGGACGACAGGGCTTCTGCCACCTCGGCGCTCCAGCGCGTCAGGCGCATGACGACATAGCCAACGAAAACGAGGGCAAACAAGGGCGCGGCCAGGGCCACGTGGTGCAACAGCATGTTCATGGGAATAACCGGAAAATCGCGGTGGAGCAAGACAAGACGGAAGCGTCCCGCTCTCGGGAAAGTCGTAGTGTATCAGCCAAATCTCCGTCATCCGTCATGAAATCCCGGCAAAATCGCGCGACAATACGCGCTTTTCAAGCACCCGCCCCTGCCATGTCCGTCGCCCCGCTCTCCGCCGACACGTCCGGCTTCACCCTGATTCATGCCGACCGCAGCCTGCTCGTCGTGGCGAAGCCGCATCGCGTGCTCTCCGTGCCGGGACGCGGCGAAGACAAGCAGGACTGCCTGATCCGGCGCGTCCAGGTGGAATTCCCGGACGCCCTGATCGTCCATCGCCTCGACTACGACACCTCGGGCCTGCTCGTCCTCGCGCGCGGCGCCGACATGCACCGCCGGCTCAGCATCCTTTTCCAGGAACGCCAGGTCGCCAAGCGCTACATCGCCGTTGTCGCCGGCCGACCGGCCGAAGACGCCGGCATCGTCGACCTGCCGCTCATCGTCGACTGGCCGAACCGCCCGCGGCACATCGTCGACCCGGTCAACGGCAAACCCTCGCTCACCCGCTATCGCGTCGTCTCCCATGACAGTTCGAACGACAGCAGCCGCGTTGAACTGATTCCGGAAACCGGACGCACCCACCAGTTGCGCGTCCATATGCAAGCGCTCGGCCACGCCATCCTCGGCGACCCGCTCTACGCCGATGCCGACAACCAGGCAAAAGCCGACCGCCTGCTGCTCCATGCCGAATCGCTCGCCTTCACCCATCCGCACACGAACAAGGCACTCGCGTTCCACTGCCCGCCGGGGTTCTGACCCCGGAATCCAGCCGGAAATCGTCACCCCCTCCCCCTGGAAAAACCCGGCTTGCAAAAAAATTTATGACACCACCGTGCCAACTTGCCGTTTTTATTCTATATTTTCCAGACAAGAAGCATAAATACACATAACAGCCGACTGACGAAAACGATCAGCGGCAAAAAATAAAAGACCGTAAATTGGGGGGGGCTCCATGGTCGATACTCTGGATTTCTGCGAAAAGCCGACGATCCTGGCGGTTGATGACACCTCGGATAATCTCGCGTTGATCGCGGGATTGCTCAAGGAAAACTATCGCGTCAAAGTCGCCAGCAGCGGCGAGCGAGCGCTCAAGATCATTCAGGGCGACGCGCCGCCCGACCTCATCCTGCTGGACATCATCATGCCCGGCATGAGCGGCCATGATGTTTGCCAGACATTGAAAGCAACCCCTGCCACGCGCGACATACCGGTCATATTCCTGACGGCAATGAGCGCCGCGGAAGATGAAAAGCATGGCCTCGATCTCGGCGCCGTGGATTACATTACAAAGCCGATCAGCCCGCCGATTCTCGAAGCCAGGGTCAATACCCATCTGCATATCAAGGCGACGGCGGACTTCCTGCGCGACAAGAGCGCCTTCCTTGAAACCGAGGTCGCCAAACGCACGCGGGAAGTTTCCGCCATTCAGGACGTCACCATCCTGGCCATGGCCTCGCTGGCGGAAACGCGCGACAACGACACCGGCAACCACATCCGCCGCACCCAGTTTTACGTCAAGGCGCTGGCCGAACACCTCCAGGACCACCCGCGCTTCCGGGACGCGTTGACGCCACCGGTGATCAACATGCTGTTCAAATCAGCGCCGCTCCACGACATCGGCAAGGTCGGCATTCCCGACCGGATTCTGCTCAAACCGGGGCGCTTCGAACCCGAAGAGTTCGAAATCATGAAGACGCACACGACGCTTGGAAAGGATGCGATCGAACATGCCGAAAAGCGGCTCGGCATGGAGGTGGAGTTTCTTACCTATGCCAAGGAAATCGCCTATTACCACCAGGAGAAATGGGATGGCAGCGGCTATCCGACGGGGGCCGCCGCAGACACCATCCCGGTCAGCGCGCGCCTGATGGCCGTTGCCGATGTCTATGACGCGCTCATCAGCCGGCGCATCTACAAGGACGGCATGCCGCATGCTCAAGCGGTCGGCATCATCCGGGAAGGACGCGGAACGCATTTCGACCCCGACATCGTCGACGCCTTTTCTGCACTGACCGACCAATTCAGGTTGATCGCGGAGCGGTTTGCCGACAGCCACGACGATCTCGACAAAAAAGCCGCCGAGCTGCGAAAAATCACCGGCACCGTCTGAAGCCGGGGGGCGAGATGAAACGATTTCTTCTCTGTCTCAGCCGGAGTACCGGCCTGATCTGGCTCTGCGTCCTGTCCGGCGCGACCATTGCAGGCGCCGCCGTTGCGCTGATGATCCAGCATGCCTGGCAGGACGAACAGTTGTCGATGTTGCAGACTTCCGTCGAGCGCGCGAGCAATGAACTCATGTCGCAGACGATTTCCGGAACGCTCATCGGCGCACTCTCGCTGAGCGGCATCATCAACAACGAGATCAAGTCGGAAAGCCTGAATCCGGTCTTCCCCAACACACCGGCAACCGATCACCTGTTCCGCACGATCGCCCAGATCTTCGATACCGACGGCGTCTTCGTTGCAAGCAGTGACGGTGTCATCCGCGCATCCTGGAACAGCGGCGACAAACCGTCGACGGGACTGGACATCCGCTTCCGCCCCTATTTCCAGGTCGCCATGCAGGGGAGGGAAACGATTTATGCGGCCGTCAGCTTGGCACAGAAACGCCGGTCCGTCTATTTCGCCGCCCCCATTTTCGTAACGAGCGATAAAGACTCGGGATGTCTCGGCGTCATCGTCGCGCGCACGTCATTGTCACGCATCGACAGAGCCCTGGCCGCCATCCCCCATGCCGCCTTGCTCGTATCGCCACAGCGACTCGTATTCGCAAGCAATCGTCCGGAATGGGTCAGCACACTGATCGCCGAACCAACCCCCGAGCGCATCAGCGAGATTCGTGAGCGCAAACAGTTCGGCGACCTCTTCGTCAGCGACATCCCGACCAAAATGGCCATCCCGACACAGAACGGAATCGGGCGCTTCGCCGGCAAGGACCACGCCTTCGTCAGCGCATCCCTCGCCTGGAACGATTCCGAAGGGGACTGGCAACTGCTGCTGATGCAGGATCTGGACAAGACCTATCCGATCGAGCGCATCACCGCCAGCGCGGCATCCTCCGGCGCACTCGCCGGCATCATCGTCTGGCTGCTGCTCAACCTGCTGCGCAGCCACTTTCGCCAACAAGAGGCCAGCCAGAAGATCCAGGAACTCGCGCAAGCTCAGGAAGCTCATGCGCGGCAGAAGGAAGGCATCGCCACGCTCTCCCTGAAGCTGCAAAAAAGCGACAGCACTGAAGCCCTTGGCCAGTATTTCCTGAGCGAAGCGCACACACTGCTTGGCACATTGCAAGGAGTCCTGTACGCAAAGGAAGCCGATGGAGGACTGCGATTGATCGCGAGTTATGCCTGCGAAACACAACCGCCGGCACGCCTTGAGGTCGGTGAAGGACTCGTCGGCCAGTGCGCGTTGCAACAATCACGGATCGTACTCGATGCCACGACAGAAACGCGCTGGCATATCCACTCCGGACTCGGCGAGGCAAGGCCGGCCTGCACCATCATCTGCCCCATCGAACTGAACGAGAGCCTCGTCGGCGTCCTGGAGATCGCCTTATCCGAACCTCCTGGCGATGACCAGGAGATATGCATCGAGACCATGCTGCCGATGCTCGCGATGAACCTCGAAATCAAGAGCAGACACGAGGCCGGCAACGCGCCGGGGCAACAGGCCTCGCGACACATGGAGGACTCGGCATGAACACGGCCATCCTCTACGCATTCAATCGCAGTTCGCTGGCGACGAAACTGCTGTTCGGCTTCTGCATCGTATTCCTCGTCACGCTGCTGATCGGGTTGCAGCACCTCTACTACCTCAATGACATCGGCGAGTTGAGCCAACGTGTGCACGACCGCGACCATGAAAGCAATGCCCATTTCAAGGAAGCGATCGTCGCACTCGCCGACATCGAACGAAAACTGCGCCGGATGTTGTCGCCGCACCCGAACGCCTCGCGCGACTCACTGAGGAGAAGCGTGATTGAAGCCGAGAGCGTTTTCATCAAGGAAATCAAGAACGCCAAGCAGACGGCCTCCAATGAATTCATCGAAAGGCAGGTCGCCGAGTTTGAAGCGCATTTCGAGGCATACCGGGGCGAAATCGCCAGGACACTCTCGCTCGTTGAACAGAACGGCGGCCGCCCCCAGGAAGCCATCGAGTTCCTCAACCGCCGTGAATTTCTCGAGATCGCGCGAAAGGCGGAGTCGAGCCTGCGCGCACTCCACTCGTTGCAGGAAGACGAGGCACGGGCGAGCGTACATTCCATTGTCCTGCGCCTGGAGCAGAGCCGGCGGGTCACGCTATTGTTGCTCGCAGCCAATCTCGCCGTATTCGGATTGCTCGGATATCTTTTCACGCGGGCCATTCGCGGCCCGTTCGACAATATCGGCGAGGCCGTCCGTCATCTGGCCGACGGAAAACTCGACGTCACGATTCCTCACACGGATTTCGAAAATGAAATCGGAGGACTCGCGCGCTCGATCGTCGTCCTGCAACACGGCGCACGCGAAATGGAAACGCAGCGCTGGATCAAGTGCCACCAGGCGACCTTGTCGACCGAACTGCAAGCAGCAACGAGCTTTACCGATTTGTCGCAGAAATTCCTCTCGACGCTGGCACCGTTGATCCGTCTCGGCCATGGGGTCTTCTACATATTCGATGAAGAGCAGCAGCAGCTGAGAATGCTCGGCAGTTACGCCTATCGGCGCCGCAAGAATCTCGACCAGTATTTCCGGCTCGGGCAAGGACTGGTCGGACAATGCGCGATGGAACGCACACCGATCATCCTGACGCAACCGCCCGCCGACTACGTGTGCATTGGCTCGTCGCTCGGCGAAGCCGCGCCACAGCGGATTGCCGTGCTTCCGGTGGTTCGCAACGAGCGCCTTCTCGCCGTCATCGAACTGGCCACCTTCGGCATCTTCGGCGATCGCGAGCAGGCCTTGCTCGAAAGCATCATGCCGATCCTGGCAATGAGTCTGGAAATATTCGAACGGAATACCCACACTCAACAACTTCTGGCCGAGACCCGTCGCCAGGCCGAGGACATGAGACGCCAGGCGGACCTGCTGGAAGCGCAGACGGTGGAGCTCGAAGCTCAGCAGGATGCCATCCGTGCGACCGAAGCATGGTACCGCGGCATCGTCGAATCGGCGCCGGATGGCATGCTGGTCGCCGACGCCGAAGGGAAGATCATCCTCGTCAACACCGAACTGGAAGCGATGTTTGCCTATGCAAAGGGCGAACTGGCCGGCCGCGCGATCGAAACAATCGTTCCCGATATCGACGCGATTCCACAATCTGCCTGGCATTCTGCCAGCGGCACCATGGACAGCCATCGTGACGGAAACGAGCGCTCGTGGAATACACATGGCATGCAAAAGAATGGCCGTATATTCCCGATCGAACTCGGCATATCGCGGCTTCCGCATGCCGACGGAAAATGCACGTCATATTGCGCTTCGATACGCGATGTCAGCGAACGCAAGGCAGCCGAGGCAAAGCTGGCGGCACTCGAAGAACGCAGTCGCCTGATCCTGAGTTCGGTCGACAACGGCATTGTCGGCCTCGACACCGACGGGACCATTACCTTTGCAAACCCTGCCGCATCGCGCATGCTGGGCTATTCCGAGCAGGAATTCTCTGCGGCCGACCTGCACGCGCTTGTACACCATACCCGGGCGGACGGACGTCCCTTCGCCGCGGCCGAGTGTCCGATGTACCAGACATTGGTCGATGGCAAATCCAGGACCATTGATGACGAGGTACTCTGGTGCAAGGACGGTGCCGCGCTTCCGGTTGAATACTCGACCACACCGATTCGCAAGGACAATCAGTTGATCGGCACGGTCATCGCCTATCGCGACATCACCGAGAGAAAGCGCGCGGAAGACGCCATGCGCGAGGCAAAACATATCGCCGAAGAAGCCACCAAGGCCAAGAGCGACTTCCTCGCCAACATGAGCCATGAAATCCGCACGCCGATGAACGCGATCATCGGCATGTCGCAACTGGCCCTGCAAACGGGGCTCGACAAGCGCCAGCGCAACTATATCGACAAGGTTCACCGCGCCGGCAAGAACCTGCTCGGTATCGTCAACGACATCCTGGATTTCTCCAAGATCGAAGCCGGCCGCCTGAGCATGGAGAGCATCGATTTCCACCTGGAGGACGTCCTCGACAATCTCGCCAATCTGGTTGGCATCAAGGCGGCCGACAAAGGCATAGAATTGTTGTTCGACATTGCCCAGGACGTCCCGTCGCAACTTGTCGGCGACCCTTTGCGTCTCGGGCAGATCCTCATCAACCTCGGCAACAACGCAGTCAAATTCACCGATCACGGCGAGATCGTCGTCGCGATCCGACGCGTGGAAAGCACCCCGGAAAGCATCGAGCTGCACTTCTCCGTCCATGATACGGGCATCGGAATGACGCCAGAGCAATGCGCCAGAATGTTCCAGTCATTCAGCCAGGCAGACAGCTCGACAACGCGCAAGTACGGTGGCACGGGACTCGGCCTCGCCATTTCCAGGAATCTCGTCGAACTCATGCACGGCAACATCTGGGTTGATAGCGTTCCCGACAAGGGATCGACCTTTCATTTCCGCGCGAGATTCGGATTACATGCAAGTCCAACGCCACGGCGCATGCTTCGTGCCGACGAATTCGAGGGCTTGCGTGCGCTCATCGTCGACGACAACCCAAGCGCCTGCGAAATCCTCACTGACCTTGCAAGCCGATTCTCGCTTGATGTCGATACCGCCCACGACGGTGAACAGGCGCTGGAGAAAATCATCGTTGCCGACGCGGCAAACCGTCCGTTCGACCTGATGCTTCTTGACTGGAAAATGCCGATCATGGACGGCATCAAGGTCCAGCAGGAACTTGAAGTGCTTTCGCTTTCGCGCCAACCGGCGGTTGTCATGATCACCGCGCATGGACGCGAGGAAGCGCTTGATTCGATCGAGGGCGGCGGCGTCCGGCCACAGGCCATTCTGACCAAGCCGGTCACGCCGTCAGCCCTGCTCGAAGCCATCGGCACCGCACTCGGCCGGGACGCGCTGGTCGAAACACGCGCTCACCAGAAGGAAGGCTGCAATCACGAGATCGTCGCCCGACTGAATGGTGCACGCCTGCTTCTCGTCGAAGACAACGAAATGAACCAGGAACTGGCGATGGAGATCCTGAGCCAGGCAGGCATTGACGTCGTCATCGCCGGAAATGGACAGGCCGCGCTCGACCAACTCGCTGTCGACAACGCGTTTGACGGCATTCTGATGGATTGCCAGATGCCGATCATGGATGGCTACACCGCGACGCGGGAAATCCGCAAGGACCCGCGCCATACCGACCTGCCGATCATCGCGATGACAGCAAACGCCATGACCGGCGACAGGGAAAAGGTGCTTGCAGCCGGCATGAACGATCACATCGCCAAACCGATCAATATCGACGACATGTTCAGCACGATTGCCAAATGGATATCGCCTCGAGCTTCGAACGGCTCTAAGGTGTTACCACACACGGGAATCGACACGGCGCCAGTCCCCTGTCGATTCGAGCTGATCGGTGTCGATGTCGCCACCGGACTGGCAACGACGCGAGACAACGAAGCCCTTTACCTGCGCCTGTTGAGAAAATTCAACGACGGACATGGGGCCTTCGCTGCCGACTTCCACGCTGCGATCGCCGGCAACGACCCGAGCGAACCGACACGACTCGCCCACACGCTCAAGGGAACGGCCGGAAACATCGGCGCGCGTGCTGTCCAGGAGGCCGCTGCGGCGCTCGAAGCAGCATGTTCGGAAGGCACCGGGCCGGACCGTATCGAATCGGCGCTGGCCGAGGTCGAAAAATCCCTTGCGCCAGTCACCCAGGACATCGCCCGACTCCTCGCCACCTACGCGCCCGAGTCAAGGACGCCGACCCTGCCAGCGAAAGGCGACGATGCAAACGTCATCAGCGCCGATCTCGGCAGACTGCGTGAATTGCTGAAGGAAAGCGATGCGTCGGCCGGCGACCTGCTTGAGGACATCATTGCGCGCTCGACGGACAGTCACCGATCGCCCGGATTAAATGCCATGCGAAAGCACCTTGACAACTACGATTTCGACGCAGCGCTGGTGGCGCTGGAGGCGATGAACGGAGAGACATCATGGACATCATGAGCGACAGCCAGCTTTCGGAGATCCGGACAATGAAACTCGAATATCAACTGTACTGGCAACCTGATTTTGCGACCGGCATTCAGATCATCGACGATCAACACCGGGTGTTGATCGCCATGCTGAACGAAGCCAACATGAAGATCAATGACCACAGTCCGGCTTCGGAGCTCGATCTGATCGTGCAAGGACTGATCAACTACGCCGGCTATCATTTCGGCACCGAAGAACGCTACGCTGCCGACAACGGATATTTCGACCTGCAACCCGAGGAAGCCTCCGCGCACCTCGCCCAACATCACGCATTCGCCAACCGCGTGAACCAGATCAAACGGGAACTCGGCACGGAACAACGTATTTCGAGAGAGGAGCTCGTCGCCTTCCTGACGAACTGGCTGGTCAATCACATCCTCGACACCGACATGAAGCTCGGCGCCTTCCTGCGCTCATCGGCAGGCTGACCTCCGCAACAGGTTCGCCTCGCACGCATGACCAACGCCAACACCAGACAGGGATCGGCCATGAATCATATCGAGCGCATGCTCCAGCAACACTGGCATTTTGCCTGTGCCCTGGTCATCCTCTGCGCGATTGTCATCGGCGTGTCGGCCGGAGACCTCGCACGCATGGCCAAGGAACACGATCGTCTGGAGCTGCTCCAGGGCACCGCGCGCAACGCCGGCAAGGAGATCACGGAGTACATCATGAACGGCCAACTGGTCGCGTCAATCGGCGCCACCGGCATTGTCGAAGTAGGACTTTGGCACGAAGGCCAGGACAACGCACTGCTCAAGAAGATCGGCAAGGCGCTCAATGCCGACGGCGTTTTCATCTTCAATCGCAGCGGTATCGTCGGCGCCGCATGGACCCTGAACGGCAACCAGATGGTCGGCATGGACGTCAGGAAACACACCTACTACCACGAAGCCATGGGCAATCGCAGCAGCGTCCATGTCGCGGTCAGTCCGACCTCCGGCGATCGTGGCATCTATTTCTCGACGCCGCTGAGCGGTCCAACCGGCAGACCCATCGGCGCGCTGGTCGTGCGCACGAACATCGAACGCCTGCAAAGCCTTCTGACCAAGCAAGCCGACATCGCCCTCTTCGTCTCGCCGGAAGGAATTGTTTTCGCAGGCAGCCGAGAAGACTGGATTGGCCGACTCACGGCGCCTCTCGCTGAAACCGATGCCCTCAGCTTGAAAACGACCTCACCAATCGGCTCGCTGGTCGAACAGCCCACCATGGCGCCTCTGCCATTTCCGCATACCGATGGAATAGCAACCTTCGCCGGTGGGCACTACGCCGTGGCCAACGCAGCCGTCTTCTGGAACGACAACAATGACAAATGGCGACTGATCCTGGCCGAAGACCTGTCGCGCTCGCTACCGTTGGCGCGGGAATGGGGAGCCGTGCTTTTCGCCGCGTTCGCCACGTTTCTGACCGGCGCGATCATTCTCATCATCCAGCGCCGCAAGCACGACCGCGAATCGGCCACACTGCAAATGCAGACAGTGCTGGCACGGCAGGAAACCCAGGCCATCGACAAGGCACACCTGTCCGAAGCATCGTTGCACTTCCAGCAGACAGGATCGGCCGAGGAACTCGGACAGGCCTATCTCGACACAAGCCATGTCCTGCTCAATGTTCTTCAGGGGGCCGTTTACCGGATCACCGGCGAAGAGCCAGAGACATTGCAACTGCTCGCCAGTTTCGGTTGCACGCCCGAAATCCCGGCTTCCTTCGCCGTCGGTGAGGGACTCCAGGGACAATGCGCTCTGGAAAAGAAGAAGCTGGTCATTGACGGCATAAAGCCCGACTACTGGAAGATAGCGTCCGTCCTGTCGGAAACCTTGCCAAGGGAAATCGTTCTGATACCGGTCATGCGCCACGAACGTCTTCTCGGCATCGCCGAGCTCGCACCGATCACCCCGCTTGACGGCCGCGCCAACGAAACACTCGACGAACTGACCATGCTGCTTTCGCTCAATCTCGAGATCCACCTGCGCAATGCCAAAACACAGCAATTGCTCGACGAAACGCAATCACAATCGCGCGAACTCGAAGCGCAGGCCACCAGAATCGAACAGACGGCGCAGCGACTGGCCGCCCACGAAGAAACCGAGAAGGACATCCGCGCCTGGTATGACAATGTGATCGCATCGATTCCCGACTGCATCGCCATCACATCCGTCGACGGAATCATCATCACCGCGAGCACCCTGCTCGAAACCCTGTTTGGATATGCCCCGGGCGAATTGAAGGGAGAACGGCTGGAGCGCCTGCTGGTCGGCTGGCAATCTGCGGTCGCGGCGGAGCCGTCGGCGATCGTGCCCGGTTCGCGCAAGGATGGCAGCGTGATCGCAGTATCGCTGACAATAACCGAGCTACCGTCAACAGACAGGCAATGCCCCTGCCGGTGCGTTTTCCTCCGTGCCGACGCACCGGCGTCCGCCGCTTAGCGCACCGGCGGCGGAGGCGGTGGCGGATAGGGGGCAGCTACCGCATCGACCGGCGGCGCCGTCGCGGCAACGGGCAAGGACGGCGCCTGCATCTGCATACGCACCATGGATCCCGACACCGGCACCTGCTGTCCCTTCGCATACATGCACTGAACGTATGCATTGTCATAGCGGTGTTGAGCGCTCTGATTCGATTGTTGCGCCGCATCGACCCCGGTCATGCTGCCGACAAGAAGGCCGGCACCCGCGCCGGCGCCGGCGCCCTGATGGCCACCGAAAGCAGCGCCGGCGAGCGCGCCAACGACAGTACCGATCGCCGCATTGCGCACGCCCGGATCGACGTCCGTGCCGCTTTTACCGCCGATCTGCAGCTGGGCATACTGACGACACTCGGCGTCGTCACCGCGAAACTGATCGAAGCTCTTGCCGGACCCCGGCAGCGCCATGACGCTCGGCCCCGTCGGCGCCGTCGCGCAACCGGTCAGCAGGATCGCTGCCAACGCAGCCGTCAGTCCCATTTTCTTACGATTGAAAGACATCATCATTCCTCGCTTCATTGCGGCGCAGGCGGCTGCGGTGACACGCGCTGCCAACCGGCCGGGCATTCCTTGACATACGGGTAATAGCCCTTGCTCGCCGCGCAGTAGTACCAATAGCTGGCGGCGGGCGCTGCGGCGGCAGCGGGCGCCGCCGGCTCGGGCTGCTGTACGTACACCGGCGGGGTCGTCTGTACGACCACGGGTGCCGGCACATAGTAGGGATAGGGGTAGTGATACGGATAGGGGGCGTAGAACGGCGGTGGCGGCCCCCAGAACGGGCCAGCACCAATCACCACGCCAACGTGCGTGTGCGGACCGGCCCATGCCGACGCCGACAAGGTCGCACCCAGACAGGCCAGTGCCAACAACCAGCTTCTCTGCTTCATATTCAAACTCCATCAATCGCGACACGCGGTCGCCAGACATAGCTGCGGCTCGGCGCAGGTGCCGACGCCACATTCGCGGCGTCGACGCACGAATTCTAGCCATTCACCCCGCGACCGGACGTCGCTTTACCCGGTTTTGCATACCTTACAGCGCTGTAAGCTTCAGGCAAAAAAAACCGCCTCGATCGCGAGGCGGTCCGGATGTTACACCCGCGCCCCGGCCGGGGCGCGGCCTCAGACGGTGACCTGCTCGGCCGCCTCGACAAACTCCGGAATCTGGTCGAAGTTCATGTAGCGATAGACATCCGCCGCCTTGGCATTGACCGCCTGGATCTGCGTCATGTACTCGTCCACGCTCGGGATCCTGCCCATCAGGGCGCACATCGCCGACAGTTCGGCCGAGCCGAGGAAGACCTGGGTGTCGATGCCGAGCCGGTTCGGGAAGTTGCGCGTCGACGTCGAGATCGCCGTGCTGCCCTTGCGAATCTGCGCCTGGTTACCCATGCACAGTGAACAGCCCGGCATCTCCATGCGCGCACCGCTCTTGCCGAGTATGGCGTAATACCCTTCCTCGGCCAGGATCATCGCGTCCATCTTGGTCGGCGGCGCGATCCACAGCCGCGTCGGGATGTCGCTCTTGCCGTCGAGTACCTTGCCGGCGGCACGGAAGTGGCCGATGTTGGTCATGCAGGAACCGATGAAGACCTCGTCGATCTTGGTCCCGGCCACCTCGGAGAGCAGTTTGACGTCGTCCGGATCGTTCGGACAGGCAAGAATCGGCTGGGTAATCGCGGCCAGATCGATCTCGATGACCGCCGCGTACTCAGCGTCGGCGTCGGCCTTGAGCAGCTTCGGATCGGCGATCCACGCTTCCATCGCCTGGATGCGGCGGCGCAGCGTGCGCGCGTCTTCGTAGCCGTTGGCGATCAGCCACTTCATCAGCGTGATGTTCGAACGCAGATACTCGATGATCGGTTCCTTGTTGAGATGCACCGTGCAGGCCGCCGCCGAGCGCTCGGCCGACGCGTCGGTCAGTTCGAAGGCCTGTTCGACCTTGAGATCCGGCAAGCCCTCGATTTCAAGGATGCGGCCCGAGAAGATGTTCTTCTTGCCCTGCTTGGCGACGGTCAGGAGCCCCTGCTGGATGGCGTAGTAGGGAATCGCATTGACGAGGTCGCGCAGCGTGATGCCGGGATTCATCTTGCCCTTGAAACGCACCAGCACCGATTCGGGCATGTCGAGCGGCATGACGCCGGTCGCCGCCGCGAAGGCGACAAGGCCGGAACCGGCCGGGAAGGAAATGCCAATCGGGAAGCGCGTGTGCGAATCGCCGCCGGTGCCGACCGTATCCGGCAGGCAAAGACGGTTGAGCCAGCTGTGGATGACGCCGTCACCGGGACGCAGCGAGACGCCGCCGCGCGTCGTGATGAACGAGGGCAAGGTGCGATGCGTCTTGATATCGACCAGCTTCGGATAGGCCGCCGTGTGGCAGAAGGACTGCATGACGAGATCGGCCGAGAAGCCGAGACAGGCGAGGTCCTTGAGTTCGTCGCGCGTCATCGGCCCGGTCGTATCCTGCGATCCGACCGTCGCCATGCGCGGCTCACAGTAGGTGCCGGGACGGATGCCCTTGCCTTCGGCCAGACCGCAGGCGCGGCCGACCATCTTCTGCGCCAGCGAGAAGCCGCGACCGGAATCGGCCGGGTCCTGCGGCAGGCGGAAGAGCGTCGACGGCGGCAGGCGGAGCGCCTCGCGCGCCTTGGCCGTCAGGCCGCGACCAATAATCAGCGGGATACGTCCGCCGGCGCGGACTTCATCGAGGATCACCGGCGTCTTGATCGGCGCTTCGGCGATCTGCTGGCCGTTCTTGAAGGCGGTGACCTGTGCCTTGACGCCATCAACACGCAGCTCGATCTCGTCGCCCATGGCCATCTGGCTGACGTCGATCTCGACCGGCAGCGCACCCGCGTCTTCCATCGTGTTGAAGAAGATCGGCGCGATCTTGCTGCCGAGGCAGACACCGCCGAAACGCTTGTTCGGGATGAAAGGAATATCTTCGCCGGTCCACCACAGCACCGAGTTGGTCGCCGACTTGCGCGAGGAACCGGTACCGACGACGTCGCCGACGTAGGCGATCAGGTTGCCCTTCTTGGCCAGCGCCTCGAGCTGCTTGATCGGGCCGCGCACACCGGGTTCGTCGGCGTCGATGCCGGGCCGCGGATTCTTGAGCATCGCCAGCGCGTGCATCGGAATGTCCGGACGCGTCGTCGCGTCGGGCGCCGGCGAGAGGTCGTCGGTGTTCGTTTCGCCGGTCACCTTGAAGACCGTGACCTTCTGCACCGCCGGCACTTCCGGCCGCGAGGTAAACCACTCGCCCTCGGCCCAGGACAGCAGCACTGCCTTGGCGTTGGCGTTGCCCTTATCCGCAAGCTCCTTGACGTCGTTGAAATAGTCGAAGACGAGCAGCGTCTTCTTGAGTCCCTCGGCAGCGACGGCGCCGACCTCGGCATCCGTCAGCAGATCGATCAGCGGCTTGACGTTATAGCCGCCGAGCATCGTGCCGAGCAGTTCGGTCGCCTTGGCGCGGCCGATCAGCGGGCTTTTTGCCGTGCCCTTGGCGAGCGCGTCCAGAAAGGCGGCCTTGACCTTGGCGGCATCGTCGACACCGCCGGGCACGCGCTGCGAAATCAGTTCGACGAGCGACTCGCCCTCACCGGCCGGCGGATTCTTGAGCAATTCGACGAGATCCGTCACCTGTTTTGCCGTCAGCGGCAGCGGCGGAATGCCAAGCGCGGCGCGCTCGGCGACATGGGCACGATACGATTCCAGCATGAAAAAGCCATCCTTTCTGCGAATTGCGGTGGACGGGACATCCCCGTCCGCCAGTTCAAACCACGACCATCACGCCGGACTGCCGGCGACGCGCTTCCGTTCACCTACAGACGAACGAAAACCTCTCCATCGTCTTATGACGCTTTTGGCGCCACAAGTTCAATCGTTTCACCACCATAAACAATGCATTGTCCGGGCCGCAGCTTGGCGCGCTTGCGCAACTCGACGGCGCCATCGACCTCGACCTTCCCGGCCTCGATCTCGGCGTGGGCAAAACCGCCCGAATGGCACAGCCCGGTTGTCTTGAGCGCCTGATCCAGCTGGATATGGTCGCCACGAACCTCAATCACGATACTCATCTCATTCCTTGTTCAGGACGTCTGCAAGGGCGCCAGGCCAACACGCCGGCGCGCCCTATCACAGGCGTCGTCACCGATGCCCAGCGGCGCGTACGGCGCGAAATCGCGGCACGGTCCGGGGCGTGAAGCATAAATGGTACACGAGACCTGCTGCCCGACCTCACCCGACAGCGCCACGCAGCGGGGCGGCGCGTCGTCGGTGCCGCGCATGCGCCAGAGGTTGCCGGTCACCGGCACCGCCAAGGCCGGCGGCACGCCGGCCGCCCCTTCGACCGCCAGGTCGGCGCGATGGAAGTCGACACGAAACGCGGCGCAACAGGCGCCGCAGCTCAAACAGGCGATCTCGGCCATGATTCCCCGGAGGACAAACGAAAACAGGCGGACACTGTACCAGCACGAGACGCGATCGCCCCGGCATCGACATCACTGTAGCCGGCCCAAGCTTTCAAAACACCTTCAAAAATGACGGGTACACCAGGCATCACAGCGTCACCACCGTCCGCCAGAGCGCATGACCCGAATCGCGGTACTTGCGCTCGAAGGGCGTCAGCGGCGATTCGGCCAGATAGGCTTCGCACGCTGGCTGCTTGCCCGTCAGCGCCTCAATGGCAAAACAGAACTCCTCGACGTAGATCCGCCAGTTGCTGCGGCATTCGAGCACGCCGCCAAGCGCGAGCATCTCGGGAAAGACCGGATGCCCGTGCCAGCGTCGCGACAGATGGCCGATCTTCGGCCAGGGATTCGGGTAGAGCAGGTAATGCCGGTCGAGCCGGATGCCCTCGGCGCGCAGCAGGCGCCAATAATCGACGAGATCGGCGCGGACGAGGTCGAGGTTGTCGGGCCATCCCTCGCGCTTGCCTTCGATCTGCCGCGCCAGTCGCGACGCCGACTGGTCGACGCCGATCACGTAATGATTCGGGAAAGCCCGTGCCAGCGCGATGCTGCTCGCACCGACGCCGCAACAGGCGTCGAGGATCAGCGGCGCCTGCGGTGCGAGACGGGCGCGCCGTTCCATGCTCGCGTCGAAGGCCACCCGGTTGTAATCGGCGAAGGGTTTCTGGAAGGCCGCGCGGCGGTGCCGTTCGAGCAGGCCGGCGAGTTGTTCGTGGATGCCGATCTGGGCGCTCGTCGGCTGGCGGGAATTAGCCTGCACGGGCGATCTCCGCATCAACGATGCCATGCCGGCGCAGCACCGCGTCGATCTCGTCGACGCGGGCAAGACTGCGCACCTCAAGGTAGAGCGCATCGGCCTGCGCAAAGCGCGTGCGCAGCGACTTGAGCCACAGTTTCAGGCGCCCCGGCGCATGCACCGGCAGTACGCGTTCGGGCAGACGACGCCAGAACAGCGCCAGCAGCCCGCGCAATTCCGGCCAGTCGTCGCCCTCGACCAGCGTCTCGCCGGCCAGCGACGCCTGGATGCGGCGGGCCAGGAACGGATCGGCGACGGCGCCGCGGCCGATCATCACATCGGCGCAACCGGTCACTTCGCGGCAGCGACGATAATCGTCGAGCGTCCACACCTCGCCGTTGGCGACGACCGGAATGCGTACCGCCTCACGGATGCGCGCTACCCATTCCCAGTGCGCCGGCGGCCGGTAGAACTCGTCGCGGGTACGCGCATGCACAACCAGCCGGGCAGCACCGCCGTCCTCAATGGCGCGCGCACAAACGAGCGCCGGCGCGGTGTCGTGCAGGCCGAGCCGCATCTTCGCGGTCACCGGGAGCTGCGCCGGCACCGCGTCGCGCACGGCGCGGACGATGCGGCCGATCAACACCGGATCGTCGAGCAGCGAAGCGCCGCCACCATGGCGATTGACCGTCGGCGCCGGGCAGCCAAAATTGAGATCGATGCCGGGCGGGCCGAGTTCGGCGAGCTGCGCGGCGTTGGCGGCCATGAACCCCGGATCGCTGCCGAGCAGCTGCACCGCCATCGGCACACCAGCTGGCGTGCGGCAACCATTGAGGAGTTCCGGACAGATGCGGAAAAAAGCGCGCGGTGGCAGCACCGAGCCCGAAACGCGGACGAACTCCGACACGGCCGCGTCATAACCGCCAACCCGGGTCAGCACGTCGCGCAACACCCAGTCGGCCAGCCCTTCCATCGGCGCCAGCAGGATCCGGCTCATCGCCGCCCGCCCGCGTCAGAACGGCGCCATGCCAGGGATTTCAAACGGTCAAACGCCATCGGGACTCTTTCTTCAAACACGCCGGAGAGAACCCGGACACGCCGGGCGGGGCAGAATTTTAACGCAGCGACCGGCATCCCCGCGTATCATGCGCGCTCCCGCGCCACGCCGCGCGTCTTTCCGCACCTCCTATTCATGCCGCCGCCGATGCGCCTCGTCCTCGATACCAACATCGTCATGGACATGCTCCATTTCGCCAACCCGCATACGGCGCCGTTGCTGGACGCGCTGACGGCGGGGCGCTGCACCGCCTTCACCGACCGCGACTGCCTGGCCGAACTCGAACGCGTCTGCACCTACCCCGCCTTCGCCCTCGACCCGGCGGCACAAGCGGCGTTGCTCGCCCGTTACACCGAATTTGCCGTCGTCAATGACGCCGACAACGAAGACGCTCCCACCATCGCGCTGCCGCGCTGCCGCGACCCCGACGACCAGAAGTTCCTGATCCTGGCCGCGCGCTGCGGCGCCGACCTGCTGATCACCCGCGACAAGCTGTTGCTGCGCCTGGCCGGCCACCGCCGCCTGCCGCCGCCTTTCCGCATCGTCACGGCGGAAGCCGCGTTGCCGCTACTTGGTGGCGCAGGTTGAGTTCCCTAAGCTTTGCGCCGGAAGACCCAGCGCTGCGCGTCTGAGGCCTCTTCGGCGAAACGATAGCCCTCGACGGCAAAATCCTTGAGCGCGCCGGCCGACGTCAGCCGGCCCTGGACGGCGAAGCGCGCCATGAGGCCGCGGGCGCGCTTGGCGTAGAAACTCACCACCTTGTAGCGGCCGCTGCTCCAGTCCTCGAACACCGGCTGGATGACCGGTGCCGCCAGCGACTGACGGGCGACGACCTTGAAATACTCCTCGGACGCGAGATTGACGATTTCCGTGCTGCCCGTCTCGGTCAGCGCGCGATTCAGTGCCGACGCCGGCCGGTCGCCCCAGAAGGCGTACAGATCCTTGCCCCCCGGATTGGCCAGCTTCGTTCCCATTTCAAGCCGGTGGGGCTGGATCAGATCGAGCGGCCGCAGCACGCCGTACAAGCCGGACAGGATGCGCAACCGCGTCTGCGCGAAGGCCAGATCCTCGGGCGACAGCGTCGCCGCCGCGAGACCTTCGTAAACGTCGCCGTTGAAGGCCAGCGCCGCCGGACGCGCATTGGCCGGCGCGAACGGCCGCGACCAGGCCGAGAAACGGCCGGCATTGAGCACGGCCAGCGCGTCGCTGATCCCCATCAGTTGCCCGATGTCGGCCGGCGACAGGTGGCGCAGCACCCCGATCAGCGTCTCCGACGCGTCGAGGAAATCCGGCTGCGAGGATGCCGACGGCGGCAGCGGCGGCAAGGGTGACTCGAAATCGAGGGATTTGGCAGGCGAAAGCAGGATCAGCATGGCAGGGTCCGGGCGAAGAGGGAGGTCGCAGATTGTAGCGAGGCGGCTGGTACAATAGAGGATTAATCGCCGCTCAGGTTCCCCGCCCGATGAAACGCAATCGTCTCCCTACCCGCAAGCGCATCTCCGCCGACGCCTCCGAACTCGGCCGGATCGCCACCAGCCTCGCCGATTCCGGCGGCAAGCTCGAGGACATCTTCTGGGAGAAGAAGCTCTCCGATCTCATCTGCAAGCTGCTCGAAAACAGCGCCGAAGACGACATCAACGCGGCGCTCGACCGTCTCTTCGACTCGAACGCCAATGCCCACGACTGCCTCGCCGACGCTGTCGAAGCCGCGGCCGAATCCTGCATCCTGACCGTCGACGGCGAAGACTACGACGTGCTGCTCTTCAACGTGCCGCTGCTCGCCTGGTCACGCTTCTCGATTCCCTCGGGAACGATCCCGACCAGCACCCTGCAGACGCTCGGCGTCCAGCTCGGCGCCCACGTCTTCTCGGCCGACGCCCGCATCGCGCTGACCAACTACCTGTTCAGCCCCGACCAGCTGCCGCGCAGCTTCGTCGACACCTGGCTCCTGATGCGCGAACTCGGCGCCGCGGCGATCCGCCACGACGCGCTCGCACTCGACGTGACGACGCTGCCGGAAACCAACCAGTTCCTCTCCGACACGCGCTACCTGATCGGCGCCATCGCCGTGCCGCACGGACAGCCGCTCTTCCGCTGGAACGAAAACGACCACGCGACGCGCGAATCGGCACTCAAGGAGTGGGTCAAGCAGGGCAGCCCCTGCCTCGAACCGCTGCTCACCGGTTGCGCCTTCCAGCCGCTGCTCGCCGACGCCTACCACGCCGCCTGCCGCAACGCCGACATGGCCTCGCGCCCGTATTCGCTGCGCGCCTCCGTCGACTTCCTGCAGACGACACTTGGCAAACCGGCCGAATCGCTGCGCGCCGTCATCGGCGGGTTCTATGACAAGCGTCTCGAAGAATACCGCATTGCCTTCGGGCCGCGCGACGACGACGTCATCTATCACGGCGTTATCTGGCCGTTGCTCGGCAGTGAGGATGAAAATACCGACGTCATCAGCGACGTCGAAGTCCTGCTGCGCGAATCGGGCGTCAAGGAAATCGTCGTGCACAGCCAGCAGTTCCCCTTTGAATTCTGCGACGACTGCGGCGCACCGCTCTATCCGAACGTCGAAGGCGAACCGGTACACGCCGAGCTGCCGGAGCAAAGCAACGCCCCCTCGCAAACCCTGCACTAGAGCGCCCCAGCCATGAACAATACGGAACTGCTGCAACGCAGCCTGGCCGCCGTCTGGCATCCGTGCACCCAGATGAAGCAGCACGTCAATCAGGACGCCGCGGCGCTGCCGCTGATCCCGATCGCACACGGCCAGGGCGCCTGGCTCTACGATTTTGACGGCAAGCGTTACCTTGATGCGATCAGTTCGTGGTGGGTCAACCTCTTCGGCCACGCCAACCCGCGCATCAACGCGGCGCTACGCGCGCAGCTCGACGAACTCGAACACGTCATCCTTGCCGGCTTCACGCACCGGCCGGTCGTCGAACTCTCCGAGCGTCTCTCGGCGCTGACCGGGCACGCGCTCGGCCACTGCTTCTTCGCCTCCGACGGCGCCTCGGCCACCGAGATCGCGCTGAAGATGTCCTTCCACAGCTGGCGCAACCGCGGCTTCGAGACGAAGCAGCAGTTCCTCTGTCTCGAAGGCAGTTACCACGGCGAAACCGTCGGCGCGCTGGCGGTCACCGACGTCGCCATTTTCAAGGACGCCTACGCGCCGCTGGTACGCAGCGCCGCGACGGTACCGACGCCCGACGCGCGACTGGCGCGGGACGGCGAGACGGCCGTCGACGTCGCCCGGCGCGCCGCGAGCGCACTCGAACAGCATCTCGACCGCCACCACGAGACGATCGCCGCGTTGATCGTCGAGCCGCTGATCCAGTGCGCCAGCGGCATGGCGATGTACGACCCGGAATACCTGCGTCTTGCCCGCGACATCTGCACCCGCTACAACGTGCACCTCATCTGCGACGAAATCGCCGTCGGCTGCGGCCGCACCGGCACCTTCTTCGCGCACGAACAGGCCGGCATCCGCCCCGATTTTCTCTGCCTGTCGAAAGGCATTTCGGGCGGCTACCTGCCGCTCTCGATCGTGCTGACGACCGACGCGGTCTATCAGGCCTTCTACGACGACGCCACGGCGCGCGGCTTCCTGCACTCGCACTCCTATACCGGCAACGCACTGGCCTGCCGCGCCGCGCTGGCGACGCTCGACATCTTCGCCGAAGACAATGTCATCGCTGGCAACAAGGCGCGCGCCAAAAAGATCGCCGCCGTGCTGGCGCCGCTCGGCGAGCGTGCCGACGTCATCCATCTGCGCCAGAAAGGCATGATCGCCGCCTTCGACGTGCGCACCGACGATCCTGCCTTCTCACGCAAGTTCTACCGTGCCGCGCTGGCCCGCGAAGCGCTCGTGCGGCCGATCGGCACCACCGTTTACCTCATGCCGCCTTACATCGTCAGCGACGACGAGATTGCGCATCTCGGTCGCGCCCTTGCCGGCGCCCTCGACACGGCGCTCACCACATGATCTGGGACGAACTGCGCGACGGACTCGCGATGCTCGACCGCGACGGCCTGCGCCGACGCCGGCGCCAGCTCGCCTCGCCCTGCGGTCCCGAAGCCGTCGTCGACGGCCGTACGCTCATCAGCTTCTGCAGCAACGACTACCTCGGCCTCGCCAATGATCCGGCGCTGATCGAGGCAGCGGCCGCCACCGCCCGCCAATGGGGCGTCGGCAGCGGCGCCTCGCATCTCGTCAGCGGTCACTTCGACGTCCACGAACGCCTCGAACAGCGGCTCGCGACTTTCAGTGGCTTCGACCGGGCGCTGCTCTTCTCGACCGGTTACATGGCCAATCTCGGCATCGTTGGCGCGCTGCTCGACCGCGGCGACGCCGTCTTCGCCGACAAGCTCAACCACGCTTCGCTGATCGACGCGGCACAGCTCGCCAAGGCGCAGGGCGTCACCAGCCTCCGTTACGCGCACGGCGATGTCGCCGCGCTCGAGCGCCAGCTCGCCGCCAGCCCGGCCAGACGCAAGCTGATCCTGACCGACGCTGTCTTCAGCATGGACGGCGATGTCGCTCCGCTTGCCGAACTCTACGCATTGGCCGAACGCTTCGACGCCTGGCTCGTCGTCGACGACGCGCACGGTTTCGGCGTGCTCGGCGAGCGCGGCCGCGGCTGCCTGTCGTATTGTGGCGTGCCGAACAGCCCGCGCGTCATTTACATGGGCACGCTCGGCAAGGCGGCCGGCGCGGCCGGCGCCTTCGTCGCCGCCTCCGCCGATGTCATCGAATGGCTGATCAGCCGGGCCCGTACCTATATCTTCACTACCGGCTCCAGCCCGATCATGGCCGGCGCGCTGCTCGCCAGCCTCGACCTGATCGAACACGGCGACGATCGCCGCGCCCACCTGCAGGCGCTGATCGCCCAACTGAGCGACGGGCTGGCCGGCACACGCTGGCAACTGCTCCCCTCGCCGACGGCGATCCAGCCGATCATCATCGGCGACAACCACGAAGCGCTGCGCGTCGCCAACGCACTGTACGAACGCAGACTCTGGGTGCCGGCAATCCGTCCGCCGACGGTACCCAAGGGCACCGCCCGCCTGCGCGTCTCGCTTTCGGCCGCGCACACGCCGACCCAGGTGGCACAACTCATCGATACGCTCAGGGGACTGTCATGACCAACGCCAGCGAAAAGCCCTGCCTGGCACTGCTCCACGGCTGGGGCCTCGGGCGCGAGGCCTGGGCGCCGGTCGCCGAAGCGCTCACGGTCCACTACGACGTCCGCTGCATCGACCTGCCCGGTTATGGTGACACCCCGGCCGATCCGGCCGATTTCTCCGCCACCGCCGCACGCCTCGCTGATGCGCTGCCGCCGGGCAGCATCCTCTGCGGCTGGTCGCTCGGCGCGATGCTGGCACTGCAGATGGCACACAACCGCCCGGAACGCTTCCGCGCGCTCTACCTGGTCGGCGCCACCGCCTGCTTCACGCAGCAGCGCGACTGGCCGCACGGACAATCGCCGACGTTGCTGAAGATGTTCATGGCGGCGGTAAAAAGCGCGCCGGCCGACACGCTGCAACGCTTCATCGCGCTGCTCAACCAGGGCGACGCACAGGCACGCGCCAACACCCGCGCGCAACAGCGCGCGCTACCGACGGATCGTTTCGCCGACACCGCCAGCCTGCTGCAAGGGCTTGAGTGGTTGTGGAAATCCGATTTGCGCGGGCTGGTCGCAACGATTAGCATTCCGACGCTGCTGATCCACGGCGAGAACGATCCGCTGATGCCATTGCCTGCCGCGCAATGGCTCGCCGATCACCTGCCCGACGCCCAGCTCGAAATCTTCCGCGGTGCCGCGCACGCTCCGTTCCTGAGCGCGCCCGAGCGCTTCGCCGAATTGCTGATCGATACCTGTCATGCTCTCCGCCCCTATCAAGCAACGCGTTCGTGAATCCTTCGACCGGGCCGCAAGCACCTACGACGGTGCCGCGGTCCTGCAGCGCCGTGTCTGCGACCGCCTGCTCGCCCACCTGACGCCGCCGGCTCCGCCGACGCGCATCCTCGACGCCGGCTGCGGCACCGGCTACGGCGCCCGCATCCTCCGCCAGCGCTGGCCGCAGGTACCGATCATCGGTGTCGATTTCGCCCCCGCCATGCTTGAGGTCGCACGCGACGCGATTGATCTCGGCTTCGCCGCCGACATCGAAAAGCTGCCGTTCCCGGAGACCCACGTCGACCTCTGGTGGTCGAGCCTGAGCATCCAGTGGTGCGACGCCGCCAGCGTCTTCGCCGACGCCTTCCGCGTTCTCAAGCCCGGCGGCGCGCTCGCCGTCAGCACGCTCGGCCCGGAAACCTTCCACGAACTGCGCACGGCCTTCGCCGGCGTCGACGCGCATCGTCACACGCTCGCCTTCGACACGCCGGAAGCCATCCTCACCGCCCTCGAACACGCCGGTTTCGGCAACATTGCGCTGCGCCGCGAACGGCACGCCGTGCATTACACGGACCTCAAGCGCCTCATGCGCGCCGTCAAGGACATCGGCGCCCACAATGTCGGCGAGGGCGGCCGCAACGGCATGATGGGCCGCGCCGCCTGGCAGCGCGTCGAAGCCGCCTACGAACGCTTCCGCAGCGCCGAAGGGCTGCCGGCCAGCTACGACGTCATCTTCGCCACCGCCACGAAATAATCGAATCGACGCATGAACGCACCGAACGACCACGCCTGGTTCATCGCCGGCACCGACACCGAAGTCGGCAAGACTTTTTCGACGAGCGCGCTGCTGCATGTCCTGAAAAACCACGGTGTGCGCGCCCTCGGCATGAAGCCGGTCGCGGCCGGCACCAACGCCGCCGGCAGCAACGACGACGTTGACGCGCTGATCGCCGCCTCGGGCGTCGCGGCACCGCTCGACCTGATCAATCCCTACCTGTTCGAACCGCCGATCGCACCACACATCGCCGCGCAGGAAAGCGGACGCACGATCGACTTCGACACCATCCTCGCCGCCTTCAGCCAACTCGCGCAATTCGCCGACGTCGTGCTCGTCGAGGGCGTCGGCGGTTTCTGCGTGCCACTCGGTACCGACAACGATGCCGCCGATCTCGCCCAGCGCCTCGGCCTGCCGGTAATCCTCGTCGTCGGCATGCGGCTCGGCTGCATCAACCACGCGCTTCTCACACAGGAAGCGATCGCCGCACGCGGCCTGCGTCTGGCCGGCTGGATCGCCAACCGCATCGATCCGGCCATGTCACGCTTCGACGAAAATCTCGCGGCGCTCGAATCCCGGCTGAAGGCGCCGCTGCTCGGCGTCATCCCGGCCAACAGCACGCCGGCCGCCGCCGCAGCGCACCTGCGCCTGCCGGACTGAAGCGAACCGGAAACGCCGCAGTTCAGGCGTCGGCGGCCAGCGCCGCCGCCAGTTGCCGCACGGCGGCGATCAGATCCTGCGTCAGCGGCCCGACGCCCTCAATGCTGCCGGCCGCCGCCAATTGCTCAAGCCGCAAGGCCAACTGACGCCCGGCTTCAAACGAGAAGGTCGCCAGCAGGCTCTTGACGGTATGCGCCTCCCGCCGCAACTGCGTCGCCTCGCCTGAGGCCAGCGCGCCGGAAAGCGCCTGGCAGTAAGCCTCGCATTCGCCGACGAACATTTCCGCCATCTCGTTGAACAGCGCCTCGTCACCGTCGAGCCGGGCCAGCGCCTCCGCCCGATCGTAAATTCTCTCTCCCTCCGCCATCCCTTGATTCTCCTGTCGATTATCACCAAGCCCAGGCATCAGCCGCCTTTGCCCTCGTCATCACAATATTGTGCATGAATCTCCTGCACCGCGTCCCAGCGCGAGAAAAACGCATCGACGCAAGCCGGATCGAAATGCGCTGCCGAATGATCGCGGAGATAGGTTGTCGCTTCATCAAGCGACCAGGCCGGCTTGTACGGGCGCGTCGACGTCAGCGCGTCGAAAACATCGGCCACCGCGACGACCCGCCCGTATAACGGAATCGCCTCGCCAGCGACGCCGTAAGGATAACCGGCGCCGTCAAAACGCTCGTGATGCGACACCGCGATCGTCGCCGCCGCCTGCAGGACCGTCGACGCGCTGCCCTTCAGCAATTCGTGGCCGATCTGCGCGTGCCGCTTCATCACCACGAACTCCTCATGCGTGAGCCGACCCGGTTTGAGCAGGATATGATCGGGGATCCCGATCTTGCCGATGTCATGCATCGGCGCAGCCTGGAATATCTGTCGGCAATCTTCGTCCGGAAGGTTAAGCGCTTCGGCGATCAGCCGCGAATAGTGCGCCATGCGCAAGATGTGTGCGCCGGTCTCTGGATCGCGGAATTCGGCCGCGCGCGACATGCGGATCAGCAGTTCCTGCTCGCGCGCATACACGGCCTCGGTCGCCTTGGCCACCTCCTCGGCGAGCCAGGCGGCGCGGTCAGCGAGTTTCCTCCGCCCGTTCGACAACGCCAGCATGTTGCGCACACGCGTCGAGAATTCGACATGATCGACAGGCTTGGTCAAAAAATCGGTGGCGCCGCGACGCAAGGCTTCATGGCACACGCCGCGATCCTCGCTGGCGGTGATCATCAGCACCGGCACTTCCGCCAAGGCCGGCGAGGCACGCAGGCGCGAGATGAACTCGATGCCGTCCATGTCCGGCATGATGTAATCGACAACGACGAGATCGGGGATGTTGGCAAGACACCAGGCCAAGCCGTCAACGGGCTCGCGAAACAGTTCGGCATGACACGCGCCGAGCTTGTCGACCAGAGCGCCGAACAAGACCCGGTTGATTTCGCTGTCGTCGATGATCGCAATCCGATTCATGCCGCCCCCGTTTATGACGAGTATATCAAAGCGGCGATTGGACACACCCTGGCGTTGACGCCATAATCCGCTCACCATTTGCACCACCCGGCCCCTAGATGAAATTCCTCTTCGACCTTTTCCCGGTTCTCCTGTTTTTCGCCGCATTCAAGTTCGGCGACATCTTCGTCGCCACCGGCGTCGCCATGGCCGCCACGGTCGCCCAGATCGGCTGGACCTGGTTCCGCCACCGCCGCGTCGACGGCATGCTCTGGGCAAGCCTCGCGATCATCACCATCTTCGGCGGCGCCACGCTGCTGTTGCACGACGAAACCTTTATCAAGTGGAAGCCGACGGTGCTCTACTGGACGCTCGCGCTCGCGCTCGCCGGCAGCCGCCTGTTCTTTGGCAGAAACCTGATCCGCACCGTCCTCGGCGAGCAGATCACGCTACCCGATCCGGTCTGGGAAAAGCTCAACGGCGCCTGGATCGGCTTTTTCGTTTTCATGGGCATCGCCAATCTGGCGGTCGCCTTCGCGCTCGGGCTGTCGACCGACGCCTGGGTCAACTTCAAACTGTTCGGCGGCATGGGCCTGATGCTCGTCTTCGCGCTGGCGCAAGGTCTCATGCTCTCGAAATATATCGACGAGGAGAAGAAATAATGTTCTATGTGATCATCGGCGAAGATCGCCCCGATTCGCTCGACGCCCGCTTGGCCGCCCGTCCCGCGCACATCGAGCGGCTGCAGGCGCTGGTGGCCGAAGGCCGGATGCTCCTGGCCGGCCCGTTCCCCGCCATCGACGCCCTCGATCCCGGCCCCGCCGGTTTCACCGGCAGCCTGATCGTCGCCGAATTCCCGTCGCTGGAAGCCGCTCAGCGCTGGGCCGACGCCGACCCGTATGTCGCTGCCGGCGTCTATACCCGCGTCACCGTCAAGCCGTTCAAGAAGGTCCTGCCGGCATGAGCCAGACGCCGAATACCGAAGCGCTGCTGCGCGAACGGCTGGCAGCGCTGGCGCCGCTTTCACTCGATATCGCCGACGACTCGGCCGCGCACGCCGGCCACGGCAGTGCCGGCAAGGGCGGGCACTACCGCCTGCGCATCGTCGCCGCCGCCTTCGCCGGGAAGGCCCGACTGGCGCGGCACCGCCTCGTCTTCGACGCGCTCGGCGACCTGATGCACAGCCGCATCCATGCGCTCGTCATCGACGCCAAATCACCGGACGAAGCCTGACCCCCTCTGTTTATCCCATTTACTCCGACGCGAAGAACTCCTATCCTAGGCGTTTTAACACGCTCGGTCAGACCCAAGGATCTCACATGCAAAAATTCACGAAACATGCGGCCGCCCTGCTCGTCGGCGCGATGATGTCGGCCCCCCTGCTGGCGGCAGGCAACACCTTCGTCACCGTCAACGGCTCCCCCGTTTCGCAAACCATGGCCAATGTCTTCATTGCCGAGCAGAAGGCGCAAGGCGCTCCCGACACGGCCGAAGTCAAGGATGCCGTGCGTGAGGAACTGATCCGCCGCGAACTCCTGATGCAGGAAGCCAAGAAAGCCGGCCTCGACAAGAAGGCCGACATCGTCGCCCAGGCCGAGGCCGTACGCCAGTCGATCATCATCCGCGCCTACGTGCAGGAATACGCGCGCAAGAACCCGATCGGCGACGCCCAGCTCAAGTCGCAATATGACGCCATCAAGGCGCAGCTCGGCAGCACGGAATACAAGGCGCGCCACATCCTCGTCAAGGAAGAGGCCGAAGCCAAGACGATCATCGACAACCTCAAGAAGGGCGCCAAGTTCGACGAACTCGCCAAACAGTCGATTGATCCGGGTTCGAAGGACAGCGGCGGCGACCTCGGCTGGTCGAGTGCCAACAACTTCGTCAAGCCCTTCGCCGACGCGCTGACCAGCCTGAGCAACGGCAAGTACACCGAAACCCCGGTCAAGTCGGAATTCGGCTACCACGTCATTCTGCTCGACGAAACGCGGCCGCTCGCCGTCCCGCCGTTCGAAGAACTGAAGCCGCGCCTGCTGCAGCAGGCCCAGTCGCAACAGATCAGCAAGATGGTCGAGGACCTGCGCGCCAAAGCCAAGGTCCAGTAAGCAAAGCGCTCCGACACAACGCCGGGACGGTCAGACGACCCTCCCGGCTTTCTTTTGCCTGTCGGCCACCGCCCGTCCGGTCAGATTCCCGCAGACATCAGGCGACGTAGGCCTTGCGGCAAAGCCCGGCTGCCTCGCACCAGCGGCAGACCGTGTCGACGCCGTGCGCCGGCAGACCGGTTCCGGCACGCATCGCCGTCATGCTGCACGTCAGACGCGCCGCCTGCGCCGCCGCGCTCGCCTGCAGCGACGCCCGGTCATCGCAGGAACGCACGGCGGCGACCGTCTCGTCGTCAAGCGCGACATAGGCCGCCTCGCCGGCATCGCCGTGCAACAACGCATACGCCGGCAACTGCACATCGTCATCGAGACGATCGCGGATCGCCTTGGCCGTCTGTGTCTTGTAATCGAGCAGCGCCGCCGCGCCATCGTCGCGACGGTCGATGCGGTCGATGCGGCCGTAGAGTTCGACGCTGCCGCCGTCGTCGAGCGCCAACGTGCGGGTCACCGGCGTTTCCGCCTGCGCCCAGTGCCAGCCGGCCGCCTCGCGTGCGCGCTGCCAGTCGAGATAGGCGCCGAGCCGCTGCCCCCAGCGCTGACGCCAGCCGATTGCCAGCAGATTCTCGCCGATCGCCGGCGCGAAAACGGCGTTGACACACTCCTGCAGCGCCGCCAGGGCATCCGCCTCGGCCAGGGCCGAAACACGCGGGTGGCGACCATGAAACAGTTCGAGCGAGCGATGCACGAGCGCGCCGTAATCGCTTTTCTCCATCTCCTCGCTGACTTCGTCGAGTTCGCCGAGACGCAACACGTGACGCGCAAAAAAGCGGTAAGGACAGGCGACCAGGCTGCCATAGGCGCTGACCGAGACGCGCGCCGGGACGAGGCCCGGCGCCACGGACGGCGCCGCCTGACCGGTTGGCACGGGCGCCGTCGACGCATCGGCAGCCGCATCCGGCCGCGCCGGCAGCGGTGGACGTTCGAGCGGGGTTTTCCAAGCCTCCGCATGCAAGGCGGACAGCACGAGAAACTCGCGCGCCAACAGGTTGGCTTCACCGTCCTGCACCGACTGCCAGGTCACCGTTACCTGCGGCACCGTCGCCAGCAACAATTCAAGATCGCGCCGCAGTTCGCGTTCGCTGTCGGCGAGCGTGCGCAGACCGAGTTCGCGGCGGACCGACTGGTTGAAGAAGGCGCCGGTCGCCGCCGGCGCCAGATGGCGCTGATCGCCGCCAATCATCAAGGCCGCCTCGAAACGACGCAGGCAGACCGCGTTGAGCGGCGTCACGACAACCGGACTCACCAGCGATCCGTCACGAAAACTGGCGCCTTCGAACTCGCGGTTGAGCCAGTCGCGCCAGGCGCTCAGCGCGAACACCGCATCGGTTCCCTCCAGCTCAAGCTGCCGCGCCTCGAGCAGATCGAGCAGCGCCTGTCCGGCGGTATCGGCACGCAAGGCGTCGAGTGCGCCCAGCGCCTCAAGCGCCTTGATCAGACGGCCAATCCAGCGCACCAGCGTTGCCGGCCGGCTATCGAGCAAAGCCCGCGCCGCCTCGATCCGGTCGAGCACAGCCAGCGACGGCGCGACCGAATCGGTTCCAAGTTCGAGCAAGACGCGTCGCAGACGCGCCAACCCCGACGCCACCGAGCCCGTGCGAATCGCCGCCTCGATCGTCGCCACCGCGTCCGCACGCACACTCGCATCGAGATCGGCGAACAGGAAGGGCGATTTGCACAGATCGAGCACGTCGCGATGATAGGCGTTGCCCGCCACCACCTCGACCAGCGCATCGACGGCTGCGGCCGCGCGCGAGGTCGAAAGCAGCCAGCCGGTCTCATCGCTGACGAGCACGCCCTCGCGTTCGAGCAGGGCGCGCACGCGCCGCGCCGTCAGCCGGTCCTGGGCGATCAGCGCAATCCGTTTTTTGCCGGAAAGCAGCCACTCGGCGACCTGGGCGACGGCGCTCTGCGCCTCGTGCTCGCGCCCGGCGGCGGCGACCAGCGCCAGACGACCGGCCAGCGGACTCTCGGGCAGACGCTGCGCCAGCGCTTCGGCACGTTCGATCAGCGGCGTGTCGAGCTGCGCCGGCCAGGCCGCGTCAAGCACATCCAGCACCGGCGTCGCCGCCGTTTCGCGCGGTGACGGGTGACAGATTCTGACGACCTGGCCTTCGGCATAACGGGCGAGAAACGCGCGCTCGGCCGCGTCGAGCGATTCCTCGACGGGCGCATCGAGCAGCACCCACAAAGGCTGCGCCGGCATCCGCGCCAGTTCGGCCAACTGCAGGCGATAACGCGCCGTTGCGTCGATCGCGCCGGAAGCCGCCAAGGCGCGCCACAATTCATGCACCACGCGCGCTTCGAAAGCGAGCGGCGCCGACGCGCGCAGCGCGTACGCCTGTTCGAGCTGCGTCACCAGCGACTCCGCATCATCGGGCAAGCCGATGGAGGCCGCAGTCAGTTCATCGAACAAGGCCGCCATTTCGGCGGCGATGCCCCACAAAGCCCGTTCGTCGAACCAGGCGCGCGCGCGCAGCGCCTCCTGCAGCAGGACGAGACGGCGACTCGCCGGCAAGGGCTCGGCAACCGCCGGCAGCGGCAAGGATTGCGCCCAGGTGCGCAAGGTATCGAAGCGCGGCAGCAACAAGGCCGGAGACCCCGAGCAACGCTGCGCGGCGCGAACCAGTGCCGCGCGGAATTCGGCGGCCATCGGCATCGCCGGCACCAGCACACGTATGCCGGACAGGTCCCCTGCCGCCAACTGCGCCGGGAACGCCGCCAGCAGCGCGTCGGCAAGATCGTCAAAAAAGGACGCGCCGGGCGGCAGCGTCGAGACGATCATCGTTCGAGCCGGTCGCGCTTGCCGGGGGTGCCGTTCCAGTCGTCGGCGTCCGGCGGCGGATCGCGACGTTCGCTGATGATCGGCCAGATCTTCGACATCTCGGCATTGAGCGCGATGAACGAATGCTGGTCGGCCGGCACATCATCCTCGGCCAGGATCGCCTCGGCCGGA
Source organism: uncultured Propionivibrio sp. (assembly GCF_963666255.1). Taxonomy (NCBI): domain Bacteria; kingdom Pseudomonadati; phylum Pseudomonadota; class Betaproteobacteria; order Rhodocyclales; family Rhodocyclaceae; genus Propionivibrio; species uncultured Propionivibrio sp. The sequence goes on along the minus strand of NZ_OY762656.1, from coordinate 1,900,987 downwards.
CACTCGGCCGCACAGAGCGTGCAGTCGATGCATTCGTCCGGGTCGATCACCAGGAAATTCGGTCCTTCATGGAAACAGTCAACGGGGCAGACATCGACGCAATCGGTATATTTGCACTTGATGCAGTTCTCGGTGACGACGTAGGCCATAATCACTCACTCGTCAGTTAATGGAACGCCGACTATAGCGCATTTGATCGGCGATCGCCGTGGCCGGCCAGATATCCTGGCCACGCAGACACTTACCGTCGTCATAATCGCCGGGGCGCCATACCGCGCCAATTCTTCCTTCCATTCAGGGAATTTTTTCGCTACGATAGGGTCAATGCGGCATCGGGGCTCTTTCTCGAAGAAGACCTAATCACTGCCCGAGCCCCCAACACTCCCGTTCAATTGCACAACCAGACAGAGGTATTCCCCATGAGCGATCTGATTCATTACGTCACCGACGATACGTTTGCTGCCGAGGTACTCGAGGCGCAGCAACCCGTGTTGCTCGACTTCTGGGCCGAATGGTGCGGCCCCTGCAAGATGCTGGCACCGATTCTCGACGAGATCGCCAGCGACTATGCCGGTCGTCTGAAAGTTGCCAAGCTCAACATCGACGACAACCAGAATACGCCGGCGAGCTTCGGCGTGCGCGGCATCCCGACGCTGATGATCTTCAAGAACGGCAATGTCGAGGCGACGAAAGTCGGCGCCTTGTCCAAGTCGCAGCTTGCGTCCTTCATTGACAGCAACCTGTAAACTCGATACCCTCCGCCTGAAAGCTCGTTGCGACGCCCTCCCGGGTTAAAAAAAGCGCACGCAGCTTTCAGGGATCCCCGGTTTCACCCTACGCTTCCAGGCAAGCGTCCCGGTTTTTCCCAACACCTCCCCCTGTGCGTTTTCAGGCATGACTGCCGGCGCATCGTGCATTCCTCTTACCGTCTCTTCGCACGCACATGCATCTATCCGAACTCAAAGCCCTTCATGTAAGCCAACTTCTCGACATGGCCGTTGCCAACGAGATCGAAGGCGCCAACCGCCTGCGCAAGCACGAGTTGATTTTCGCCCTGCTCAAGAACCAGGCCCGCAAGGGCGAAACCATCTTCGGCGACGGCACACTCGAAACCCTGCCTGACGGCTTCGGTTTCCTGCGCTCGCCCGACACCTCCTATCTCGCCAGCACCGACGACATCTACGTCAGTCCGAGCCAGATCCGCCGCTTCAATCTGCACAGCGGCGACACCATCGAAGGTGAAATCCGCACGCCCAAGGACGGCGAACGCTACTTCGCCCTGGTCAAGGTCGACAAGGTCAACGGCGAGTCGCCCGAAGCCTCCAAGAACAAGATCATGTTCGAGAACCTGACGCCGCTCCACCCGGAGCAGCCGATCAAGCTCGAACGCGACATCCGCGGCGAGGAAAATATCACCAGCCGTATCGTCGACATCATCTCGCCGATCGGTAAGGGCCAGCGCGGCCTGCTGGTTTCCAGCCCGAAGAGCGGCAAGACGGTGATGATGCAGCATATCGCCCACGCCATCACTGCCAACCATCCCGATATCAACCTGATCGTCCTGCTCATCGACGAGCGTCCCGAGGAAGTCACCGAAATGACGCGCTCGGTACGCGGCGAAGTCGTCGCCTCGACCTTTGACGAACCGGCGACGCGCCACGTTCAGGTCGCCGAAATGGTCATCGAGAAAGCCAAGCGCCTGGTCGAGCACAAAAAAGATGTTGTCATCCTGCTCGATTCGATCACCCGTCTTGCTCGCGCCTACAACACGGTGCAGCCGGCCTCGGGCAAAGTCCTGACCGGCGGTGTCGACGCCAACGCGTTGCAGAAACCGAAGCGCTTCTTCGGTGCCGCGCGCAACATCGAGGAAGGCGGCTCGCTGACGATCATCGCGACTGCGCTGATCGACACCGGCAGCCGCATGGACGACGTCATCTACGAGGAGTTCAAGGGTACCGGCAACATGGAAATCCACCTCGACCGCCGCATGGCCGAGAAACGGGTCTATCCGGCAATCAACGTCAATCGCTCGGGCACGCGCCGCGAGGAACTGCTGCTGGCGCCGGACGTGCTGCAGAAGATGTGGATCCTGCGCAAACTGCTCTACAACATGGACGATCTCGAGGCGATGGAATTCCTGCTCGACAAGATCAAGGCGACCAAGACCAACGCCGAGTTCTTCGATTCGATGCGTCGCTAAACAGCCTTTGATTGCAACTTGCAGAAAAATCAAGGATAATTCGCCGTTTTCCGGGGCCGGTCACCGAAGAACCAGGTTTTTCGAGCCGGCCAGACATGACCTACAGGAAGTCCCCAAGATGAAATCCGACATCCATCCCGAATACAAAGAAATCGAAGTCACCTGCTCGTGCGGCAACGTCTTCAAGACCCAATCGACGATGAAGAAGGCACTGCACATCGAAGTCTGCGCTGCCTGCCATCCGTTCTACACCGGCAAGCAAAAGATCATCGATACGGCCGGTCGCGTCGAGAAGTTCAACAAGAAGTATGGCGCGCGCGCCAAGGCCGTCTAAGGTCTTCCCCGCCACGCGAGTTCACGCGGACTCAGCAAAAAGGCAGCCGCAGGGCTGCCTTTTTCATTATCGATAGCGCTCAACGACACCGGCCATGCCTTTTCACCAGAACACTGCGCGTTTCAAGGGAATTTCCCTGCCGCCGAGCGGCTGGGCGCTGGCCATCCTGCTATCGCTCTACATTTTCACCGGTCTGATCGGCCACGATCCCTGGAAGCATGACGACGCCATCACCATCGGCGTCGCCTTCGACATGGCCAGCCAGGGCCACTGGCTGTTGCCGCAACTGGCTGGTCAACCCTACCCCGACGCACCTTTCTACTACTGGATCGCCGCAAGCTTCGCCAAGCTGTTTTCCTGGCTGCTGCCGGCGCACGACGCGATCCGGCTCGCCAGCGGTCTGTTCACGTTGCTCGCGCTCGAATTCATCCTGCTGGCGGCACGCGAGCTGCACGGCAAGGAATTCTCTGCCGCCGGGCCGCTCGTCCTGGCCGGCAGCCTCGGCTTCCTGTTCCACGCGCACGAAGCGCAACCGATGCTCGCGGCGCTGACCGCGCACACTGCCGCCTACTGGGCGCTGATCCTGCTGCCGCGCCAGCCACGGCTGGCCATGCCGGTCCTCGGCGCCGCGCTCGGTGTCGCCTTCCTCGCCAACGGCGTCCTGCCGGTGCTGGCACTGATCCCGGCAATCCTGCTGACGCTGCTGCTGTCTGAGCACCGCGCGAACGACGCGCTGCGCCTCATCGGCAGCCTGGCGATCGCCCTGATCCTGTGTGCGCTCTGGCTGCTGCCGGCAACGCTGACTGCGCCCGATTATGTCGCCGATTTCTGGCTGAACGAACTCGCCGGCCTCGCCAAGCCGCTGGCGGCGCTGCACAACCTGGGACGTTATCTCAACCTGTTGCTCTGGTACGCCTGGCCGGCGATGCCGCTGGCCGCCTGGGCGCTCTGGGCGCGCCGCCGCCAACTCGGACAGCGTCCGATCGCCCTGCCGGCGCTGGCCTTCGTCGCCACGCTCGGACTGCTCGCGGGCTTCGTCGAAACCAGCAGCGCGCCAGCGCTGTTGCTGCTGCCACCGCTCGTGCTGCTCGCCGTACCCGGCGTCGCCACACTCCGGCGCGGCGCCGCCAACGCCTTCGACTGGTTCGGCATGGTGACCTTCACTTTTTTCACCGCAGTCGTCTGGGTCGCCTGGTGTGCCATGGTCTTTGGCTGGCCGGAACGACTGGCCCGTCAGGTCGTACGTATCGAACCGGGATTTGTCGGCAACTTCAGCCTGGTCGCCACCGCGTTCGCCGCGTTGATCACGCTCGCTTGGCTGTGGCTGATCGTCACCACACCGCGGTCGCCGATGCGCGGCACGATGCACTGGATGTGCGGCGTCAGCCTCTTCTGGATGCTGCTCGCCGCGCTCTGGATGCCCTGGATCGACTACGGCAAGACTTACCGGCCGGTGTCGGCATCACTCGCCAAGGCGCTGCCGAAAAATGTCGATTGCATCGCCAACGTCAATCTGCCGAACGCGACGCTAGCTATTTTCAACTATTTCGATGGCATCACCACGGTCCCGCAGGACAGCGATGCCAGCCGTCATTGTCACCTGCTGCTCATGCAGGGCGATCCCAAGGACGCCCGCGCATTGCAGGCGGCGGGTTGGCATCCGGTCTGGCTCGGACACCGCCCCAGCGACCGCCATGCCACTGACAAGCTTCATCTCTACCGACGCCAGTCGCGCGCGACCTCGGCCGACGCGCTCGGCGACATCGCCATCAGCGACAGCCAGGACAACGCCGTCCGCCGCTGAGGCGAGAGCGGCGTAATTGCCCGCTCGCTGACGTTAAAGCTTGAGGAAGTTGTCGCGGTAGTACCTGAGTTCCTCGATCGACTCGCGGATATCGGCGAGCGCCGTGTGATCCGCCTTCTTGACGAAGGCGGCGGCCACCTCGGGCTTCCAGCGCTTGCACAATTCCTTCAGCGTGCTGACGTCGAGGTTGCGATAGTGGAACCAGTCCTCGAGCTTCGGCAGGTAACGAACCATGAAGCGACGATCCTGACCGATCGAGTTGCCGCACATCGGCGTCGCCCGTTGCGGCACATACTGCTGCATGAAGGCCAGCGCCTCGGCTTCGACCGCCGCCTCGTCGAGCGTCGAAGCACGCACGCGTTCGATCAGGCCCGATTTGCCGTGCGTCTTCTTGTTCCAGTCGTCCATTGCGTCGAGTTGTTCGTCCGATTGGTGCACCACCCACACCGGCGACTCGGCGACGGTGTTCAGATTGCTGTCGGTGACGATCATCGCCATTTCGATGATGCGCTCGCGTTCGGGGTCGAGGCCGGTCATTTCCATGTCCAGCCAAACAAGATGATTCGCGTCCTGTGCCATATAATCTCCGCTTCCTAGGAATATTCAGTCCGTATTTTCTCACACCGCATGGCCAATCCCTTGCTCAGTCCGACCTCCTTCACTTTTTCCCTCGTCTTCAGCGCCGCGCTGGCACTGATGATCGCCGTCCGCGTCTGGCTGGCGCTCCGCCAGATGGCGCACGTCAAGGCACACCGCACGGCGGTACCCGAACAGTTCGCCGGTCGCATCGCGCTCGACGCGCACCAGAAAGCGGCCGACTACAGTTGTGCGCGCACCCGTTTCGGCCTCGTCTCGCTCGGCGTCGAGACTCTCATGCTGCTCGCCTATACTTTCGGCGGCGGCCTGCAGGTCCTGCACGACTTCTGGTCGGCCCGCCTCAACGGGCTGCCCTACGGCGTCGCGCTGATCTTCAGCGTCATGGCGATCTCGGCGCTCGTCGACCTGCCGTTTTCGCTCTATGCCCAGTTCGTCATCGAGGAACGCTTCGGTTTCAACCGCATGACCGCCCGGCTGTTTTTCCTCGATCTCGTCAAGCAGACCGCGCTCGGCCTCGTCATCGGCACACCGGTGCTGCTCGCCGTGCTCTGGCTGATGGGCGCGATGGGACCACGCTGGTGGCTCTACGTGTGGCTGTTCTGGTGCGGTTTCAATCTGCTGATCCTGTTCATCTACCCGACCTGGATCGCCCCGATTTTCAACAAGTTCGCGCCACTCGACGATGACGCCCTGCGCACGCGCATCGAAGCCCTGCTCGCGCGCTGCGGCTTCGCTTCGTCGGGACTCTTCGTCATGGACGGGTCGAAGCGCTCGGCGCACGGTAATGCCTACTTCACCGGCTTCGGCAAGAACAAGCGCATCGTCTTCTTCGACACGCTGCTCGGTCGTCTGCAACCGGCCGGAATCGAGGCCGTGCTGGCGCATGAACTGGGGCACTTCCACCATCGCCACGTCATCAAGCGCATTGTCCTGCTGTTCAGCCTCTCGCTCGGCTTTCTCGCGCTGCTCGGCGAATTGATGGGCGAAACCTGGTTCTATCAGGGACTCGGGGTTGATGCCCAGGGCACGGTGCTGGCACTGGTCCTTTTCTTTCTGACGGTGCCGGTCTTCACCTTCTTCCTTACCCCCATCATGAGCGGACTGTCGCGCCGGCACGAGTTTGAAGCCGACCGTTACGCCGCAGCGCATGCCTCGGCCGACGAACTGATCCGCGCGTTGGTGACGCTCTACGAGGACAACGCGGCGACGCTGACGCCCGACCCGCTGCACTCGCTGTTCTACGACTCCCACCCGCCGGCGGCGTTGCGTATCGCGCAACTGGCGAAGCATTCAGGATGAACGGCGCGTGAAGGAAAACGGAACGATCATCGCCGCCCACGGGCGGCAATACCGCGTCGAACTCGCGTCCGGCGAAGTGCTCAGCTGCTTTACGCGCGGCAAGAAAAGCGACGTCGCCTGCGGCGACTGCGTCGAGATCGCACGCAGCGGCGACGGCCAGGGCGTCATCGACGCCGTCGCCCCGCGCCAGTCGCTGCTCTATCGCTCCAACGCCTTCCGCCAGAAGCTGATCGCCGCCAATGTCACGCAGATCCTGATCGTCGTCGCCACCGAGCCGTCCTTTTCGGACGAACTCGTCACCCGCTGCCTGGTGGCCGCCGAGAGCCAGGACCTGGCTGTCCGCATTCTGCTCAACAAATGCGACCTGGCAGCGCCGCTGGCCGCCGCCGAGACCCAACTCCTGCCCTTCGCGCAACTCGGCTATCCGATCCTGCCGCTGTCGGCACGCCAGAGCGTCGACACGCTGCGCCCCTTGCTCGAAGGCCACACCAGCGTGCTGGTCGGGCAGTCCGGCATGGGCAAATCGACGCTGACCAACGCGCTCATCCCCGACGCGCAGGCGGCAACGCGTGAAATCTCCGAGGCGCTAGACTCCGGCAAGCACACGACGACCCACGCCACGCTGTATCGCCTGAATGCCGAAAGCGCGCTGATCGATTCGCCGGGGCTCCAGGAATTCGGCCTTCACCACCTGAGTGCCGAAGACATCGAACAGGGATTTCCGGAATTCCGCCCGCATCTTGGCCAGTGCCGCTTCCGCAACTGCCGGCACGAACGCGAACCAGACTGCGCCATTCTTGCCGCACTGCAACGCGGCGAGATCGACCCGCGCCGCTACGCCGCCTTCCTCAGGTTACGCGCCGAAACCGCCTGAACAACGCGTTCTACCGTTTACCGGCCGGCGGCGGTGGCGTATCCATGACGCGGACGCAGCGCTTCAGGATCATCGCCTGCTCTTCCGGTGATTTCCCCGTCAAATCGCAACTGAAGGGTTCTGGCGCCTTGGCTTTCGCCGCAACGGCTTTTGGCGCCTCAGCCTTCGCTGTGTCGGCCTTGGCGGCTTCATTCCTGACCGGTTCGCTCGCGGCCGCGACAGGCGCTTTCTCGACGGCGGACGCCTTGTGTGGCGTCGACGGCGCAACGGACTTGGCAGGCGCTACCGGTTTTGCCGGTATCTCCGCCGCCTTGGCCTCGGCCGCCGCCTTGGCGGCCTCCTCCTTGGCCGCGCTTTCCGCCGCCTTCGCCGCCAGCTCCGTTTTCATTGCCTCAACCTGCTGCGAGAGCGCCGCCAGTTGCGTCTGCTGTTCGCCGGCCACACGTCCGCGCTCCTTCAATTCCTTTCGCACCGTCGTCAGTTCCGACTGCAACGCGCGCGTTTTCACGACTGCGTAGATTTCACCGCCGATCAGTATCAACACCAACAGACCAGCAACACCTGCACCCACCATCGGAAGCAAGGCTGCCATCCGGCCGCGCGGACCCGGCGCATCGTCTTCCATCCCGCTGTTTTCTTCCGCTGCCATCGCTTTGCCCCCGGTAACGCGGCGTACAACGGCCGCTTGACGAAATAACGTACAAATCGGGCGATGCTTTAGGGCGTGTTCCCAATTGAGTGTTGCGTGCCCCCTGATCGAGAACACATCCTCCACCTGACGCTGCGCCAAACTCTCAAAAAAACAACCCCGGCCCCGCCGTCGGGACGCCGCCAACGCGGTGCGCAAGCCGAAACGACAGCGCTCGTGGTAAGCTCCTGCCATCATTGACCTTGCCGACCGATGGCCCCTTCCCGACCATGACGACCGACAGTACGCCTGCAGCCAAGCCGGCCCAGGACCCGCGCGCCCTGCTCAAGAAACTCCACGAAACCTATCCGGCATTTCGCGATCACGCCCCGCTGGCCATCGGCATCGACAAACAGTTGCTCGCCCGCCAACCGGAGATCGAGCGCAAGGCCTTGCGCATTGCACTCGGCATGCATACCAATTCGCTGCGCTATCTCAAGACCATGGAAAAGGCGACGCAGCGTCTCGATCTCGACGGCCAGGTCGTCGCCGAAGTCACCGATGAACACCGCCAACACGCCGCGGAAATGCTGCGCGAGCGCTTCCGCAAGGATGCCGAACGGCGCAAGGCACAACGCCTCGCCGAGGAGCAGGAACGCCAGCGCACGCAAAAGCTGAACCAACTCGTCGAGAAATTCGGCAAGCAGCGCAACGGCTGACCGGGGTCCGAGGGCACCGATTTCCCGCAGCATCGACCGCTGATGCGCATTCACATCGACGAAGCCTCGCCCGGTGTCCTTGAGCATCTGGCCGCACGTCATCTCGGCGCCGCCACCGCATCGAACGACGCGCTCCTGACACGACTGCAAATGCGCCAGCCCTTCCTGCAGCAAGACGAAGAGCGTGCTGCGTGGACCGTCGTGATCGCAGCCCCCGATCGCCGCTTCGACGGCCAGACGGCGCGCATCGCCCTGCTGCGCGCCTGCCTGTGGTGCGCCTGCGGGGATTACTTCGTGCTTGACGAAGCCTGGGTCGCCGACCAGCTCAACTACCGCGCGCTCTGGTCCACCGGAGCCCGCTGCGCCGAATAGGCCGGCAGCCGCGCCTATTTCGGCAGGGCCAGCACCGGCGCCTTGTCCACGAGCCAGTCGCCGGTCAGGCGCCACATGCGCCCGTCATCCTCGATCGACACCCGCCAGCGCCCGGACAACGGCCGTTCCAGCCGGCCCGAATAGAGGTCACCGGCCTGCCGCCGCAAGCTGAGGACCTGATCCTCGCCCGAGCGCGTCGGATGCATCAAGCGCAACGACAAGGTCTCGGGCAGTGCCGTCGCAGCGTCATTCGCGCGCAGCATCACACGCAGCTCATGGCCGCCCAACATCACTTGCGCCTGCAATCCGAGCCGCGCCGCCGCCTGGTCGCGTGCCGTCGTCTGGTTGATGCCAAGACCCTGCTTGTAATAGTCGTCGGACACCAGTCCGTCGTTGCTGCGCAAGGCCAGCACCAGGGTGATGAAGCCGGCGACGACGACAATCGCCGGACCGGCCATCAGCAGCCACGGCCAGCGGTGGCGGTACCAGGGAAGCGGCCGGGAGGAGGGGTTTTCGTTCATGGCAAATAGAAAGTGGTTTTCTCATGGACGGCGATTTTGGGTGCGCCCTCCGCTCGGAGTTCGAAGACGACCGGGTTGGACCCCTTCTTGCCCTTGCCTTCCTCGACGCTTGCCACTGCCGCCAGCGTCTTGCTCGACGCGCCGGGAACCTCGATCGTCTCGCCGCTCTCAAGCCGGATGCCGTCGATGCCCGACACTTCGATCTGGTAGCGATGCGGCGCTTCGTCGGTATTCATCACGCGCAGGGTAAAAACGTTCTCGATGCGTTCGTCATCAGCTTCGCGGTACAGCGTCGAACGGTCGCGCAGCACGTCGACCTTGAGCGGCACGCGCGTCGCGAGACTCCAGGCGGCCGCCGCGACGATCAGCACGAGGATGGTCGAATAGACGAGCGTCCGCGGCCGCATCAGGTGCTGCAGGATGTCGCGCGCGCCGTAATGCTTGGCCATCGCGTTCTCGGTCGAGTAGCGGATGAGTCCGCGCGGCAGACCGACCTTGTCCATCACCGTATCGCAACCGTCGATACAGGCGGCGCAGGCAATGCATTCGTACTGGAGACCGTCGCGGATGTCGATGCCGGTCGGGCAGACCTGCACGCAGACGCCGCAATCGACGCAGTCGCCAAGCGCCTTGCTTCCCGCATCAGCGCCCTTGCGACGCGGCCCGCGCGGTTCGCCGCGCTCGGCATCGTAGGTGATGATCAGCGTGTCCGGATCGAACATCACGCCCTGGAAGCGCGCATACGGGCAAAGGTACTTGCACATCTGCTCGCGCATGAAGCCAGCCATGAAGTAGAGGAAGCCCGAGTAGAAAAACAGCCAGAATACTTCCCAGCCGCTCACGCTGAACGAGCTGACGGCGCTCGCCAGTTCGCGGATCGGCGTGAAATAGCCGACGAAGGTGAAGCCCGTCCAGGCGGCGACCACCAGCCAGGCCGCGTGCTTGGCGACCTTGAGGCCGAGCTTGTGCGGCGACATCGGCTGCCGGTCGAGCTTCATCCGCGCCGAACGGTCGCCTTCGATCTTGCGCTCGATCCACATGAAGATCTCGGTATAGACCGTCTGCGGACAGGCATAACCGCAGAACAGCCGCCCGCCGATCGCCGTCGCGAGGAAAAGCAGATACGCCGAGATCACCAGGAGAACGGCGAGATAGATCGCATCCTGCGGCCAGAAGACCATGCCAAAAACATAGAACTTGCGTTCGGCGAGATGGAAGAGCAGCGCCTGGCGTCCGCCCCAGTCGAGCCAGCACGCACCGTAGAAGAAGAGCTGGGTGAGGAAGACCATGATCCAGCGGGCGTTGTTGAAGGTGCCCGAAACGCTGCGCATGTAGATGGTCCTGCGCTTTTCGTAGAGACCCCCGGCCCCTGTGGCCTGGCCGGAGGATTTTCCGTCCGTTTTCATGTCGATGCAGTCCGCCAAAGTCAGAAAGTCACTTTACGCTACTATTTGGCGCAATTGAGGCCGGCTGAAGAAAAAACGGGGCAATCGCTGCCCCGTTTATGCCATTGTCGCAACCGTTCAGCGCTTCTCGCCACCCGAACTCAGGTTGAGCACGTAAGCGGCCAGCAGGTGGACCTTGCCTTCGCCGAGAAATTCCTTCCACGCCGGCATCTGGTTGGTCCGGCCTTGCGTGATCGTCTCGATGATCTTGGTTTCGGAGCTGCCGTAGAGCCAGGTCTTGTCGGTCAGGTTGGGCGCGCCAAGCGCCTGCTGCCCCTTGCCGTCCATACCATGGCAGGCGAAACAGACCGCCTTGAAGCGCGTCTCGCCCTTGGTCGCGAGATCGGCGTCGTGCTTGAGCCCCGAGAGCGAACGCACATAGTTGGCGAGTTCCTTGGCGCCGGCTTCGCCGCCGACCGCGTCGGGGTTGCCGCCGTAGGGCGGCATCATGCCGATGCGACCGTTGCTGATCGTCTCGACGATCTGCTCGGGCGCGCCGCCCCACTGCCAGTCCTTGTCGGTCAGGTTCGGGAAGCCCTTGTCGCGAGAGCCCTGCCCGGTCGCACCATGACACTGGATGCAGTAGGTCTGGAACAGGCGTCCGCCCATTTCCATCGCTTCCTTGTCGGCGGCCACAGTTGCGAGGTCGAGCTTCAGGTACTTGTCGAACAGCGGCTTGAGCTGCGCTTCGGCCTTGTCGACCTCCATCTTGTGCGCGCCGGTCGAGGTCCAGCCCCAGATACCGGGGAAACGGCCGAGCGCGGGATAGAGCGCGACATACGTCAGCGCGAACAGAACGGTCAGGTAGAACAACCACATCCACCAGCGCGGCAGCGGGTTGTTGTATTCCTGCAGCGTCTCGTCCCACACATGCCCGGTCGTGTCGGTCGTCTGCTCGCTGCTGCTGTGGTGGATGCTCTGGAACCAGAGGAAAATGCCGCAGGAAACGACACTGACCAGCACGATCAGGATGACATACCAGTTCCAGAACTCATTGACAAAATCGCTCATGATGTTTTCCTTTGTTCGTTGCGCGAAGCCAGGCCGCGCTCGGCCATTTCAGCTTCGATGTCGGCGAAGGGGAGTTGGGCCGCTTCCTCGAAGCGCTGCCGGTTCTTGCGTACCCCGTACGCCCACCACACGATGCCCAGAAAGGTCGCGAAGGAAACGACCGTGACGATGGATCGCAGTTCGTTGATGTCCATGGCGATCACTTCACACCCTTGAGTTCGACCCCCAGCCCCTGCAGGTACGCCACGAGCGCGTCGAGTTCGGTCTTGCCCTCGACTTCCTTGGCGGCGCCGGCGATCTGTTCGTCGGTGTAGGGCACGCCAACCTTGCGCAGCGCGCGCATCTTGTCGGGCGCGCTGGCCGCGTCGGCTGGCGTCTTGGCGAGCCAGCTGAACGAAGGCATGTTCGACTCGGGCACGACGTCGCGCGGATTGATCAGGTGGGCGCGATGCCATTCATCCGAATAGCGTCCGCCAACGCGGGCGAGATCCGGACCGGTGCGCTTGGAGCCCCACTGGAAAGGATGGTCATAGACGAATTCGCCGGCGACCGAATAATGGCCGTAACGCTCGGTCTCGGCGCGGAACGGACGAATCATCTGCGAATGGCAGAGGTAGCAACCTTCGCGAATATAGACGTCGCGGCCGGTGAGGCGCACCGCGTCATACGGCTTGAGGCCGTCGACCGGCGTCGTCGTTGATTTCTGGAAGAACAGCGGAACGATTTCCAGCAGCCCGCCGACGCTGACCACCAGCACGGTCAGCACGATCAGGAGGCCGATGTTGCGTTCGATCGAATCATGCGTCAATTTCATTTTGTCCTGTCCTCCCCGTTAGGCGTGATGACCGGCCGGCAAAAGCACCGGCGCATCCTCGGTCCGGCCGCCCGCCATCGTCTTGAACATGTTGTAGGCCATGATCAGCATGCCGGTCAGGAACAGCACGCCGCCCATCAGACGGATGCCCCAGAACGGATACGAGACCTTGACCGATTCCACGAAGCTGTAGGCCAGCGTGCCATCGGCATTGACCTCGCGCCACATCATCCCTTGCATGACACCGGCAATCCACATCGAAGCGATGTAGAGCACGATACCGACCGTCGACACCCAGAAATGCACGGTAATCAGCTTGACGCTATGCATTTCGGGTTTGCCGAAGAGGCGCGGCAGCAGGTAGTAGAGCGTACCAATCGACACCATCGCGACCCAGCCGAGCGCGCCGGAATGCACGTGGCCGATGGTCCAGTCGGTGTAGTGCGACAGCGCATTGACCGTCTTGATCGACATCATCGGACCTTCGAAGGTCGACATGCCGTAGAACGACAGCGAAGTGATCAGGAACTTGAGGATGGGGTCGTCGCGCAGTTTGTGCCAGGCGCCCGACAGCGTCATGATGCCGTTGATCATGCCACCCCAGGACGGCGCCAGCAGGATCAGCGAGAAGATCATGCCAACCGACTGGGTCCAGTCCGGCAGCGCGGTGTAGTGCAGGTGGTGCGGACCCGCCCACATATAGGTGAAGATCAGCGCCCAGAAGTGCACCACCGACAGGCGGTACGAATAGATCGGGCGGTCGGCCTGTTTCGGCACGAAGTAGTACATCATGCCGAGGAAGCCGGCGGTCAGGAAGAAGCCGACGGCATTGTGCCCATACCACCACTGGATCATCGCGTCCTGGACACCGGCATAAGCCGAGTAGGACTTGGTCAGCGACACCGGAATCGCCGCACTATTGACGATATGCAGCAGCGCCACGGCGAGGATGAACCCCCCGTAGAACCAGTTGGCGACGTAGATGTGTGTGACCGTCCGCTTCCAGATCGTGCCGAAGAAGACGACGGCATAAGCCACCCAGACGACGGCGATGAGGATGTCAATCGGCCATTCGAGTTCGGCGTATTCCTTGCCGGACGTGATGCCGAGCGGCAGCGTGATCGCCGCCAGCAGGATGACGACCTGCCAGCCCCAGAAGACGAAGGAGGCCAGCTTGTCGCAGAACAGCCGGGTATGGCAGGTGCGCTGGACGACGTAGAAGGAACTGCCCATCAGGGCGCAACCGCCGAAGGCGAAGATCACCGCGTTGGTATGCAAGGGCCGCAATCGACCGAAATGCAGGAAGCCGATATTCAGTTCCGGCCAGACCAGCTGGGCGGCGATGATCACTCCGACCAGCATGCCGACGATGCCCCAGATCACGGACATCACGGTAAATTGCCGAACTACCTTGTAGTTATAGGCAGACTGGATTTCCGACATGGACCCACCTCGCTTTCAAATGAAACGGTTTATGCCATTCACACATCAACAGGCGTATGGCATGTTCAGATGCACACTATAGCCACGACCCTGCATCGTCAAGCAATTCGCACGGACTTTCGCCGCCCGCAGGCGCACGAACAACCCTTCGCGCACAAGTGGTATTTGACCACACCGGTTGACCTACATCAATTACAAATAGACAACAGATAAATTATTGATCCCCACAGATGTGCCAATAGCGCAACATAACGCCAAAAACATCACAAGCCCGCACAAATTGATCTACGTCAATTTCAAACCCGCCATGGCAATACCCGCGTCAGCGCAAAGGCTTTCGCGAACACGGTGAACCACGAAACCGACCCAGCCGGTTCCGGCCTCACTTCCTCACGCCATCGTCATCGCGGAGGACCCGATAGCCGGGCCCTTCGAGGTCGTCGTACTGACCGCTGCGCAGCGACCACCAGAAGGCCGCCCCAATGATGAAGACGAGGACGACCGAGAGCGGAATCAGGAGATAGAGGATTTCCATGGCTTTTCGTGACGCTCGGACCGCTGCAAGCGCAATGAGTTCAATACGACGAGCAGGGAACTGCCGGACATGCCGATGCCGGCCAGCCACGGCGTCACCCAGCCCGCCATCGCCAGCGGCAGCGCGACGATGTTGTAGACAAAGGCCCAGACGAGATTCTGGCGGATGATGCGCAGACAGCGGCGCGCCAGCCGATGGGCCGAAGCCACCGCCGTCAGGTGATCGGAGAGCAGGACGAGGTCAGCCTGCGTCCGCGCCAGCTGCGAGCCGCTGCCCATGGCCACCGATACCTGCGCCAAGGCCAGCACCGGTGCATCATTGACACCGTCACCGACCATCGCCACGACCGCACCGTCGGCCTGCAGGGCGCGCACGTAGGCATGCTTGTCCTGCGGCGAGGCACCGGCGATCACGGTCGTAATGCCGAGAGCATCGGCGACGCGACGTGCCACGCGCTCGGCATCACCGCTCAGCAACACAAGTTCGCGCGCGTCGGCGCGCAGCGCCGCCACCATCGCCGCCGCTTCCGGCCGCAGCGCGTCGCCAAGCCGGAAGAGCGCCAGCCAGCCGGTATCGTCGCCGAGCGCGATCACCGTGTCGTCGCTCTGCGCAAACGCTGCCGCCGCCTCGGGCAAGGCGTGACCGTGCAGTTCTCCGACATAGGCCGGGCGTCCGATACGCAGGCGCTGTTCGCCGATCTGCGCCGACATGCCGGCCCCCGGCACGCCGGCAACCTCACTGACGTCCGCCAGCGGCATGCCGGCAGCTGCCTGGCGCAGCGCCCGCCCGAGCGGATGTTCCGACGCCTGCTCGATGCTCGCCGCCAGCACCACGCACGCATCGCGATCGCGTTCGCCGAGCGGCAGCACCGCGAGCAGGCGCATCTCGCCGGTGGTCAGCGTGCCGGTCTTGTCGAAAACGAAATGCGTCGCCCGCGCCAGCGTCTCGATCGCATGGCCGCGCGTCGCCAGCACGCCGAGGCGCGCCAGCGCGCCACTGGCAATGGTCAGCGCCACCGGCGTCGCCAGCGAGAGCGCACACGGACAGGTGACGACCAGCACCGACACCGTCACCCACAGCATGCGCGCCGGATCGACGAAACCCCACGCAATCGCCACCGCCGCCGCCAGCAACAACAGCACTTCGAGGAAGCGCCCGGCAATGCGGTCGGCAAGCGCGACGAGTTGCGGTTTTTCCATCGCCGCGCGCTCCATCAGGCGCAGGATCGCCGACAACCGCGTCGCCTCACCGACCTGGTCGACACGAAAATACAAGGGACTGTCGACATTGACGGCACCGCCGGTCAGCGCATCGCCCGGCGTTTTCTCCACCGGCGCGCTCTCGCCCGACAACAGCGACTCGTCGACGCCGCTCGCGCCTTCTAGCACGCAACCGTCGGCCGGAATCGTCTCGCCCGGACGCACCAGCACGACGTCCTGCGGCCGCAGATCGTCGACGACGACGCGCTCGACCGCGCGCCCCGCCGGGTAGTCCGGCACGCGCGCGGCGAAAGCCGGCCGCAGACGTGCCAGCGCCTCGGTGACGCTGACCGCGCGCTGACGCGCGTTCATCTCGAGGTAACGTCCGCCGAGCAGGAAGAAGATGAACATCGTCACCGAATCGAAATAGACTTCGCCGCTCCCCGACAGGGTCGCCCACAGGCTGGCGGCGAACGCGGCGCCGACGCCGAGCGCCACCGGCACGTCCATGCCGACGCGGCGCAGACGCAGGTCGCGCAGCGCGCCGCGGAAGAAGGGCGCCGCCGAATAGAGGATCACCGGCAGCGTCAGCACCAGGCTTGCCCAGCGCAGCAGCGCCTCGATGTCGGCGCTCATCTCGCCGTCGCCGGCAAGATAGGCCGGTACCGCGTACATCATTACCTGCATCATGCCGAAACCGGCGACGAACAGGCGCCACAAGGCCGAACGCCGCTCGCGGTGGGCGAGCGCCTCCTGGCGCGCGACGTCGTAGGGATGGGCGCGATAACCGATGGCGACAATCGCGGCCAGGATATCGGACAGCTGGAGGCGCGTTTCATCCCAGCGCACACGGGCGCGCCGCGTGCTGTAGTTGATCTCGACGCCGGTGACACCGGGCAAAGCGGCCAGATGCCGTTCGTTGAGCCAGATACAGGCGGCGCAGGTAATGCCTTCGATGATCAGCGCCGCCTCGCGCTCGTTGTCGCCGAGTTCGCGCACAAAGCCCTTCTGGAAATCGGCGTGGTCGTAGAGTTTCAGATCGTCGAGCAGTTTCGGCATCGCCTCGCGCGGCGATTCGGGCAGCGCGTCACGCTGGCGATAGTAATCGGCGAGTCCGTTGGCGACGATCGCCTGCGCCACCGCCTGACAGCCGATGCAGCACACGGCCCGCGCCTCGCCGTCGATCGTCACCGACAGGCCGACGCCGGCCGGAATCGGCAATCCGCAGTGATAACAACTCGCCTGACTCATCCTGAGCACATCCATGAAGGCACCGCATTAAGGGCGCAACAACCGGCCGCAACACCGCCGGCCCCGCCCATCGACCGCCCGGAGTATAAGTCAGTTCCGTCCGCCGGAACGCTTCGGAAGCCTGCCGCGCGCCCGCCCAAGCCCCGTCAAACCCGTTATAATTCAGGCTTTTTCCGTTTTTCCACACGTTCCCGATGCTCGTTTTCCGCGGCTTTTCCCGACCGGCTCCGACACCGACGGTCCTCACCATCGGCAACTTCGATGGCGTGCACCTCGGCCACCGCGCGCTGCTGCGAAAGCTCAAGGACCACGCAACCCGGACCGGCCTGATGCCGGCCGTGCTGACCTTCGAACCGCATCCGCGCGAATTCTTCGCGCCCGACACGGCGCCGACGCGCTTGTCGAGCCTGCGCGAGAAGCTCGAACTGATCGCCGCCGAGGGCATCGACTTCGCCTGTATCGGCCGCTTCAACGCGGCGCTGGCGGGGATGGACGCCGAAGCCTTCGTCGAACGCTTGCTGGTTGACACGCTGCGCGTCCGCCACCTCATCGTCGGCGACGATTTCCGCTTCGGCGCCGGCCGCCGCGGCGATTTCGCGCTGCTCGAAACGCTTGGCCGCCGTCACGGATTCAGCGTCGAAGCGCTTGGCGGCGTTCATCAGGACGGTCTGCGCCTGTCGAGTTCAGCCGTACGCCGCGCGCTGGCTGAAGGCCGCATGGAAGACGCCGCCCGCCTGCTCGGCCGTCCCTACGTCATCGACGGACGCGTCGTACGCGGCCAGCAACTCGGCCGTCATCTCGGCGTGCCGACCGCCAACATCCGCGTCAAGCACCGCCGGCCGGCGCTCGGCGGCGTCTACGCCGTCGCCGTCGACGGCCTGCCCGACGGCCCGCACCGCGGCATCGCCAACATCGGTTACCGGCCGAGCGTCGACAACACGACGCGCGCGCTGCTCGAAGTTCATCTCTTCGACCTCGACCGGGACCTCTACGGCGCCCATCTCTCCGTCCGCTTCCTGCACAAGATCCGCGACGAGCGCAAGTTCGCCGATCTCGATGCATTGAAGCACCAGATTTCCGAAGACCTCCTTTCCGCACGACAGTATTTCACGCACTGATACCGAGACACCGCCATGGCTGACTACAAGAACACCCTGAATCTGACCGACACGTCGTTCCCGATGCGCGGCGACCTCGCCAAGCGCGAGCCGCAATGGGTCAAGGACTGGCAGGACAAGCAGCTCTACGAGAAGATTCGCAAGGCCGCCCAGGGGCGTCCGCGCTTCGTCCTGCACGACGGCCCGCCCTATGCCAACGGCGACATCCACATCGGCCACGCGGTCAACAAGATCCTCAAGGACATCATCGTCCGCTCGAAGACGCTGGCCGGCTACGACGCCCCCTACGTCCCGGGCTGGGACTGCCACGGCCTGCCGATCGAACACCAGATCGAGAAGCTGCACGGCAAGCACATCCCCGGCGACAAGGTGCGCGAACTGTGCCGCGCCTTCGCCAACGAACAGGTCAATCGCCAGAAGAAGGATTTCATCCGCCTCGGCGTGCTCGGCGAATGGGACAATCCCTACCTGACGCTCGCCTTCAAGACCGAAGCCGACGAAATCCGCGCGCTCGGCAAGATCCTTGAAAAGGGTTACCTCTACCAGGGCCTGAAGCCGGTCAACTGGTGCCTGGACTGCGGCTCGGCGCTGGCCGAGGCCGAAGTCGAATACGAGGACAAGAGCTCGCACGCCATCGACGTCGCCTTCGAAGTGCATCCGAACCACGCCGAAAAACTGGCAAAGATCTTCGGCCTCACCCACCTGCGCGGCCCGGCCTTCGCCGTCATCTGGACGACGACGCCGTGGACGCTGCCGGCCAACGAGGCGGTTAGCGCGCATCCCGAATTTACCTACGACCTGATCGAAACGCCGAAGGGCGCGCTGATCCTGGTGCGTGAACTGGCCGAAGCCTGCCTCAAGCGCTACGGTTTCGAAGGTCAGGTCCTCGGCTCCGCCAACGGCCGCGCGCTCGAACACGTACTGCTCCGGCATCCGTTCCAGGACCGCGATGTCGGCATCATCTGCGGCACGCACGTCACGCTCGAAGCCGGTACTGGCCTCGTGCACACGGCCCCGGCCCACGGCGCCGACGACTACCAGATCGGCAAAGTCTATGGCCTGCCGGTCAGCAACCCGGTCGACAACGACGGCCGCTTCGTCGCCAGCACGCCGGCGCTCTCGGTCGCGCCGCTCGCCGGCAAGACCGTCTGGGAAGCCAACCCACTCGTGCTGCAGGAACTTGAGGCCCGCGGCCTGCTGCTCAAGTCCGAAAAGATCACGCACAGCTATCCGCACTGCTGGCGGCACAAGACGCCGATCATTTTCCGCGCCACAACGCAATGGTTCATCGGCATGGATCACAAGGACCGGGAAGACGCCGCGACGTTGCGCTGGATCGCCGAGCGCGCCGTCGATGAGACGCAGTTCTTCCCGGCTTGGGGCCGCGCCCGCCTTGAAGCGATGATGAAGACGCGTCCGGACTGGTGCGTCTCGCGCCAGCGCAACTGGGGCGTGCCGATCCCCTTCTTCCTGCACAAGGAGACCGGCGCACTGCATCCGCGCACACCGGAACTGATCGAACAAGTCGCCAAGCGCGTCGAACAGGCCGGCATCGAAGCCTGGTTCTCGCTCGACGCCAAGGAACTGCTCGGCGACGAAGCCGACCAATACCGCAAGATGAAGGACACGCTCGACGTCTGGTTCGACTCGGGCGTCACCCACCTTTCGGTCATGCGCGGCTCGCACGTCGACGCCTGTGCCTATCCCGCCGACCTCTATCTCGAAGGCTCCGACCAGCACCGCGGCTGGTTCCAGAGTTCGCTCCTGACCGGCGGCGCCATCGACGGCCGCGCCCCGTACAAGGCGCTGCTGACGCACGGCTTCGTCGTCGACGGCAAGGGCCGCAAGATGTCGAAGTCGATGGGCAACGTCATCGCTCCGCAGAAAGTCTCCGATACGCTCGGCGCCGACATCCTGCGTCTGTGGACCGCAGCCACCGACTACTCGGGCGAACTGTCGATCTCCGATGAAATCCTGAAGCGCGTCGTCGAGGCCTACCGCCGCATCCGCAACACGCTGCGCTTCCTGCTCGCCAACACGTCCGACTTCGACGCCGCCAAGGATCTGCTGCCGCCGGCGCAATGGCTCGAAATCGACCGCTACGCGCTGGCCATGACGCGCGAATTGCAGGCGCAATGTGAAACCGAGTACGGCAAGTACGAATTCCACCGCGTCGTCCAGGCGCTGCAGACCTACTGCTCCGAAGACCTCGGCGGTTTCTATCTCGACATCCTCAAGGACCGGCTGTACACCACCGCCGCTGGCTCGTCTGCCCGCCGCTCGGCGCAGAGCGCGCTGTGGCACATCGCCCAGACGCTCGTCAAACTGATGGCGCCGATCCTGTCCTTCACCGCGGAAGAAGCCTGGGCAGCGATGAACGGCAAGGCCGACGATTCGATCATGCTGCACACCTGGCAGGCGCTGCCGGCGCTCGACGGCGAAGCTGCACTGATCGAGAAATGGAATGCGATCCGCGCCACCCGCGCCGAAGTCACCCGCGCGCTCGAGGAACTGCGCATCGCCGGCAAGATCGGTTCGTCGCTGCAGGCCGAAGTCACGCTTCAGGCCGACGGCGAGAAATATGCGCAACTCGCCTCGCTCGGCGACGACCTGCGCTTCGTCTTCATCTGTTCGAAGACGACGCTCGTCCGCGGCGCCGAAGAAAAGGTCGACTGCGCGCCGCTCGCCCATGCCAAATGCGAACGCTGCTGGCATGTGCGCGAAGACGTCGGCGCCGACCCGGCACACCCGGACCTCTGCGGCCGCTGCGTCAGCAACCTGCACGGCGAAGGCGAAGCGCGTGCCTGCGCGTAACGCCCGTCCGTGGCTGGCCCTGGCCGGGGGCGTCATCGTCCTCGACCAGCTGAGCAAATGGATCGTGCTCAACACCCTGCTCTTCGGCGAGACGCGCTATGTCGCGCCGTTCTGGAACTGGGTGCTGACCTTCAACCCGGGTGCCGCTTTCAGTTTCCTCTCCGATGCCGGCGGCTGGCAGCGCTGGTTCTTCACCGTGCTGTCGTTCGGCGTCTCGGCCTGGATCGTCGTCATGCTGCGCCGCCACCACCGTGAGACGGGGCTGGCGCTGGCACTGGCGCTGGTCCTCGGCGGCGCGATCGGCAATGTCATCGACCGCATCCGCTTCGGCGCCGTCGTCGACTTCATCCAGTGGCACGCCGCCGGCTACTACTGGCCGGCGTTCAACGTCGCCGACTCGGCCATCACCCTCGGCGCCGTGTTGCTCGTCTGGGATCAGTGGCGCCGGAAACCGGACGACGCCGACGCGGTCCAATAGACTTCGTCCCGATTTTCGTCCCGCCCCTCCCCCACGGACTTCCCATGCACGTCATCCTTGCCAATCCCCGCGGCTTCTGCGCCGGCGTCGAACGCGCCATCGCCATCGTCGAGCGCGCCATCGAGAAATTCGGTGCGCCGATCTATGTGCGCCACGAAGTCGTACACAACCGTTTCGTCTGCGACAACCTGCGCGCCAAGGGCGCGATTTTCGTCGAGGAACTCGACGAAGTGCCGGCCGGCCAGACCGTCGTCTTCAGCGCCCACGGCGTCCCGAAAACCGTGCGCGAGGAAGCCGAACGGCGCGGCCTGCGCGTCTTCGACGCCACCTGCCCGCTCGTCACCAAGGTCCATAACCAGGTCGCCCGCCTGCACCGCGACGGCTACGAGATCGTCATGATCGGTCACAAGGGCCATCCCGAGGTCGAAGGCACGATGGGGCAAAGCGCCGGCCGCATGTACCTGGTCGAAGCCGCCGAGGACGTCGCCGCGCTGACCGTCGCAACGCCCGACCGGTTGGCCTACGTGACCCAGACGACGCTCTCGGTCGACGACGCCGAGCGCGTCATCGTCGCCCTCAAGGCGCGTTTTCCGGGTATCGTCGGCCCCAAGCGCGACGACATCTGCTACGCCACGCAGAACCGCCAGGACGCCGTCAAGGCACTCGCCAAAACCACCGACCTCGTCCTCGTCGTCGGCTCACGCAACAGTTCGAATTCCAACCGCCTGCGCGAAGTCGCCCGGCTGAACGGTACCGAAGCGCATCTCATCGACGACGCCGGGCAGATCGACCGCGCCTGGCTGACCGATGCCAGACGCATTGGCGTGACGGCCGGCGCTTCGGCGCCCGAAGTGCTCGTCCAGCAGGTGATCGCGACGCTTGCCGCCGAAGGCAGTACGGGCGTCGAGCAGTTGAACGGCGCCGAAGAAAACGTCACTTTCGCACTGCCGAAGGAACTGCAGGGCGAGGCCGAGTAAGGCATCCGCCCCGATGGCGACTAACGCCTGATCCGCGCGCGCTGCAGCGGCGCGTACTGCAATTCGCCCTTGATCCGCGCATGCACCCAGGCACCGTGGCGGATTGCCGGCGTGAAGGGCTGTCGCAACAGGGTTTCCTCCAGACCGGCGACCAGCGCCGCCGGCAGGTCGGTATCGAGCACATCGACACGTGCAACGCGGCCCGCGTCGTCGACCCAGAGCTCGACGACGACCTTCCCCGGCACCAGCACATCCCGCGCGCCAGGCACCGACGCCGCGAGCGCCGACAGTTCGGTCAGCGGATACGGCGGCACATCGACTTCGGTATGCAGATAGTAAGTCGGCTCGATCGCGACGATGCCGGCCGCCAGCGCGCGCCTTGCCGGCGGCGTCGCCGCGACATCCTGCGCTGACGCCGACACCGCGGAAACCGCCGGGTCCGCCGCCACTGCCGCACGCGCGGTTGTCGTCGTTGCCGGCAGCGGCGCCATCGCGCTTGAGGCCCCTGCAATGTCAGGCGCTCTGCGCTTCGGCATATCGGCGGCCGTTTCCGACACGGCCGCCGCAATCCGCGCGTCCAGCGGCAGCGGCGCCGCGCGCGTCAGGCTGGCGAAAGCGTCGCCGCGCGGCAGCCCCTGCCAGACGAGCAACGCCAGTGCGTGCACGAGCAGCGACGACAGCACGGCGACGCTCAGCGGGCGTAGATCGCATTGACGCATGACGCCCCACCTATTCGATCAGCTGCCGCCAGGACACGCGGCGCGGCACCGTCGCCGCGCTGCCGATACCCACGTCGCGCACGTCGGTTGTCGTATCGCCAAGCCGGGTGATGCTGCGCACCGCGCCGCCGTCGAGCTGGACGATCACCGGCCGCGTCGCCAGCGCATTGCCGATCTTGACGCCGCCAAACCCGGAAATCGGCGCGCCGGAACGGTAGTCAAGGTTGTAGATGAAGCTCTGACCGGCCGAGGAGCAGGCCGTACCGGTCGGCTGGTTGGTCGTAAACACCAGGGTCCCGAGCACCAGCGCCGGGTCGGTGTAGGAACGCTCGCCATTGTCGGGGAAGTCGATGTACCAGCCGGCTGCACTGGCGAGGTTCACCGAGTTCTGGCTGACCAGTCGGTTCTGGTTGCTATCGACCGTCACCGTTTGCGCGATGAAGGTCGCCGTCCCGCCCCGCACCGCGCCCCAACCGGTCGCCGTCAGCGGGTCCTTGACGGCATAGAAGGACTGCTTGTTGTTGGTCGGCGAACTCTGTTGCGTTGCATCCGAGCGATCGCTGTCGCCGAGGAAACGACCGGTGCCGACCAGCACCAGCGCGACGCCGTTGCTGTCGCCCAGCTCCGGACGCTCGGTTACCGGCTGCGGAGTCCCGGCGGGGCCGGAGAACACCGCCAGCCGCAGGGCTTCATAGCCAGACGGACTGATCGTGTCATTGACGTCGAAGCGCCAAAGGTTGCCGAAGAGATCGCCACCGTACACACGCCGGACAGTATTATCGGTATCGGGAGACTCGACCCAGGCGGCGATCTTGGCAACCCCGCTCGGACACGGCGCCGTCGTGCAGACGCCCGAAATCGCCGAATTGCTGCCGACGCCGGTGCCGATCTTGCGGATGATCGCGCCGGTGGCCGGATTGAGGACATACAGATAACCGCCGCCGTCGCCCGGCGTCGTGTTGTTGTAGCCTGAAGTCACAAGCACAACCCAGGTGCCGTCGGCGAGTTTGGTGACGACCGGGTTGCCGTAGCTGTAGCCGAGGTCGCAGTCGTCGGTGGCGCCGACCGCCGCCGCCAGTGTCGCGGCGCAGGACGTCGTCCGCTGCCTGAACTCCCAGAGCGCTTTCGGCTGCGTCGGATCGGTAATGTCGAGCGCATAGAAGCCAGCACCGCCGGCGGCGAGTCCGCCGATCAGCAGCGTCTTCCAGCTGCCGCCGAAATACGCGTAGTCAACCACCGGCGTCCCGTCGAGCAGGAAGCGGTGATCATTCTTGTAGTTCATCGAGGCGAGCTTGTAGAGATTCGGCAGCACCATGCTCGGCAGATAGGCCCAACTCTCCTGACCGGTTGTCGCATTGAAGGCGTGCAGCATGCCGTCATTGGCGGCGACATAGACCATGCCGGGATTGCTCGCCTGTGATGTCTTGAAGGTACTGAAGCCGCTGTCGGAATAATTGGCCAGCGGCTGTTTCACGTAAACCGCTTCGGACGACACGATGTCGCCGAGCGCATGCGTGCGCAGCCGGTAGTAGATCGGCCGGCCGGCGGCGGTATTCTCGGTGCGGTCCTCGTAACCCGTCTGTCCGCGCAGGAAGCGGATCAGCTTGTCGCCGGCCGCGTCGGCCTGCTCGCTTGCTGACAGGCAGTTACGGATGGTCGGATCGCCGACGATGGTATAGGTCGTCGTCGCGCAGAACTGCGGCAACGAGGCCATCGACGTCGAGGAAAAATACGCCTGCTCGGCGGTCGTCAGGTTACCCCAGACGAAAGGTTTCAACTGGCTCGGGTAGGTGCTTGTCTCGGTCGAGAAAGTATAGATCGTGCGTGTGTCGGTGGTCGGCGTCACCTTTGTATCGAGCAGCGGCTGGGCGTTCCAGTCGATCACCGGCATCGGCGGCGTCCCCGAGGTGATGATGTTGCCGGTCGCCACATCGATCTGCAGGCGCTGCAATTCGCTCGTCCATTCGCTCGTCTTGAAGTCGGAACTGAACAGGAAGTTGTCGCCAGTCGTGATGTTCGGGTTGCTCGTCGTCGCAGCGGCAGCATCCCCGAGCTTGGCCGAAATGCTGGCCAGCGCGCCGGACAGCCCGGCCGCGAGCGCCGCCGGGTCGCCGGCGCTGAAGTACTGGCCGCGTCCGTTGACAGCGGCATGCCAGAGATCATCGACGTTCGCCTGCGAGTCGCTGGACGGCGTCGGCCAGTTGCAGGTCGTTCCCGCCGACTGCCAGGTGCAGGTCGTCGACGAGGCCGTCGCGCCGGAAGCAACGTCCCGGTAATCGCCGCTGCTGGCGCTCGAGTAATTCGACTGGAATTTCATGTAGCCGTCGATCCCGAGTCCAAGCGTATAGGTCGTCATGCGCTGGATGTTGTTGGTATAGATGCCGTTGGCCGAATCGTAGTCGCCGGTGCCGACGTCGACACCGTTGTTCATCGAACCGGCGGCCCGCAGGTCGGTGGCGTAGTAGTAGTTCGCAACGTCTGCCAGCGTGTCGGAGACGCCGCCCGAGGTCGCCACCGTCGTCGCCGTCGTCCCGGCGGTCGGGCCGGTCGTCGACAGCGTCGTCACCGTCGCCGTGCCGCTCGTCGTCGTATTCGCTGCCGTGATCGCCGCCGTCGAGGTGCCGGCAGCGGTCGGCGTCGCCATGCAGGTCGAGGCCGACGAAGCGGTCGTCCAGCTTGTTCCCGCATCCGGCGCGCCGGTATCGCTGGTCGCCGATAAGGTGTTGCTGACCGTCGCCGTCGAAGTCGCCGGCGTACTGTTGGTATTCGAAGTCACGACGCCGTTGGTCGTCACCAGCGTGTTGTTATAGGTCGAGGTCTGGTCGGTAATGATCGTCAGCGAACCGACAGCAACCTGGTTGTAGGTCTGTGTCGTCGTCGTCACCGTCGTGCCGGTGTTGCTTGACGTCGTCCCGCGCCGGCAGACGTAGAGGGAGTTGCCGGAATAGACCGCGGTACACGAACTCGTCCCGGTCGTCGTATTGTTCGGATAGAGACACCACTGGACGCCGGCGCCGTCGGTGACGCAACCGAGATCGACGCCGCCCGGCGTGTTGGTCGCGTTGCTGGTGCCCCGGCAGGCATAGGCCTTCGGGCTGCTGCCGGCACCCGCGGTGCAGTTGGTGCCGTTGCTGGTATTCGCTTCCATGCACCAGGTCCGCACGGCATTGGCCGAGTTCTTGCCATTGTCCTGATAGCAACTCCCGGCCGCCGCCGGCACCGATATCGCGCAGCTGCCGCCCTGCGTGACAACGGTCCGCGTCCAGGTCGAGGTCTGCGTCGCGCTCTGCACCGACTGTTGCCGCACAACCGTCGTATAAGGCGTCACGGCCGTCACCGTCGCCGTCGCACCGTCCGAATACGGCCGCCCGGCGCCGCCATCGCTGTTGCCGATCGCCGTCGTCCGGTCGAGACGGCAGCCCTGGCCGCTCCGCCCGGAACAGCCGCTGTCGTTGCCGGTATTCCAGTAGCCGTCGGTCGACAGGATGGTGAAATTTTTCTGACAGGAATACTGCACCGGATCAACGACCGTCGAACCATTGAGCGAGACGCCGTTGAGGCTGCCGCCGTAGATCAGGCCCGCCGTCGACAAAGCCGAGCGCAGCGGCGTGCCGTTGCTCGGATCGGCGGCGAACAGTTTGGTGTACCACGAACTCTTCTGACCGCTGTCGAAGGTGGCGACGTTCAGGAAGGAATTGCTGGCGTTGGCGTCGATCGACAGGTAACCGACACGGAAATTGTCAGAGACGCCCTGGAAAGCCAGGCTCGTCGCCGACTTCATCATCTGCATCCGCGTCCGGTAGTAGGTGTACCAGTTGGCGAAATTGGTCATCTCCTCGGCATAGGTGCAGGTCGTTCCGGCGCAGTCCGAGCGCGCGCTGGCCTTCGTTGCCGACCCGGGATAGGGATAACTATCGTTCGTCGACACGATGTCGACACGCTGGAAGCTGCCCGGCACCGGCTTCTTGCCGTTGAAGCTGCCGCTGCCCGCAATCGTCATCGTCGTCGTGCCGGCGACGCCGTTGGTCACCGCTGGCGTCACCGACCCGTTCGCCGCCGTCGCCGCATACGGCGCGTAGATCAGGAAGGTGCAGGTGCGCGTACCGCCGCTCGTCGCGCACCGTTTGGCCGTCGCCATGTAGCCGTTGGTCAGATTCGTGATGATCGCCTGGGCCACCGTATCAACATCGTTCGACGCCGTCGTCGCCGTACTCAGGAGCGCCGCTCCGGTGGTAACGGAAATACCGGTCACCGAGGCCGTCTTGTTGCTCGACGCGGTCGAACTGCCGCTGACCGAAAAGCTGATGAAATTGCTCGTATCGCCCGACTTGAAGATCATCGGGTAGCGCGGATACTGGTAGGTATTGTTCTTCAGCGCCTGGCAGGTCGTCAGCGCCGTGTCACTGCACCAGCGCACCTTGGCCGGCACCGTGTAAGTGCCGGTCGCCGCCGAGGCCACCGTGCAGTTGGTCTGCTTGTCCGAATCGCAGAATTCGCCGGGGACGATGACATAGTAATAGGCATTGCCGGAAATCGCATGGAAGCTCGCGTAGCTTGAATTCGGCAGCAGGTAATTCGAGGTATTCCTGAAGCATGTGGCATAGGTGGTGTCGGTACACCATTCGCCGTCGGGGTAACCGGAAACGAGATCGACAACCTTGGTTGATGCGTGCTGAATGCCATAAGCATCGAGTTTGACGGAGGTCCACGCCGAAGTGTTGGCCGAGGTCTGACTGTCCTTGCTGGTGCCGTCGGCATTGACCGGCGGCACATAGCGGATGGCCGGGTTGTAATAGATCCGGTTGAAGTCGCCCGTCATGAACGGCACATCGCCGCGCATGGTGCCGAAGGTCGTCGCCGATCCGGACATCCACATGCAGGCGTCGCTCGACCCGGAACGGTTACGGCAACAGGCGGACCCCGAATTGGTCGTACCGACCGTGCCATCCGACTTCTTGCAGTAATAATCGTTGGCCCAGTCGGGCAGGAAATCCCAGTTCATGCTGCCGGAATCGTCGAGGATGAACATCAGGTTCGGCTTGACCGCCGTCGCGTTGTTCTCCGAGGTCACCATCGGCGAGGTGGCGATGTCGGTGGATGCGCCATGCGCCCCTGCACAGGCCAGCGCGACGATGATCGCCGCCAGCCGGCGCCCCCATGAAAAAACCCGTCCCTCACGCATTTCCGTTCCTCTCAACCCACGCTACAGGGCGACAATCGCCTGCACGAAACTCACCGTGTTCTTCTTGCCCTGGATGCGCACGGTGATCCGGTAATAAACCTGCGACGAGGCCTGGAAGCGGGTCGCACCGGCCCGCTTGGCATACCCGCCGGAGCTCGCCACCGACGGCGTCTCGATACAGTTGGCGCCGACACCAGTCATTGCCGCCGTGCCGGCGCACAGGCGATGAATGAAATACGACACCGTATTGCCGCTGGCATCTTCGGCGAGCGTTACCGCGTTGGCCGCGAGGCTCGCCGCCCAGAACTGCTCCCAGGTCTGCCCGGCAGCGGGCTGGTCGGTCGCATTGCCGCCGTTCGACTTGTAGCCGGCCGGACAGGTCGACACGGCATTGCCGGTGGCGCCGCAGGTCAGGGTCAGGACGTTCGCTGTCGACAGCCAGTTGAGCGCCGTCTCGACGCCAACATCGCCCGAATAGGTGGCGCTCTGGCGGAAACTGAGATTGCCGGCGACCAGCGTCGTCGTGTCGAGCGAGCGGATCATCGCAATCGCGCCGAGCGTCATGATGACGAGCATGACCAGCGTCACGATCAGCGCCATGCCGCGCTGGCGGAACGAAGAAGACCGGATCAGCATCCCGATTGCCCTCCCAGCCAGACGACATTGCGCACCGGCACGATGGTCTCGAACACCTTGTAGCGGTAACGCTGGCTCGGCACCGTGAACACTGGTCCGGCGGTCAGCGGCACGCCCGAGACATTGGCGACGACCGAAGGCCACAGCGTGATTGTTGCCGGGCTGACATCGGCGCCGTCGCGGGCGATCTCGGCACTGCGCGAGACGAGCGCCACGCGCAGCGTCGCGATGCGCGTCCAGTCGCAGGCAATCGACGGCACCGTCGTACCGACATCGGGCGACGGACAGGTCGGCGCGGCAACGGTCAGGCGCGAGCGACAATAGGCGTCGACATGCATGTCGGGCGTCGCCGTTGTATCCCAGCCATACTGGGCGCGCAGACCGACGATGTTGCTGGCGATCGGCACCCAGACACTGGCGTCATTGACGCGCGAGGTATCGGCACAGTTCGACGTCCAGAAATCGCAGACGGTCAGGTTGCCGGAGCGGATTGCATAGACGCGCATGACCATGCCGGCGGCGCCGAGGTTGAAGACGTTCGTCGTGTTGGCCGCATAGGTCGCGCCGGTCGAGGCATGATCGATGGTGATCGACGGATTCGCCACCGCCGTGATCTGCCCAACGGTGCAGTTCTGGCCGCTCTGGGCGACGAGCACGAAATCGCCGAGATTGAAGCCGGTCACGTTCTTGCCGAAAGAGTAGGTGGTCGTCCCGCTGACGCCGCTGATCGGCACCCCCTCGGGCGTCGCGATCGTATTGCCGTACATCACGGCGATGATGTCGGAACCGGCATCGCCCGGCGGGATGCCAAGCGGATTGGTCGCGGCGCCCGCCGCGGTGCCGTCGGGAATGATCATCACCGGCATGTAGCGCCGGCCGTTGAAGGCGCGGCCCGACTGCAGCGTGCAGTAGAAAGCGTCGAGTGCGGCAAGGCCGTAGCCGCCGAGACGGATGTCGGTCTCGAGCGAATACATGGCGATGGCGCCGCTGCTCTGCGCCTCGGCGCTGCCGGTATTCCCCTTCTTCTGGGCATCGTAGAACAGCGCGAACTGGGCCATCAGGAGCGCCGTGATCAGGCCGATCGTCACGCCGACCATCAACTCGACGAGCGAGACCCCCTGTTGTGCAAAGCGGAAACGACGCGTCACCTGGCTTCTCCCTGGTCTATTGCAGCTGCGTCGTCGTCGCATGCTGGTGGAATGGCGTCCCGGCGACGGCACCAGGCAGCTGCCAGAAGATCGTGATCGTCACCTGGTTGTTGGCACCGAACACAACGGTTGGCGGCTGTGCGGCCGCATTGGGCAGTCCGCCGTTGGCGGCGGTAACGACGTCGGCGCGCCAGGCAAGGTAACGCGGACCGTTCGGCGATGCGAAGTTGGTCGCCAGATTCACCTTGTCCTCGGCCCACATCTGTGCGATCAGCTGGTTGGTGAACATCGACGCCTCGACACGGTACTGCGCGTCGGTCGTCTCCTTGATCACCACCGCCTGCAAGGCGACGAGACCAAGAATGCCGAGCGAGAAGATCAGGATGGCGATCAGCGCCTCGATCAGCAGGAATCCGGATTCTTGTATTTTCACTCGCATGCGCACACTCCTAGCACCCCTGCGGCGTGCCGGACATCGACGGCGCCGGATCGCACATCCGGACAAGCCCGCCGACGCTGACCTCGATGCGGAAACAATTGCGCGGCCCGCTGCTCGTGCAATCGGCGCCGACGCTATCGACCGCCGACAACACGACGGAAACGCCCGGCGCTCCGGCGGCCATGCGTCCGAGTCCGTTGAAAGCGATCGCATACGGCAATGCCGAAGCCGGCTGCGTCACCGTGATCGACGCCGAGCGCGAGCCCTCGCCGCTCGGCCGCGACTGGATTGCCGTCCCCAGCGCATCGGTCATCGCCCAGCCATCGCCACCGGCCAGCGTCAGCGTCACCGTCGCATTGCGCTTGATCGCCTCGGAACGCGCGAGTTGCAGGCCGTGCAACGCCGCCTCGGCGGCATTGCGCACTTCGAGCTTGCGAATCCAGTCGTTGTAACTCGGCATGCCGACGCTGAAGAGGATCGCAATCACCGCCACGGTGATCATCAACTCGACGAGCGTAAACCCACCCACCCGACGCGAGCGGCGAATCACGGCGCAAATCAGCATGAGCCGCTCTTGTCGCGTACCCAGCAACTGGTGTTGCTCGTCCAGCCGGAGGGCACGGCCGGCGTCGAGCGGGTATTTGCCTGGTCGATCTCGAAGCGGAAACCGCTCGTCCCCTGTGCAGCAATACCGTCGGCGCGCACGACATAGCTGTCGGCCAGCAAGGTCGGACACGAGTAGCTGAAATACTGCCCGTCGCCAGGCAGCGGCGCGACCGTGCCGGCGGCGCAGGCGCCGAGATAGGTGCGCTGGTCCTGGTAGTACTGTTCCAGGCGCGTTCGCATCTCGGCCAGCTTCGCACGCGGCTCCGAGAGCTTGCTGCGCAGCACGTAGTCCGCATAGTTCGGATAGATAATCGCCGCAAGAATGCCGATGATGACGACCACCACCATCAGTTCGATCAGTGAGAATCCCCGGTTGCGTTTCATAGTCCCTCCTTGACTGCTCGCATTCAAGCCCAAGGCGGGACATTTGACCACTACCGGACGATCAGCGGTCGATTTTTATCCCCCAGCGGAAACGAAGCGGCCCGGCCGCCTCTCCGGGCAACCGGGCCGCGACGCCCTGCGGAAAAAGAAAGACTACAGCCGATAGGCGCGAACGATACGCTGCATCTCGGTGGCGAGATGATCGAGATCCGTCGCCACCTGCGCGCTGTGATCAGCCGCTGCGCTGCTCTCCTCGGACATCTGCGCAATGCGCTCGACCTGCTGCGCGATCGTCGTCATCGCCGACGCCTGCTCGCGGATCGCCGAGGTGATCTCCTCGACCATTTCGACCGCGCTGCGGCTGCCATCGCCAATCTGGTTGATCGCCTCGCTCGCCTTCTGCGCCGACTCGACGCCAAGGCTCACCTCATTGACCACGCTTTCCATGCTCACCGCCGCATCGCTGGCGCCCGTACGCATCGACTCGATCGTCGCGGAAATTTCCTGCGTCGAGGTGGCGGTCCGCTCGGCCAGCTTGCGCACCTCGTCGGCCACCACCGCGAAGCCACGGCCCTGCTCGCCGGCGCGCGCCGCTTCGATCGCCGCGTTGAGCGCCAGGAGATTGGTCTGGTCGGCAACCTCCTTGATCACGGCAACGACATTGGATATCTGCTGGCTGCTATCGACGAGCTCACGAATCCGCTCGGCCGCCTGATTGACCGTCTCCGAGATCTTGTTGATGTCATGGACAGTGTTGCCGATGATCGTCTCGCCGGACGCCGCCAACTGGCCAGACTCGGTCGAGATGCGATCAGCCTCGTGCGCCCGGTCGCCGACGTGGTTGATGCTGACCGTCATTTCCTCGACCGTCGCCGCCATGTTCGACGCCGATTCGCTCTGCTGGTGCGAAGCGATCGCCACCTGTCCGGACGTCGTCGACATCTGGCTGGCCGACTGGGCGACCGTTTCGGAATGCGTCAGGATCGTCTTGAGATTGGCTTGCAACTTGTCGAGCAACCGGTTGAGCGCCTGTGCCGTCACACCGATTTCGTCTTCGCGCAGGATCTTGACCCGCTGCGTGAAATCCAGATTCGCTTCGACCTGCGTCACGCTGTCGCGAATCAGGCTGAGCGAACCGCGAATATTGACGAGCATGAAATAGCCCATGACGGCAATAAGCACCACGGCGACCACGATCGAGGCGATCGACCACTTGATCGCCGCCGATACGGAATCAACGACTTCGTTGGCATAGCTGCCTGCCATGTTCTCGTTGAAGGTGACGTGCTTATCGAGTGTTTCGGCTGCCTCGATCGCCATCGGGCGCATCTCGTTTTTTAAAACATTCAGCGCCGTATTCGTTTCGTTCTTGCGCGACAGCGGCAACAATTTCTCATGGAACGCCGTCAGATAACGTGAAACTGCCTGCCGGTCGGCCTCCAGCAATTTCCTGTCCTCGTCGCTCGATAGCATCGATTCGTACTTTTTCAGATCCCCATTCAGGCTGGCGACCAGCTGTTCGATGCTTTTCTCGATCTCAGCCATGCCAGCATCGTCGGTCGTCAATACATGCGCATAGGCGTTGACGCGTACTTGCTGAAAGGAATTGCGCGCGTTGCCAAGCGTCTTGATGCTGGCAAGACTGTCATCGCGCACCTGCGTCACGCCACGCTGGCCATGCAGCGCCGCCGACAGGCCCACCGCACCGACGATCAGCAGTGAGATCACCGAGCTGATGATCAGAAACACGATGCGCTTCGAGATGGTAACGGTTTTCATGGTAACGAGCCTTTGGTTGTATGTTCCAGGAATACATTCGCCCGTATTCGATTGCTCCGGAAGGAAAATGTTCAGTCCCCGCAACAATTCGCGCCTCCCTGACCGGGCACCCCGCAGTATCCGGCGCATCCGGGGAGGCTACCCATTTATCTTATCGGCCGACCGACCGAATGCAAGGCGTTTGCGATCAATAACGCAGGTCGAAACTCGTTTCGTAGGTGCAGACCTGATTGCGCCCCTGATGCTTGGCGTCATACAAGGCCTTGTCGGCCCGCGCCAGCAAGCCGTCGATGTTCTCCGTGGCGTCCCTGAAGGCGGTGACGCCGATCGATACCGTGATTTTCAGCGGAACGCCATGTTCGAGCGGAATCTCGCCGAACTCGATCGTGCGCCGCAGCCGCTCGGCCACCTCGAAGGCCTGAATCAGTCCGGTTTTGGGCAGCACGATGGCGAATTCCTCGCCGCCGTAGCGGCCGGCGATATCCACTTCGCGTAACAAGCCGCGAAGGATGCGCCCGAGCTGCTGCAACGCCTGGTCACCGACCTGATGACCGTAGGTATCGTTGACCTGCTTGAAATAATCGATATCGAGCATCAGCACCGACAACGGCGTGTTGTAGCGCGCCGTATTCGCCAGTTCGCGCTCGGTCAGGGCCATGAAATGCCGACGCGAGAACACGCCGGTCAATGGATCGACCTGCGCCAGGTACTCAAGCTCGTGCTCGATCCTCTTCTGCTCGGTCACGTCACGGATGACGCCGAAGACCGTGCGCCGGTCGGGATCGAATTCGGCGGATGACTGGACCTCCTTGATTTCCCCGGTATCGACGGCCCGTATCCTGAACTCGACGTTATAAGGAATGCCGTGTTCGATGAGCGCCCCCAGCGCAAGTTCAAGCGACGCTTCGTATTCCGGAAGCACGATCTTCTTGAACGCGGTTTCGTCGATCGTCTCGGACGACACGCCGAGAATCCGGGAAGTCCCCACCGAATGCGTCAGGGCGCGCGTATCGGGACTGAACGCCCAGTTCCCCGTTTTCGAAGCCAGTTCGGCGCGGGCCAGACGCTCGACGTTATCCCGCATGGCCGCTTCTGCCTGCTTGCGATGCCGCACATCGACCAGGAGATCATGGAGCAGGCGCCGGTTGACCAGCAGGATGAGGCTGAAGGTCAGCGCGATCAGCAAGGTCTGCGTGCCGACATACATGAAAAGATCATAGGCACTGGCCTGAAAGAACTCCGGACCCGGCGAATGAAAAAAGTAAAAAACGATCCGCCCGGAAAACAGCAACGCATAACACGCCATGACAAACGCCAGCGTGTGCGCGCCGAAGCGACGGTCCGCCGGCACGCGGAAAATCTGCCAGACACACTCGGCACTCAACCAGCTCAGGAAAACCGAATAGTTGACGCTGCGCCAGAGCAAGCTCGGCGTGACGTAGATGAAATAGGCGTGGATCAGCAGGAAAATCGCCTGCAGGACGAAGTCATGACGGAACGATCGCGGACGATCCAGGTGCAGTGCCACCCCCCGCAGCAAGGCGATGAAGCCTCCGGTAATCAGCCAGGCCGGCAACAGGATCGACAGAAAATCGGGCAGGATGCCGCGCAGCAGGATCAGGGGAAACGCCAGCAACTGGGCAACCAGACTGAGCAGCCAGTTCCTGGTCGCGACGAAACGCTCGCGGTGATTCCACCAGACGATGGCCATGACCAGCACGCAAAGCAGCATGCTGATCACATTGGTCGTCAGCAAGGTTTTCAGATCGAGAACTTGGGGAAGGGTCATGCGGAAAAATGCACTGGAAGGCGAACGGATAAGGCAGTCGCGGAAACCGCTGACCGATGACAAAGACCTTGCGGCCAGCCTTGGCTACCGACAGTCGCCCTATTTTACGACCAGACCCTTCCGCATCAAAACAATCGCGGCGACGCGAGGAGCAGAAAGCCCTTTATCGGCGCCGCGCCAGAAGCCGGTCGAGTTGATTGGCGAAAGCCTGCCGATCGGCATTCGAGAAAGCCGACGGTCCGCCGGTCTCGACGCCGCTGCTGCGAAGCCCGTCGAGAAAATTGCGCAGCGTCAGGCGTTCCTGAATGTTGCCGGCATCAAGCAGTTCGCCGCGCGGATCGATGACCACCGCGCCACGCGCGATCACTTGGGCCGCCAGCGGAATGTCGGCAGTGACGACGAGATCCCCCGCTACGGCCTCCTGAACGATGCGCTGATCCGCCACATCGAACCCACCGGGCACCTGCACGGCACTGATCCATGGCGAAGGCGGCACCCGCAGCATCTGGTTGGCGACCAGAGTGGTCGTCACCTGTGCCCGGTTGGCCGCGCGAAAGAGGATCTCCTTGATAACGACCGGGCAGGCATCGGCATCGACCCAGATTTTCATGAACGCCGGTCCCCAAGGAAATTTACGACGTCCCGGAAACATGCACGCCCAGCGCCGCCACCGAAAAACTCAAAGGACATAGCGCGCGATGGCAAGATAGTGCAGCGCGCTGCCGCCAATGACAAACAGATGCCATATGCCATGCCAGTGGGCGAATTTCTCGTCGTAAAGATAGAAAACGACGCCGGCGGTATAGACCACGCCACCGGCGGCGATCCAGGCGAAGCCGCTGAGGGACAACGCCTCGATCAGGGGAACCGTGGCGATGACGGCGAGCCAGCCCATCAGCAGATAGATCACCAGCGAAAGCTTGCGGGCGCCCTTGCCCAACCAGAATTCCTGGGCGATGCCGATGATCGCGAGGATCCAGACCGTGGCGAACAGCGACCAGCCCCACGGCCCCTGCAGACTGACAAGCGTAAAGGGCGTGTAGGTTCCGGCGATCAGCAGGTAAATCGATTGGTGATCGAGCTTGCGGAATATCTGCTTGAGACGGCCGCGTGTGCTGTGATACAGCGTCGAAAAGCTGTAGAGCAGAACCAGCGTCGAACCATAGATTGCGAAACTGACGATTTTCCAGACATTGCCGGTCAGCGATCCGAGCACAACCAGCACAATGCTCCCCAACAAGGCCAGCAAGGCACCTGCAAGGTGGCTGTAGCCGTTGAACCGTTCGCCGTAGTACATCGTCAGTTTCTCCCGGTCGCGCTCCTAATATCGGCGCCGCTGAGGCCTCGAAGCCTGGGGTCTCGACTCAAGGTGCCTGAAGTTGATTCGCCCTTTGCTGAGATCATACGGGGAAATCTCGACCGAAACCTTGTCTCCGGCGATGATACGGATGCTGTGCTTGCGCATCTTACCGGCAGTATAGGCAACCAGGGTATGCCCGTTCTCCAGCGTCACCAGAAAACGCGAATCCGGCATCACCTCGGTGACGACGCCTTGCATCTCGAGCAATTCTTCCTTTGCCATGACTTATTCCATTCTCGTGCGAAGAAAAAAGGCCTGGATGACACCAGGCCTTGATCGGCGGCCGGTTTCCAATGCCCCGGCCGATGCAGCTGGAAATCAGGCGGGAAGCACGTTGCCGGCTTGAGCGCCTTTCTGTCCCTGAGTCACATCGAAGCTCACCTTCTGTCCTTCGGCGAGGGTCTTGAACCCATTGCCCTGAATCGCGGAAAAGTGAACGAACAGATCCTCACCGCCCTGATCGGGGGTGATGAAACCGAAGCCCTTGGAATCGTTGAACCACTTGACGGTACCTGTTGCCATGTCTTGAATCTCCAGAAAAATAGGGGGGTGACTTCACCCCGGGTGAAGCGAAAATCAAGACGGCGAGGTAATTAGAGGTATTGCTCCGCTGAACAGCGGGATGAAAAACCGACAAATGACGCTGACACTACTTGAAGAACGCGAGGCGTGACTATGCGCCATATTGCGACAGATAGCAAATCCGGCGAAAAACCCCAGTTCAGTTGAACAGCATGCCGATGCTCTCTCCTGCGGAAAATCAACCCGGAAAAAAAACACTGCGAGCGTCGATTCATCCATCTACAAGACGCGACTTACCGGAGGAACAAAAAGAAAAAGCCCTGATTTATCAGGGCTTTTCTCAGAGTTTGTTGGTGCCGCTGGGCGGAATCGAACTGCCGACCTTCGCATTACGAATGCGCTGCTCTACCGACTGAGCTACAGCGGCGACACAAGGAACCCTGTGACTGCGAGGCGCGCATTATAGCAATGAGGCCGCACGATGCAAAGCATTTTTCACCATCCGGCTCAACTTCCGCAATGCCGGCGCGCCACACGCCTTCACACGCCTGCCACTATCGGGACGGCGGCGAGGTCAATCCGGTAGAAACGCAAGGCATTGTCATGCCACACGGCCGCGCTCGCTGCCTCGTCGAGCGGCGCCAGCGCCTCGGCCATCGCCCGTACCAGCGCCGGATAGTCGATACGCAGCCCGGCAACGGGAAAATTGCTCCCGAACATGCTGCGCTGCCAGCCGAAGATTGCCACCGCATCGCGCACGACTGGCAGGTTGTCTTCCAGCCGCCAGGGACGGTCGCGCAGCCCCAGTTCCGACAGCCGGACATGGACGTTCGGCAAAGCCGCCAGCGCCGCCATGCCACGCCGCCACGCGACCAGACCGTCCTCGCTGCGATCCCAGGGCAGACCGGTGTGTTGCAGAACGACCGGCAAGGCCGGAAAATCGCGCAGCACCGCCGCCGCCTCTTCGAGATGCCAGAACGGTACGCGCAGATCCCAGGCGAGGCCGTGCGCCTGCAAGCGGGCCAGAGCGGCAGGCCAGCGCGGATCGAACAAGGAACCCGGCGTGTCGCGCACGCTGCCATCCGGACGACGCGATGTCACCGGCTTGAAGCGGATCGACCGCACCAGCGGATACCGGCAATGCGCGTCGAGTTGCTCATCGGCATCGC
This sequence comes from uncultured Propionivibrio sp., assembly GCF_963666255.1. Lineage (NCBI taxonomy): Bacteria > Pseudomonadati > Pseudomonadota > Betaproteobacteria > Rhodocyclales > Rhodocyclaceae > Propionivibrio > uncultured Propionivibrio sp. The sequence goes on along the minus strand of NZ_OY762656.1, from coordinate 1,862,821 downwards.
CGGCGAGCAGATCGACATGCGCGACCACCGCGTTAGGAAAACCGGACGCCGCCGCCTGCGCATGCACCCAGCGCGTCTCCTCGAGGGCGAGACGACGTTCGCATTCGGCTTCGATATGAACGGTCGCAACAACAGGCATCCCACCCCAGGCCGCGCGCAAATCGCCCGGCATGAAATTGCGGCACAGCGGACGATAATCACCGAGGATGAAGCTTGCCGCATCGTAGGCCTCGGCGAGCCAGGGATAGTGGATCTGCGCGAGGTCCCAGAGGTGATGGTGCGAATCGACAATCGCGCGCGGCAGACGGGGCGTCATGGCATCGGTCCCGATCAGCGCGCTGCGTCAATCGCCTTGATCAACTCATCGCCGTTCTTCTCGATGAACATTTTGCGTGTCTCGTCGCGTACTACCGTCTTGATGCTATTCACATCCGGCTTTTCATTGATCTGCATGCCATGGGCACGCAACTCGGCGAGTGCCGCCGCCTCACCCTTGGCGTTGAGATCGCGCTGCAAGACAGCAGCATTGGCCGCCTCCTGCACGATCACCTGCTGATGTTCCGGCGCCAGTGAGTCGAAGCGCTTCTTGTTCATGACGACGATCAGGCCGGTATAGGCATGCTTGGTCAGTGAGAGGTATTTCTGCACTTCGTACATCTTGGTCGACAGCATGACGTTCGGGGGATTTTCGTGTCCGTCGAGCGCCTTCGATTCAAGCGCGGCATAGACCTCGGCGAACGGCATCGGCTGCGGCGCCGCACCAAGCAACTGAAAGGCCTTGATGTGCGCCTGATTCGGTGTCGTGCGCAGCTTCAGCCCCTTGATATCGTCGGCATTATTCACCGGCCGACGGCTGTTGGCGAGGCTGCGATAGCCGACTTCCCAGAACGCCAGTCCCTTCATCTGGAACGGCTCGAGTTCGTTGAGCAACGAGCGACCGATCGGCCCGTCGAGCACCTTCGCCACATGTGCGTTGTTCTCCAAAAGGTAGGGCAGATCGAGCACATTGAGCTTGGCGACGATGCCGGTGAAGAACGGATTGCCCGAAGTTTCGATATCGATGGTGCCGCCGCGCACGCCGGCGATCATGGTGGCGTCATTGCCGAGCTGGTTGTTCGGGAACACCTGGATATCGACCATGCCCTGCGTCCGCTCCTTGACCTTGCGGGCGAACTCGACGGCAGCGATATGCTGCGAGTCGCTGGTCGGATGTGCATGACCGAAACGCAGTTTGACTGGTTGCGCCTGCCCCCAGGCCAGTGTGCCCGACAATCCCAAAAGCATGATACCGACCAACCCTGCCCGTATGCTTTTCATCACAAGATCCCCTATCGAATGACGACGATTGGAAAAACTGCCCGCGCCGGCGCCGGCGCTCCATAACGATTTCTGCGGTTCAGTTCGGCACCTTGGCGATCGCCACGAAGAACTCCTTCGCCGTCTCCTCGCCGACGACCGCCTGATGCTTGACGATGACCGGCAGCAACTTCTCGCGCATGCGCTTGCGCTCGGCATCGGAAACGTCATTGACCAGCATGCCTTCCTTGACGAGATCGGCACGCGCTTTGGCGTTCAGATCGCGACTGACCTGGCGCTGGTAGAGCGTCGCCTCGCGTGCCGCATCCTGCAACAGCGTACGGTCGGCCGCGCTCAGCTTGTCCCAGAATTTCTTCGAGGCGATCAGCACCTGAGCGTCATAAGCATGGCCGGTCGTCGACAGGTATTTCTGCACGTCATAGAACTTCTGCGCCTGAACGACAGTGAACGGATTCTCCTGTGCATCGACGGCCTTCGTCTCCAGCGCGGTGTAGAGCTCGTTCACCGGCATCGGTACGGCGTTGGCGCCAAGACCGTTGAACATGTCGATGTAGAGATTGTTCTGCATCGTTCGCACCTTGAGGCCGGCCATATCCTCGGCCTTGACGATGGGGCGACGGCTGTTGGTGAAATTGCGGAAGCCGTTTTCCCAGAAGGCGAGGCCGACCAGATCGCGCTCAGCGAGCTTGGCCAGCATGCTCTGTCCATAAGGCCCGTCGAAGACCGCGTCAGCCTGCTTTTCGCTGGCGAATGCAAACGGCAAGCCGAAGACACCGAATTCCTTGAGCAGATTGGCCAACGTCGCCGTCGACGGCGCGGTGAATTCCTGGGTGCCGCCGCGCAATGCCGCCTGCATCTGCTGGTCGCTGCCGAGCTGCGCGCCGGAATAGACCGTCACCTTGATGCGTCCGCCGCTCTTCTGCTCGACGATTTCGGCGAACTTGCGCGCCCCAAGCGTCTGCGGGTGGCTATCGGGCAACGATGTGCCGAAACGCGCCTTGATTTCCTGAGCGACGGCGGACGGCGCACCGAGGGAAAGGCAGGCGACCGCGATCGCCACGGCGCTCAAGAGCGCGGAAAATTTCGATTGTTTCATCATGCATTCCTCCTGGTGATGGTGAGTAACGACGAACGACGTCAACACAAGCCATAAAGCCTGACGGCGTTGTCGCAGAACAACGCCAGACGCTGCTCGGGCGTCATCGCCCGCGTCAGCGTCTTGAAACCTGCCCACAAGGTCGGGAGATCAACAACCAGAGCGTCGACGGGGAAGTTGCTCGCGAACAGACAGCGCGCCACGCCAAAGTCCTCGATCAGCGCATGCACGACAAAGGCCTGCTGCGCCGGCGTCCACGGCTCGCCGCGCACGCCAATGCCGGAGATCTTCATCCGCACGTTATCGCAGCGCGCCAGTTGCGCCATCGCCGCACGCCATTGCCGCAGCGTCTCTTCGTCGCGCGTGCCCGGCATACCGGCGTGATTGACGACAATCGTCGTTCCGGGAAAATCGTTGGCGAGTTCAACCATCTCGGCGACATGCCACCACGGCGCCTGCAACTCGAACATCAGCGATGCTGACGCCAGCAGCGCGTAGCCGCTGCGCCAGCGCGGACAGCGCATCGAACCGGGCGCATTCCAGTCGGCGTGGTAATCCTCGCGCGGGAGAGTGCGCGGCTTATGACGAACGCTGCGGACGAAACCGTGCAAGGGCGCCTCGCAATAAGCCTGCAGCACCGCACCGACGTCGTCGCGATCAAGCCAGACCTGCGCCGCCATCGCCTGCGGTTCGCCTCGCCCATCGGCCAACGCACACATCCAGCGCGCCTCACCGACCGGATCATCGGGCGTCCATTCGCCCTCCATGACAACGTGACGCATCACGCGATGACCGGTACAGGCCCGCGCATAGTCTTCCGGCATGAAGTCGCGACAGATCGCCTCATAGTCGCCATAGCGAAACGGGATGCGCGGCAACTCGGTCAGCCAGGGATGGGGGTTACGCATTTCCCAATAATGATGATGCGCATCAACGATCGGCAGCAGCCGGTCGTCGCCGGAAACGAGAAAATCCTGTCGCGCCTGGGCGAGATCCGCCCTGATTCCACTCAGCATATCGCCTGTTCCTGGTTCGCCGCCGCCGGCGCCTCGACGTCCGTCGGCCGCAAAAGGGTTGCTTATCGAACGCTCATGCTAGCAGCGCCAAAGTTCTCGAAAGAGTGAATTGTTTTGATATATTGATGCCAATAAGTTATCAACTATCCAGGCCATCCGATGTCGACCCCGAGCACCGAGCAACTCCTCAACCGCCTCCGGCTACGGCAAGTGGCGCTATTGCTGGCGATCAGCGAATTCAAGACCTTGAGGAATGCGGCATCCCGACTGGGCATGACGCAACCGGCGGCGAGCAAGATGCTGCGCGAGCTCGAAGACGCCTTCGGCGAACCGCTGTTCGAGCGCGTCGGGCGTGGGCTCAGATTCACGGCGACCGGAGACGCCGTACTGACCGCCTTCCGCGCCCTGCGCAACGGGATCGCCGGTCTGAGTCGTGAATTGCATGAACTGCCACTCGGCGGCTCCGGCCGCCTGCTGATCGGCAGCATCAGCGCAACATCATCGTCACCGCTCAGCGACGCGACCATCCGCCTGAAACAGCGCTACCCGCTGCTCTCGGTCGAAATCCATGTTGACACCAGCGACCGCCTGATCGAACTCCTGCGCGCCGGCAAACTTGACCTTGTCATCGGCCGCATGCCCGAGCCGGGCAGCCGGGCGAGCCGCGACTGCATATTCAGGCCGATCGGCGAGGAAGCGCTGGCGCTCGTCTGCGCGTGCAACCATCCGGCATTGCGCGAAATCCAGAAAAAGAAGATCCGTTTCGAGGCGCTGCAACACTACCCATGGATATTCCCGCTGCATGGCAGCCCACTGCGCGAAGTGATCGAGCAGGAATTCCACAGCCATCATGTTCCGCTGCCACAGGGCCTGATCGAGACCTCGTCGTTCATGACGATCACCGGCCTCGTCGCGCAAAGCGAGATGATCGCGGCCATCCCGAAATCGGTCGCAGCCGTCTTCGCGCGTCACGGACTGCTGCGCAGCCTGCCTTACACCTTCACCAACAGCCTGTCGCCATGGGGTAGTCTGATTTTCGCCGACCGCCCGGTGAGTCCGATCATGCAGACTACCCTCAACCTGCTGCACACCGCTGATACGGGGAGATAAACCTGCCGGCCGTGCTGCACCTCAGTCGATCCGAGCGAGCTTCGACTTGGCCAGCGGCGGATTCTTGATGAAATACTTGCGAATCCCGGAGATGATCGCTTCGGCCATGCGGTCCTGATAGGCCTCGTCGTTGAGCCGGCGCTCTTCCTCCGGATTCGAGATGAAGGCTGTCTCGATCAGGATCGACGGAATATCGGGCGCCTTGAGCACCGCAAAACCAGCTTGCTCAACATTGTCCTTGTGCAGACGATTGATGCCGCCGATCTCGTTGAGCACCGCGCGGCCAAGCTTGAGGCTGTCATTGATCGTCGCCGTCTGCGACAGATCGAGCAGTGTTCTGGCCAGGATCGGGTCCTTGACGCCAAGATTGACGCCACCGATCAGATCGGCAGCATTTTCCCGCTGGGCGAGATAACGGGCCGCTGAACTCGAAGCACCGCTTTCCGACAGCGCGAACACCGAAGAACCGTTGGCATCGGGGCGCGTAAACGCATCGGCATGAATCGAGACGAAGAGATCGGACTGGATACGGCGCGCCTTCTGCACCCGCATCTGCAGGGGAACGAAATAATCGGTATCGCGCGTCAGCACGGCGCGCATATTGGGTTCGGCATCGATCTTTGCACGCAATCGCTTGGCCACGGCCAGCGTGACGTGCTTTTCGTAGCTGCCGCCGCGTCCGACGGCGCCCGGATCCTCGCCACCATGGCCGGGGTCGAGCGTGATCGTCACCAGACGATCGACGACCGGTTTGCCCTGCCGCGGCCGCTCGACGATCGTTTCGGGTTTCTGCTCGGCGGCATTGCCGCCGTAAAGCGATTCGCTCCGCTGGATCAGTTGCAGCAGTGGATCTGGCGGATCGAGCGGATAGACATCGAGCACCAGCCGGTAACCGTACTCGCCGACCGGCGGCAACACGAAGACCTGCGGCCGCACCTCGTTCTTGAGTTCCATGACCAGACGCACGACACCGGGTTTGAAACGTCCGGCACGCAGCAACTTGATGTTCGGATCGTCCGGCGCAATCTTGCCGGCCATGCCGTCGAGCACGCCGTTGAACTCGACACCTTCGAGATCGACAACCAGCCGATCGGGATTCTTGATCGTGAAATGCGTGAATTTCAGCGGATCGCTGTGCTCGATCGCGACACGCGTGTAATCCGCCGCCGGCCACACACGTACGGCCAGGATGCCGCTACCGCGCGACACGGCGGCGCGGCCGACCGGCGTTACGGAGAGGAAAAGGGCAGCACCGAGCGAGCGAACAAGCTGGCGACGCCGGAACACGAACGGAAACTGTTCAGACATTGCCGCCCGGCCTCGCTACGGGCATGGAGTTCGAGGATGCGGCCGTCGGCCGGCGCATCGGGAAAGCGGAAGACCAATTCCACATCGGCGGCCGGCACGTAGCCACGCGCCTTGGCCGGCCATTCGACCAGGCAGACAGCATCCGTGCGGAAGTATTCACCCAAGCCGGCATCGACAAACTCTTCTGGATCATTGAAACGATAAAAATCAAAGTGATACAAGTATAAGCTCGAAACTGCGTAAACTTCAACCAGCGTATAGGTCGGACTCTTGACCGGCCCGGCGTGGCCAAGCGCACGCAGCAGCGCGCGCACCAGCGTCGTCTTGCCGGCGCCGAGATCGCCGTCGAGCCAGAGAATCAGGCCCGGTGCCAGCAAGGGCGCGAGCGCCTGCCCGACCGCAATCGTCGCCGCCTCGTGCGGCAGGCAGAGGCAGCAGTGCGTGTCCCCGGTGTCCGGACGCACATCCGGGCTATCATGCGGGCTATGCAAGATCATGGCTCCCCAAGAGAAAACAGCATCGAATCAGTCGCCGACGCGGCGATGCTCGCGGCACTGGCCGCCGACATCCGGCAGCAGGCGCTGGTGCTCGGCTTCTCGGCCTGCGGCATCGCCCGGGCCGAAGTCGCCCCGGACGCTGCTGAACGCCTCCGGCGCTGGCTGGCCGCCGGCCGCCACGGCGGGATGGATTATATGGCCAAACACGCCGCCCTGCGCGCCGACCCGTCGGCACTCGTACCCGGCGTCCTCAGCGTCATCTCGGTGCGACTGCCCTACTGGCCCCAAGCGACCTCAGCGCCTGAAAACCACGAGGGCGCCATCGCCGAGGTCTCGCGCTACGCTCGCGGCCGCGACTATCACAAGACGGTGCGGCAACGCCTGCAGAAATTGTCCGAGCACATTCAGGCGCACGTGCGCACACGCTTCGGCAATGATGACTTTTTCATATTCCGGGCTTTTTCCGATTCGGCGCCGGTGATGGAAACCGAATTCGCCCAACGCGCCGGCATCGGCTGGCGCGGAAAACACACGCTGACATTGTCGCGCCAGGGCTCCTGGCATTTTCTCGGCGAATTGTTCACCAACCTGCCACTGCCGGCGGATGCCCCCTGCGAATCGCACTGCGGCGATTGCCGGCGTTGTCTTGACGCCTGCCCGACCGGCGCCATCGTCGCCCCCTACGAAGTGGATGCGCGCCGCTGCATCTCCTATCTGACGATCGAACTGGACGGCGCCATCCCGATGGAATTGCGCCCCTTGATCGGTCAGCGCATCTACGGCTGCGACGACTGCCAGACCTGCTGCCCCTGGAATCGTTTTGCCCGGGCCGGAGACCCCGATTTCGCCGTGCGCAACCATCTGGACCATAGCCCACTGACCGCGCTGTTTGCATGGTCTGCGGAAGAATTCGAGCGGCGTCTGGCCGGCAGTCCGATCCGCCGCATCGGCCACGAACGCTGGCTGCGCAACATCGCCGTGGCGCTTGGCAATGCGACACCGACAGCCGAACACCGCCAGGCACTTCAGTCGCGCCGCGACGACCCCTCGGCGCTCGTGCGCGAACACGTCGCCTGGGCGCTCAGCCGCTACGACCGCTCGATCACAACGGTATAAGCGCGCCTACTCGGCAACTTGTCAGCGCGCCACCGGCCGCGCCGGATCGCTGCACCACTCGCTCCAGGAACCGGCATAGAGACGCGCGCCCGGCAATCCTGCGAGTTCCATGGCGATCAGGTTATGACAAGCCGACACGCCCGAGCCGCACTGCATGACAACCCGCTCGGGCGGCATACCACCAAAGAGATCGAGATATGCCGGACGCAGTTCTTCGGCCGGACGGAAAGTGCCATCCGCCTTGAGATTGTCGCGAAAGGGGCGGCTCAATGCCCCTGGAATATGCCCGCCGATTGGGTCGATGGTTTCGTTCTCGCCGCGGAAACGATCGGCGCCGCGGGCATCGACAACCAGAAACTCGCGCCGATCAAGATTGGCGAGCACGGCGGCCGTATCGACCACCCAGTCGCGCGGCGGATCGGCCACGAAATCGGTCGGCACGGAATGCGGCAGCGCCTTCGTCTGTGGCAGTGCCAAAGCCGCCCAGCGCGGAAAACCGCCGTCGAGCACTGCGACGCGCTCGTGCCGCAACCAGCGCAACATCCACCACAAACGTCCGGCGACCATGCCCTCGGCATCGTCGTAGACCACTACCGTCGTCTGCCGCGATATGCCGATGGCACCAAGCCGCCGGGCCAGCGTCTGAGGATCGGGCAGCGGATGACGGCCGTTACGCCCGTTCATCGGCCCCGACAGGTCGCGATCGAGATGCATGAAGAATGCGCCGGGGATATGTCCCTCGGCATAAACGCGCTCGCCGTGGCTGGTATCGGAAAGCTGATGACGGCAGTCGACGATGCGCAGGTCGCGGTCGTCGAGACGCGCCGCCAGTTGCTCGCAGGAAATCAACGGAGACATCATTGCGCCGCCCCCTCCCCGGCCATGTCAAGCCAGGCCAAGGCCTCGCCCTCGTCAGAGAAGACGCGCATGTCGGCCCGCACGAACAGCCGCGTCAGCCACGCGCTCCAAGTCACCCACTGACTCTGCGTCAGCACCGCGATACGGTTGAAATCGTTGGGATGCGCCCGCGCGAAAGCGATGTCTTCCCAAGCCACGTCGAGCGTGAAATCGGCCATTTCGCGCAGATCGAAGAGCAGATCGACCGGCCCTTCGAACTGGGCAGTGTAGCCGACCATCTGCTCGAATTCCTTGAAATCACCGAGCGTAAACTCGCCGTAAACATTGACCTGAACCCGGCCCGGCTGATGTTGGATAACGATCATGGCAGTCTCCTTGTGAGATGACTGCAGTGTAGCATCAGTCCTGATCGGCAGGATTGGCGCGCGAAAACCAGCTTGAGATGAGGCCGCTCGACACGATCAGACCTATCGCCAGCCAGGCGCTCGACGTCAATGACTCGTGCCAGAAAGCCATGCCGAGCAGACTGGCGAAGGCCACCGTCGTATAGGCGAGGCTTGCCGAGACCAGCGTATTGCCGCGCTTGTACGCGCGTGTCATCGCCAGTTGCGCCACCGTGGCGAAACCGCCGACACCGAGTAGCAGCAAGCCGTTGCGCAGATCGACCGGATGGAATTCGTAAAGTCCCATCCATAGCGCGGCACCGATAGTCGAGAACAGGGAAAAGTAAAACACTGTGCGTTCCTCCGTCTCGCCGAGTTCGCCGAGTTCGCGCACGTTGTAATAGGCGAATGCCGAAAGCACACCCGACCCCCCCCCCCACAATCCGCCCAGCAGTTGATCCGCATGAAAGGTCGGACGCAAGAGCCAGGCGACGCCAACAAAACCGAGCGCCAGCGCCCCGAGCAATGACAGGCGCAGCAGAATACGGCCGGTGCATGCCAGCAGCACGGCGAGGAAGAGCGGCGACGTATAGTTGAGCGTCACCGCCGTCGCCAGCGGCAATAGAGAAATGGCATTGAAAAAAGAAACCAGCCCGAGAAAACCGCAGATCGAGCGCGTCAGTTGGAAACGCCAATGCGGTGTTTTCAGCGGAATACCGCGAAAGCATACGACGGCGAGCATGAACGCGAGGGAAATGACGGCGCGGTAAAACACCACCTCGGTCGCCGAAAACGTTTCCGACGCCAGCTTGACGCACATGCCCATGCAGGCAAAGCAGAAGCTGGCGACGATCATCCACAGGGATTGCATGGCTATTTATCCAACTGCCGGGAGCCCGGCAGACACACGACAACGGCAAGGGTGTAAACTTCGATTGTAATGGCTTTCGATTGACCCGACATCGTGCCATACGCTATTTTTAACAGTTTTCCGATTTCTCCCATGGCGAAACCCACTCCTTCCTCTTCCGACCCGACGCTGGCGAATGGCGCTGCCCCCGTCGCCGACCTGAGCTTCGAAGTCGCCCTTGCCGAACTTGAACGCCTGGTCCGCACCATGGAAGAGGAGCAACTGCCGCTGGAAGCCGCCATCACCGCCTACCGTCGCGGCAGCGAACTGCTCGGCCATTGCCAGCAGTTGCTCAAGGAAGCCGAGCACAAGGTGCAAGCCCTGGAGAACGGCATCCTGCGCGACCTCGACGCCCCTCACGGAGACACCCGATGACCCAGCTCACCCGCCCACTCAACGCGCCGGTGGCGGCATTTCCTGAATGGATGCAGGGCGTCCAGCAGCGCATGGAAGCGGCGCTGGCGCGCCTCCTGCCACCCGACGAAGCGATCCCGGCCCGACTGCATCAGGCGATGCGCTACGCCAGCCTCGGCGGCGGCAAACGCGTGCGTCCCTTGCTGGCTTTCGCCGCCGGTGAGATTTCCGGCGCAAGCGCCGACAAGCTCGAAATCGCCTCGGCCGCCGTCGAACTGATCCATGCCTACTCGCTCGTCCATGACGACCTTCCCTGCATGGATGACGACGTCCTGCGCCGCGGACGGCCGACCTGCCACGTCGAATATGACGAACCGACTGCCCTGCTGGTCGGCGACAGCCTGCAATCGCTGGCCTTCGAACTATTGGCGCGGGAAGCCCTGGGGGCGCCCAAACGGCAAATCGAAATGGTGCGGCTGCTGGCGCATGCCAGCGGCTCCTGCGGCATGGCCGGCGGCCAGGCGATCGACCTCGAATCGGTCGGCAAGGCATTGACGCAACCTGAACTCGAACTGATGCACGCGCTCAAGACCGGCGCGCTGATCCGCGCCGCCGTACTGCTGGGCGCCCTCTGCGGCGATGACATTGACGACGAGGCACTGGCCCGCCTCGACCGCTTCGCCAAGCGCCTGGGCCTGCTCTTCCAGGTCGTCGACGACATTCTCGACTGTACCGCCAGCACGGCAACGCTCGGCAAGACGGCAGGCAAGGACGCCGCCGCCGACAAGCCGACCTACGTCAGTCTGCTCGGACTCGACGGCGCGCGCGAGTTCGCCGACGAATTGCGTGCGCAGGCCATGGAGGCGCTATCCGTTTTCGGCGCCGGTGCGTCCCGGCTCGCAGCACTGACCGACTTCATCACCTACCGCAAGTTCTGACCTGCGTTTTCCGGACTGGCGCCTGCCCATTTGTCATGAGTTCCTATCCTTTGCTCGACACCATCCAGTCGCCCCCGCAACTGCGCGAACTGGAGCGCAAGCAACTGCCGCAACTGGCGGACGAACTGCGCAACTTCCTCGTCGAATCGGTTTCCCGTACCGGCGGACACCTGTCGTCGAACCTCGGCACGATCGAACTGACGATTGCGCTGCACTACGTCTATAACACCCCGGAAGACCGCCTCGTCTGGGACGTGGGCCATCAGACCTATGCCCACAAGATCCTCACCGGGCGGCGCGAAGGCATGGCGCGCCTGCGCATGCAGGGCGGCGTCTCCGGCTTCCCGAAGCGTTGCGAAAGCGCCTATGACACTTTCGGCGTCGGCCATTCGTCGACGTCGATTTCGGCCGCGCTCGGCATGGCGCTGGCGGCGAAACTCAAGGGCGAGGAACGCCGCACCGTCGCCATCATCGGTGATGGCGCAATGTCGGCGGGACAAGCGTTTGAAGCGCTCAACAACGCCGGCGTCGCCGACGCCAACATGCTCGTCATACTCAACGACAACGACATGTCGATCTCGCGCCCGGTCGGCGCCCTCAACAAATATCTCGCCCGCGCCCTTTCAGGCAGCACCTTCAACGCCGCGCGCAAGGCCGGCGAAAAGGTCCTGTCGGTCTCGCCCTCGCTGCTCGAATTCGCCAATCGCGTCGAAGAGCACGTCAAGGGTCTGCTGACGCCGGGGACGCTGTTCGAAGAGCTTGGATTCAACTACATCGGCCCCATCGACGGACACGACCTCGATTCGCTCGTACCGACGCTGCAGAACCTGCAGAAGCTGCGCGGTCCGCAGTTCCTGCATGTTATCACCCGCAAGGGGCAAGGCTACAAGCTCGCCGAGGCCGATCCGATCCTCTATCACGGTGTTTCCAAATTCCAACCGGACATCGGCATCGACGAATCCCGGACGACCGCCAAGCCGACCTTCACCCAGATTTTTGGCGACTGGCTCTGCGACATGGCCGAGATCGAGCCGAAGCTCGTCGCCATCACCCCGGCAATGGGCGAAGGTTCCGGCATGACGCGTTTCGCCGAGCGCTATCCCGACCGCTATTTTGACGTCGGCATCGCCGAACAGCATGCCGTCACTTTCGGCGCGGGACTCGCCTGCGAAGGCATGCGGCCGGTCGTCGCGATTTACTCGACCTTCCTGCAACGCGGCTTCGACCAGCTCCTGCATGACGTCGCCCTGCAGAACCTGCCGGTCGTCTTCGCCCTCGACCGCGGCGGTGTGGTTGGCGCCGACGGTCCCACGCACCACGGCTGTTTCGACCTCAGCTATGTGACCTGCATTCCCAACATGATCGTCATGACACCGTCGGACGAGAACGAATGCCGACAGATGCTGACGACGGCCTGCCGCAGCAACGCGCCCTGCGTCGTCCGCTATCCGCGCGGCGCCGGCATCGGGGCGACCATCGACCCGGTACTGCGCGAACTGCCGGTCGGCAAGGGCGAGATCCGCCGCCACGGCACGAAAACAGCCCTGCTCGCCTTCGGCACCACGCTAGCGGCAACGCTCGAAGCGGCTGAAGTCCTCGACGCCACGGTCGCCAACATGCGCTTCGTCAAACCGATCGACCGCGACCTGATTCTCGCGCTGGCCCGGGAACATTCGCTGCTTGTCAGCATCGAAGAGAACGTGGTCATCGGCGGCGCCGGTTCGGAAGTCGCCCGTGTGCTCGAAGAAGCCGGAAGCACGGCACGCCTCGTCCGCATCGGACTGCCCGACCGTTTCATCGAGCACGGTGACCAGAACCGCCTGCTGTCCGAACTCGGACTCGACAAGGACGGTATCGTCCGCTCGGTACTCAACCATCAGCATTCACAGGATACGCCATGAACGCAGCGCAGAAATCCAAGGACACGCCGATTGCCGACGTGCAGAATCTCGCCGATACGCGCCAGATCGCCATCAACCGCGTCGGCATCAAGTCGATCCGCCACCCGATCCGGGTGCTTGACCGCACCGGCGGTGTCCAGCACACCATTGCCGTTTTCAACATGTACGTCAGCCTGCCCCACAACTTCAAGGGCACGCACATGTCGCGTTTCGTCGAGATCCTCAACAGCCACGAGCGCGAGATCTCGGTCGAAAATTTCCCCAGCATGTTGCGAGAGATGGTGAAGAAGCTCGAGGCCGAAACCGGTCACATCGAGATGAACTTTCCGTACTTCATCAACAAGTCAGCACCGGTATCCGGCGTACAAAGCCTGATCGACTATGACGTTACCCTGATCGGCGAAATCTGCCACGGCGACATTGCCTCGACGATCAAGGTCGTCGTGCCGGTCACCAGCCTGTGCCCCTGCTCGAAGAAGATTTCCGAGCGCGGCGCGCACAACCAGCGCTCGCACGTCACCGTCACGGCCCGCATTCTCGACCATGTGTGGATCGAGGAAATCGTGCAACTGGTCGAAGGCGAGGCCTCCTGCGAACTCTACGGCCTGCTCAAGCGTCCGGACGAAAAGTACGTCACCGAGCGCGCCTACGACAACCCGAAATTCGTCGAAGACATGGTGCGTGACGTCGCTGCCCGACTCAATGCCGAAGACCGCATCTACTCCTACGTCGTCGAATCCGAGAATTTCGAATCGATCCACAACCACTCGGCCTACGCCTTAATCGAGAACACCAAGAAGGCGCCCGCCCACCCCGACGTCCGCTACTGATGGATCGCATCGACAAGGAAATCCTGGCGCTGCTGCAGGATAACGCCGACATCCCGCTGACCGAGATCGCGGCGCGGGTGAAACTCTCCTCGACGCCCTGCTGGCGGCGCATCCAGCGACTCGAGGAGCAGGGCTACATCCAGCGCAGGGTAGCCATCCTCGATGCGGAAAAACTCAATGTCGGCGTCACCGTCTTCGTCTTGCTGCGCACAAACCGGCACAACCAGGACTGGTTCGAGAACCTGCGCGAAATTGTCAGCGACATCCCCGAGGTCGTCGATTTCTACCGCATGAGCGGCAACATCGACTACCTCCTGCGCGTCATCGTCCCCGACATCGCGGCCTATGACGCCGTCTACAAGAAGCTGACGAGCCGCATCGAGATCTTCGAAGTCAGCTCAAGTTTCGCGATGGAAGAGATCAAGCACACCAGCGCGCTGCCGCTCAATTACGTCGCCATCGACGATTGAGCGCGGGCGGCGCCAGTGGCCGCCCCTTCCCCTCAACACTTGTTCAGGATGATCTCGATGATCTGGCGGTCGGTCTGCACCATGCCACGCGAGGCCAACGCACACAAATTGGCAATCGACTCATCGACGCTTTCGGCAACGATACCCTCGTAGTGCGCCACGCGCGAGTTGTCGAGCGCCATCAGCACCGCCTTGTAGGCCGAACTTGCCGACGTTGACACCTTCATCGCGCAACTGTTGGAGGCCCCGTCGCAAATCATTCCGGCGAGATCACCGATCATGCTGCAGATCGCCATGCTCACTGTGCGCTGATCGCCGCCCAGCAGCCAGGCCATGCCCGCCGCCGCCCCCATCGCCGCGGTCGTCACCGCGCACAGCGCCGACAGTTTCGGCAGATGATCGTGAATGTACACTGCCATCAGATGCGACAGCGTCAGCGCCCGCGTCAGCGTCGCCTGATCGGCGCGCAGATGCTCGGCCACCACCACCACCGGGATCGTCGCCATGATGCCCTGGTTCCCCGATCCTGAGTTGCTCATCGCCGGCAACACCGCGCCGCCCATGCGGGCATCGGACGCCGCTGCCGAACGTTTGACGATGCGCGTCAACAGATCGTCCGAGAGGAGGCCGTGATCGACGTTGCGCTGCATGGTCGCGGCAATATGCAAACCGTAGTCGCCGCTCATCCCGGCATCGGACAATGCCGAATTCAGGCTGGCCGCCTGCAGCACGAAATCGACCCGGGCCAACGGCACCGTCATGGCAAAGTCAAAAACATCGGCAGCCGTTGCGTCGCCCAGCGAATACGGCGACGCATCCACCGTTCCGGCTTCGGCATCGATCTGAAACACCGTCTCGTCGTTTTTCTCGATGCGCACGACCCGCGTATGCGAGTCGGCGATGCACACCCGGACCCGATCGGTGCCATGGTAGACGCACGACTCGGCGTAGAGCGCCAGAGACGTATCCGCCAACCCGACCGTCACGCGTTTTTCATTGAGCATTGACTTGGCCGCGGCGACTTGTCCGGCGTTGATCGTGCGCAAGACTTCAAGCCCGGCATCCGGATCGCCGCCCAGAGCACCGACCGCCGCGGCGATCGGCAAGCCGACCATACCGGTTCCCGGAACCGTCACGCCCATCCCGTTCTTCATCAGATTCGGCGACACTTTCGCCTCGATCCGCTGCGGCGATGCGCCGAGATAGCGTGCTGCAATCGCCGAACACAGGGCCAGCGAAATCGGCTCGGTGCACCCCAAGGCGGGCTTCAACTCGTGGCGCAGGGCTTTGACAAACTCGTCATGCAATAAATCATGCGACATGGCAGCACTAAATAGAATTTACACACCAATAATCTAGCACACAATGCAACTATTTTCTATTTGCAGCGCTTTGAAAGAAAATTTAATACCACAACAACCGACCGCGGACGAAAAAAAACCGCGTCTTTCGACGCGGTCTGATTTGCCTTGAAGACAGAACCGGGATCAGTCCTGCTTGACCGGCTTCTGCTTGTGCGACAGCTTTTCCTTGATACGAGCCGACTTGCCGGAACGCTCGCGCAGATAGTACAGCTTCGCACGACGCACATCACCGCGACGCTTGACTTCGATCGCGGCAACCAGCGGAGAATAGGTCTGGAACGTCCGCTCGACGCCTTCGCCGGAAGAAATCTTGCGAACGATGAAACTCGAGTTGAGGCCACGGTTACGCTTGGCGATCACGACGCCTTCATAGGCCTGCAGACGCTCGCGCGAACCTTCCTTGACCTTGACCTGGACGACGACCGTGTCGCCCGGAGCGAATTCAGGAATGGTCTTGCCCAGACGGGCGATTTCTTCTTGCTCAAGTTGCGCTATCAGATTCATTGTCATACTCCTTTATCATTGTCTGACCGCATTGCTCCTGAAACTGCACCAGGAGTTGCGTTTCCTCTTTCGACAGCCTCCGCCCTGCCAGCAGGTCGGGACGCCGTCGCCATGTCCGCCCCAGCGCCTGTTTGAGGCGCCAACGACGAATCTGCTCGTGGTGACCGGACAACAACACCTCCGGCACCTGCTGCCCGAAATACACCTCGGGCCGCGTATAGTGCGGGCAATCCAGCAAGCCCGACACAAACGAATCCTCTGTTGCCGACGCCGCGTCATTCAACACGCCCGGCAACTGCCTGACGACGGCATCCAGCAGCGCCATCGCCGGAATTTCGCCACCCGAAAGCACGAAATCCCCGATCGAAACTTCCTCATCGACACAGCGCTCGATCAGACGCTCATCGACTCCTTCGTAGCGACCGCACAGAAGGATCAGCCCTTCCTCGGCGACCGCCTCGACAAACTGCATCACCCGCCGGTGCGTCAGCAACGCCCCCTGCGGCGACAGATAGACCACCCGACTACGCAAGCCGGCAGCCTTCTGCCTCGCCCGCGCGGCGTCGATCGCCTGCTCGAGCGGTTGCGGCATCATCACCATGCCGGGACCACCACCATAAGGGCGATCATCCACGGTTCGATGCACGTCCTGCGTAAAATCGCGCGGATTCCAGAAATCCAGACTCCAGCGCGTTTCCTCCAGCGCCCGCCGCGTCACGCCCGAATGCGTCAGCGCTGCGAACATTTCAGGAAACAAGGTGACGACATCCGCCACCAACGCGGCGCCCGAGCCCTCCTGCTTGACCCTGCTCACCAATCCGCTTCCCATTCCACCCGGACACAACGCCCCGGCAGATCAACATCCAATACGACCGCTGCGACGAAGGGCAGCAAGCGCTCGCTTCCTTCTCCATCACCAACACGCAAAACGTCGTTCCCGGGCGTTTCGATCAGGCCAAGCACCTGCCCGAGCAACTCCCCCTGCGTGTTGCGTACATCAAGACCAATCAGATCGGCCCAGTAATACTCATTTTCAGCCGTCGGCGGTAGCGCACTGCGCGGCACACCCACCAACAGACCTTTGGCTGCCTCGGACGCATTACGATCCAAAAAGGATGCGAACTGCACGATCAGCACATCGCCGCCGGACCGGCATCGCCGCAACTTCTCCGGCCGCCAGAGACTGGGATCATCCTCTTCCCGGCCCAGCCACCACTGCGGCAGCTTGGCCCAACTCAGAGGATCATCGGCAAAAGGATGAACCTTCACCGCACCCACCAAACCGTACGGCGCAACAATTTTGCCGAGCACCACCATGTCACCCGGCGACTCATTTCCAGCCGCGGCAGACATGCGCGTTACCGAATGCAGATCAGGCAGCTGCTTTGACGCCAGCTTGCTTGACGAGACGAACGACCGTCGGCGACAACTGGGCGCCTTGCTGACACCAATGGTTCAGGCGATCCGCTGCAATGCGCAGGCCTTCTTCCTTTTCCGAGGCGATCGGATTGTAGAAACCGATACGTTCGATGAAGCGACCATCGCGACGCGCACGCGAATCAGCAACGACCACACTGTAGAAGGGGCGCTTCTTGGCACCACCGCGGGCGAGACGAATAACGACCATAGGAGTAATTCCAGACTGAGAAAAAGAGCGAGATTATAACAACAAATCGCGTGCAATCAATAGACTATTTCCGATGGTTGCTGATACAACCATCAGCGTCGCCATCGGAGCCAGTGTTGCCAGGTGTGCGTGGCGTGCCGCTTGGATGAAAGGGCGGAACACTGCAATGCGCGCTTCTTTCTTCTCTGTAACGAGTTCAGAGGCCGCAATTACCTCCATCGGATCAACGTTGATCAGCTTTGCCAATTCAACGCACGCATACACCGGCAGCCCCCTCCTATGTGCCTTTGCGTCGGTGATCGCGTTCCCTTTTTGATCCAAAGCCACTGCCAATTCGGTCCGACCGCCAGCGGCTTTTTCGCCTAACAAAAGATATTCACGAAATTCCATAGGGTCTCCTAACCGTTGACACACAAATTTATGTGTGGAATCATTCGCACACAATTTTGCGTGACACACAAATTTGTTCACGGATCGAATCTTAGCCATCTGCTTATGGGTAAGCAAGTTTGTTTTCGAGAAGTGTTCATCAAGGGGTTCCCAAATGGTCTCGAATTCTCGTATTCAAGTCGATATCGCTCCAGGCAGTCAGGATCGAATCGATCAGTATCACGCCGAGTTGGCTGACATTCGTTTGGGGACCGTCTGCCAACTCTTGCTGCAAGCGTTCGAACCTTCGAATCATAAGATCCCGGTCGTCCTCCCCGACCTGCTGAAGGATGTGACCCGTCTCCATACCAATTGCCATGATTTCTTGAAGTTCATCGCTGGTCATGGTGTTCCTCACGGATTTGGCGGTGCGTTGAGCGAGGCTGTCTATCCAATTTCTGATGATAGCGCCGCCTGCAAGAATTTGATCGTTGAAATCGAGTCCGACGTTGGCTACTTCGCTGGGAGCCGTTGCCATGCTTAACCACATCGGTGACGTTTTCAGGCGAGAGAGCGCCCTCCGCGATCGCTTGCCGACCGTTAAATGCAAGTCCTGCGCTGTCGGCACACCTATTCGCGCATTCCCCGAACTGCGTGACTGCCCCCGAACCGACAAGATGGTCAATTCCGAAGCTGACCGGTATTGCCTCTTCTATGTAGGGGCTGAGAAATGAAGCGTCCGGCAGAGGCCATGTCCCTCGATGTTGGGCGCGTTTCAGCCCAAGAGCTTGCGCAGATCTCCGAAAGCGTCCGCCAGTCGATACAAGAAGCTAACGAGCGTCTTGCCAACAGCAAGGCGGCGGCGTTAGCGGCGGAGCGCGAAGCGGAGCAAGCGTCAGCCGCCGCCCGTCCCCCCTCTACTAACAGGGGGGGAAAGTCCGAAATCGGGGCTCGGTTGGTTCTCGAAGATGGCCAGGTTAAAGAAATTCCGGCCCGGCGTGGCTACGGTGGCGACCATGCCTTCATCGACTGGATGAACTTCACGACGGATGAAACCGATTTCTTCTTCGGCTATCAGTGCATCAGCGATGACGAAATCATTCACCGCATTTCAAAAAAATGCCAAGAGATTTTCGGGTTCGGCATTACCGCTGAAAGACCGACCGGCGCGAACTTCTATCACTGCTCGTACGTTCTCGGCGACAAGTACGGCATGGTCTGCCATGGTGGCCAGAAATCCACGGTTCTCGTCATGCTCTCCGGTGAAGGCTGCGCTGCCGCCCGTGAAGGATGGGAAGCCCGGCTGCATGACTTCCTTGAAAACAAGTGCGGCGCACGGGCGCGTATTACTCGCCTCGATCTTGCCCACGACGTGTATGACGGCGTTCGCTACAGCGTCGACCGGGCCGATGCCGACTTCGATGCCGGCCTGTTCAACTGTGGCGGTCGCAATCCCAATCACGAATATCGCGGCAACTGGAAGCAGCCGACCGGCAAAGGCCGGACCCTCTACATCGGCAATCGCGACAACGGAAAATTCTGCCGGGTCTATGAGAAGGGTCGCCAGTTAGGCGACAAGGCCAGCGAATGGGTGCGGGTCGAAGTGGAAATGAAATCCGTCAATCGGATTATTCCCTTCGATGCCCTGCTTCGCCCTGGTGAATATCTCGCGGCGTCCTATCCGGCCTTTGCCTGGATCAACGAGCGTCAGGAGCGAATTCTGACGACGAAGAAAAAAACAGAAATCACGTATGCGGCGATGGTCGCATGGCTCAAGCGCCAGTGTGGCGCGGCAATCAACGTATTGGTGGCAATGGAAGGGACGACCGACCTTGCCATCGCAAAAATCATTCGTGAAGGCGAGATTCCTTCGCGCTTAAAGGTTCCCGACTGGCGCTTTGCAGGTGAGTCGTTCCATGAGCAACAGCGGATTCAGCCCGACGCGGAAATGTTCTTCCAGGCGGCATTTGCCTAACTGAGCACATCTGCAATGGGCATTTTTGAATGTTTCGCATGCGAAACACTTTTACAGGAGTAGTGAAATGAAAGTCTCAGGCACGTTTCAAGTTCTCGGCTGCAAGGGCTTCAAGGGCGACATCGACGGGCAGCATTTCGACAGCACGACCCTCTACGTCGTGATGGATGTGTCGGAGAAGGCCGGCACCGAAGCCGGCTTCAATGCCGCGAACATCAAGTTCGGCAAGGAAGAGGAATTCCAGAAGCTCAAGAATCTCCCGTTCCCGGTGATGGCCGAACTCGATCTTGAACTGACGACGAAAGGCCCGGAATGCCTGGCGTTCCGTGCGAAGGGTCCGTCGCAACAGCAAGCGCAGGCCAAGGCGTAAGCCATGTTCAAGGACGTCCGTCGCGTTTGGGTTGTGCAGCAAAAATCCACGGGGTTATTCCTGAATCTGGATTTGTGTCTGGTGCGCTCTCTCAAGCATGCCGGACGCGCCCCGGATGTTGAATGCGCGCACGAAACCGGTCGGCTGAATCTTGAGCGGGATTACGAGATTCACACCTTCTTCGAGGAGTTCGACCGGTGAAAGCGCTTCTGATCGCCCTGCTCTTCCTGGTTGCCGTACCGGTCAATGCAGCGGTCTGCGTCTACCAGGTCGGGGCGTCGACATGGGTGACGGGGTATCCCGCCAATCCGCCGTGCAGTTCGGCAGATCAGCAGATTGTCGCCTCTCAAACTGAATTCAAGCAGGACACATGGACATACGACAGCGAGCTAATGAAGGTTGGATTTCTTGGCGCTGTCAGTTGTTGGGGAACTGGCCTAGGGGTCGGGCTGGTGATCTCCATGATTCGCAAGACCCGTAATTAACCTTTAAGGAGATCGTCATGCTTCAAATGTTGAAAAATGCACGTCGCGTCGCAAAGGAAAAGGCTGCTCAAGCGGGTGAATTCCTGCGCCAGAAATCGGCCGAAGTGGCCATTGGCACTGGGACGGTTGTCGCGTCCGGTTCGTCCATGGCGCAGACCACGAGCAGCACCATGGAAACGGCGGCAAAGAGCGGTATCGAGGCGGCACAAGCCAGCGGCCTTACGGTCGGCGGTTATGTCGTTGCGGCGGTCGCGGCCCTGGTCGTCGTCGGCCTCGTCATCGCCATGGTCAAGAAGCTCTGACCATGCCGCAGGTAATTGCTGCCGCTGCTGCTGCGCTCACTTCCGCTCTGGCGGTAGTGGCGGCAATTGCATCGATGGTGGTGACGCTCGTCACCATCGTCCAGATCATCAAATCGACCATTCGCCAAGTTCGGGATCTGAAATGATTAGCTTGATGTTGGGCTGCATGTTCGGCTGCTGCTTCGTCATAGGCGTTCGGACCGCCAGCCTATGAACCGCCATATCAGGAACTTTCTGTTCTTCTGTGTCGGCCTTCTTCTCGGGGGCTTTCTTGTCGTTGCCAATGCCGAAACGATTCCGGCCAGCACCGACATGTATACGCCCCGCGTCTATTTCCATACCGCTCTTGGCGATTTCGCGACGCCGGACGCCTTCTGTCAAAAGATGGCCTCTCTCTATTCGACGACTATCGTTAGTCAGGACTGGGTGTCGAATCCGCCCGGCGGCATTGTGACCTGTCATTTAGCGAATGGCCAAAATCCTTACAACGCGGCTGTGTACGCTTGTGATTACGGCGGCACCTACAACGGCGCTTACCTGAAATGCGCCGGATCTGGAATTGCCTATTGCCCGACGTCGGGCGGCTGGACCCTTAGCGGCACAAGTTGCACCCGTCCAGATTGCGCAACGGGCGAGACGCGGCAAGCCGATGGATCTTGCAAGGTCGTTTGTCCGGCAGCGGGGACTGCTATTGCCTCCTCGTTAGGCGGCACCTATTCCGGCGCGGGTGCGTCGATCCCCTCTTCTCTCTGCATCAATGGCTGCACCTATTCGACGGCCGGGCTATCGGTCGGCACCGGCTCACTGTGGGCGACGGCGCCGGGCGCTTCGCTTGGCAGTACGTGTACCGGCAGCACCGGCGCGCAGATGTCGACCAGCGATCCAGCCTATAAATGTGTCAGCCAAGGCAAAGGCTACGGCACGGTGAACGGCGTAATCGTCTGTACCGAAGCTTCAACGGTAACCAGCAGCGGCACCAAGAGCAGTACGAGCACCAGCACAACGACGGACGCCTCGAACACCACGACGACCAGCACGGCGAGCCAGTCGGATAGCAGCACGACGACCTGTAGCGGCGAGACCTGCACGACAACCACGACGACGACAAAGACCAATGCCGATGGCACGAAAAGCGTCGTAACGACGACCAGCAACCAGGACAAGGCCGGATTCTGTCAGACGAATCCGACCGCACCGGCTTGCAGCGGTGCGACCGAGCAATCGAAATACTGCGCCGACAACCCAACGGCGCTCAGTTGCCAGAAGGCAAGTTTCACCAATCCGACAACCGGCACATTCGAATCCAAGAGCGCCAAGGTCCAGGAAGCCAAGGACGCGCTCAATGCCGAGCTGGACACCATCAAGGCTCAAGCCAAAACGCTGATCGGGCAACTCGGCACCGGCCAAGGCGCATTGCCATGCCCAGAAGGCGTGACGGTTGCCGGGTCGGTCTTCAAATTATGTGCTCGTGATTTCGAGTCGAAACTTGCCCCGATTCCTGCGGCGATCATGGTGATTGCTGCGTTTGCCTCGCTCGTCATTATCTTCCGGTGATGCTATGCAAGAGTTCTTTGCTTGGATTACGGCGTTCTTCTCGACCGGCATCTATGAACTGATTACGTCGGCGACGGCGCAGCTTGTCGAATGGCTGACGATCATGAAGCTCGAATCGATGCTCTGGTGCATCAAATTCGGTTGGGATGTAGCGGTCAAGGTCATCAACAATATCGGCCTGAGTGCAGCCATCCAGGCAGCGTGGGGCAAACTCGATTCGGAACTCCTCAACGCCTTGATGTGGTTCCGGGTGCCGGATGCCATCAACATGATGGTCAATGCCTTTGGCACGCGCTTCGTTCTGCGCTTCATTCCCTTGGCCGGTTGGTAAGCCATGCCGATCAAAATTCATCACGGACCTCCAGGGAGTTTTAAGACCTCGGGGGCGATCGGCGATGACTTCTTGAGAGAGGCAAAAGCCGGGCGCGTCATTGTGACCAACGTTCGCGGGGTCAGCCGTGAACGGACCCTTGAGACGTTTCCAGATCTCCCCGACTCCTTCGATGTGATCTGGGTCGATGATCGAACCGACGAAGGCCGGGAGAAATTGAGGACGTGGTTTCATTGGGCGCCGGAAGGTGCCTATCTGTTCATCGACGAAGCGCAGGACATCTGGCCGCGTCACTGGCGCGATTCGGATCTCGCCAAGCTCGATTACCCAGGGGGCCGGGATGCCGCGCTGCGCGACAATCGCCCGAAGGACTGGGCGCAGGCGTGGGACAAGCACCGGCACTGGAACTGGGATCTGGTGCTGACGACGCCGGATATCAAGAAGATCCGCGACGACATACGCGGCATTGCTGACGGCGCCTACAAGCACAAGGATCTGGCGCTGCTTGGCCTGGGTGGCCGCTACATCGAGGGCTTTCATGCGCCCGACGACAACCCCAAGTCCGAGAGCAATTTCTACAACATCGGCAGAAAGAAGGTGCCGTCCTATGTCTGGAAACTCTACGATTCAACGGCTACCGGAAAATTCTCGGCCACCAAGAGCGGAACGCCACTCTGGAAAAACCCGAAGCTTATATTTCTTGTGGCAGTTCTACTCGGTTCTCTCAGTTTTGCTGTCTATAACGGTGGCTCCGTTCTACCTTCTCCGGTGGCTCTGGTCGGTGGCAAAGCCGCTCCTGCAACCGGTGGGCAGGTTTCTCAGGGTCGTATTAATCCGGCTCCTGGTGGCGCTGGTTCTTATGTTTATGGTGGGCCAGGTGGTGAAGCTGGCGCTGGTCGTTCTGCTGTAACGGCTGAGCAATACCTGGCGCAATACAAGCCGCGCATCGATGGCCTGATGCATACGGCGCCGGCGTATGACGCTCTGACGCAACCGGCGGTTGTTCCTGAGCCTGTCGGGTGTGTGAATTCAAAGCGCACCGGCTGCAGGTGCTTTACGCAGCAAGGCACCCACTACGAAACGACCGAAGAGATCTGCCGGCAGATCATGGACAAGGGCTTGTTCATGGCCTGGAAACAGGGCGAATCGCCCAAAGATCAAGCCAAGGCACCTGAAAACAACGATCAGGAAGTCAAAGTCAGGGCGGCTATTCTTGCCCAGGAGGACAAATACGGACCTCCTCCGGTTTCTATCTTAACCGGCAACGACTCCACAAACCCGCGTATCAATTCGTCAATACGTCCTCACTGAATCTTCATTGAGCTCAAGTCTGGCCATATGCGGATGACACGTCAGCGGCCGAGCCGAGGGCCCGTGCTTGCGCACGCACGCGCAGTTCAGCAGCCGCGTCGCTCTTTGTTGATCAAAAATGACAAACGGCGTATGGTTTTGTCCTATTATTCCGCTTCTGTGTATCCATGGCCGCAGTGTTACTGAATCGGGTGTAGAGCATAACAACAAGGATCGGCCGAGGATAACCGCAATTACTGCCATATAGATAGAATTTGAGCAACCCTTTGGTTTTTTGCATTAGGTAAAAATATCAAATGGGTAACAACATTTTTCCATCAACAAAGTTCCATCAACAAAGGGAGGCCTTGTGAATTACAAAATTATTGGACTTGCTGTACTCGCAATTTCCGTCAGCGCATGCTCGACCTATACAACTCCACGATACGCGATTAACGCTGATACAAATCTGGCGCTAAAGGAATTAGGCACTACTGGCCTGTCGGTAGGAGCATTCGCAGCGCCAACTAATTTCAGCGAGTCCTGCCGCGCAGCTGGCCCACTCGCGCCACCTGACGGGATGTCTCACACTGACTACATCCGGAAGGCATTGGAGTCCGAACTGAAAGTTGCGGGAATTTACACAACATCAAACCCTCGCGTCATACTCTCCGGATACGTTAAGAAACTCGAATTTTCGTCGAGCAGGGGGTTAACTGGTGGCTCCTGGGACATTGAAGTGTTGCTCAACTCCTCCAATGGCAAAACACAGATGGTTGCTGAGCATTATGAATTCGAGAGCGGGTTTTCTGCCATTACTGCCTGCAAGCAAACTGCCGAAGCTTATTTCCCGGCAGTGCAGAATCTGATTGCAAAAGCCGTTCGCTCACCGGAGTTTAAAGCCCTACTCCAGTAATCGGGTGCTTGCAAAACGCAGCCGACATAGTCCGAAACAGAGCCTACGGGAGTGCCTCTACACTTCGAACTCCTGCAGGCTTTCCTCTCTGAGTCGCCAAGAATCTCGACAACCTTTCGACCGAAATGCAAAAGATCGTTCGAGCCTATCGACTTTAGTCCGAAGAAGCGTGTTCCAATCTTTACTTGAAGGCGCAGGTTGCGGTGCTAGGTCGCGCGATTGCTCGCCATCGTTCGACCTTGGTTTCGCATGCGAAACTTTTTTAGCATTGTTCTGCTCGATCACGGTTCCGGCTGAGTAGAACGACAAAGCAAGTCAGGCAAATCAAACATACCCAGAAGGAATTCCGGCCATTCTTGTGGCTGTTTGTTTCGATCGGAATGACTGCTTCGTTATAAGACCCGCCAGGGTGTTAATTCCAACTGACCAGCCAAAGCCGATTTTCAGTCTTCTGTCTGTCTCAAGCGGCAATAGGCTGAATAGTTTCCGCTTAGCAATGAGTGGCTTCGAACGGCACATAATTTCAGATCGCCTTTTTGACAAATTATGCCAAGAGGCTGGCATCGAGCCTAGTATCCCCGGTATGATTGAGATCGGACACTAAATGCACTGGGGGAGATCGCATGGCTCGCCGGGGATTTGTGAGTACCTTGAACCGTATTTCTCGTGAGATGGAGCGCTCTGCTCGTGCGTCGCAGCGCGCCCGTGAGAGCGAACAACGCGCACAAATTCGCGCGGTCCGAGAAGCTGAGCGTGCCGAAAAGGCCTATCAGCGCGCTTTGATTGCCGATGAGAAGGAAAACAAGCGGCTTCACGTCGAATCTCAAATGGAAGACGCGCAAGGCCAAAACCAGGAGCTTGATGAGCATGTGCAAGCGCTTGGGAGAATCCTGACAGACGGCATTCAACGTAATCCAGTTCTCGATTTCACGAAGCTGCGGGCCAAGCCAACCTACAAGCCGTTGGACTTGGGAAATCATTCGCTCATCGAAGCCCCACCCCATTGGGGTAATTACGCTCCAACAAAGCCCAATCGCGTATTTAATCTCTTGCCCTGGGTGAAGAAAAAATACGCGGAAGAAGAGGCATTGGCGCGACAGCGCTTTGAGGCAGAGGTCCAGGCCTGCGTGTCCCGAAATGCAACACGTCAGGCTGAAGTAAAGAAGCGTCGCGACGCTCATGAGCGTGTCGTCGAGCAAGCTCAACGTGAAGCGGATGAACACAATCAACAAGTGGAACGGTTTGAGGCGGCGTTTCATGCAGCAGACCCGAACGCAATCGCCTCTTACTTTGCAACGGTTCTGGAAAGTAGCCCTTATCCCGAAGGGTTTCCGTTAGCAGCCAACGCTGAATATCAGTCCGAGTCGAAACAGCTGATCGTGGCCTATGATCTGCCGGAATACGACGAAATTGTTCCTGCGGTTAAATCAGTAAGGTACGTCAAAGCCACTGATTCTTTTACTGAGTCAGCTCGGCCAGAGAGTCAGCGGCGTACGATGTACGCCGACGCCGTTGCCCAAACGACGCTGCGTTCACTGCACGAAATTTTTGCGTCTGACACGGCCGAGTACGTGGAAACATTAGTGTTCAATGGATACGTGGACACTGTCGATAGAGGCAACGGTAAGCCCATCCGGCCCTGCATCATCACGGTTCGGACAACGCGCGAAATATTTCACGACATGGACTTGGCAAATGTCGAACCGCTTGCCTGCCTGAAGTCGCTGAACGCATCAGTCTCGAAGAGCGCCGCCGAACTGGTGCCAGTACGTCCTGTGCTCGAACTGAACATGACTGATCCGCGCTTTGTCCAGGAGGGCGAGGTCCTCGCCACGCTTGATCAGAGGCCGAACCTGATGGACCTGACGCCAGGCGAATTCGAGTCGTTGATTACCAACCTGTTCACGGCCATGGGGCTGGAGTCTCGCCAAACGCAGGCATCTAGGGATGGTGGCGTGGATTGCGTAGCCTTCGATCCTCGTCCGATCTTTGGCGGCAAAGTGGTGATCCAAGCCAAGCGGTATAAGAACACCGTCGGGGTCAGCGCCGTACGAGATCTATTCGGTACCATGCAGAACGAAGGTGCGTCAAAGGGCATCCTCGTTACGACCAGTGGTTACGGCAAAGCGGCCTTTGAGTTCGCAAATGGCAAACCGATTGAATTGCTGGCAGGAAGTAACCTACTGTATCTGCTAAAAGAACACGCCAACATCGACGCAAAGATCGTTATGCCGGAAGAGTGGAGAGATATTGGCCCCAATGATTGACTGCGAGTTGATCGCTCAGCGGTCGCGAGCCGCTGTCTGGCTACAGGTGCGGCGAAGGACCGTTTCGGGCTGATTCCGGCCTGCTCGGTCTTGTTGACCATCAATATATTCAAAGCGCACCATTTGAATCTGTGTTCGGTCAGAAGCAGACTGTTGCAGGCCCCTCTCCGAAGCAGACATAGCCCGCATACAGTTGCCTGGCATATCGACGTTGCTATCCCGACAGCTGAAATTCAAGAACTTAGAACCTTAAATTTGAGACTACAAACTCCGTGTCATCAATACCATCTGTTAGACGGCACACTGTGTCTGTGTAAACGTCGTTAGACATCTCAACAGGAGCCCACTTGAACGGCCCGAGCCCCGAAGAAAAGCACCCGATGGTGGGTTTCCCGCAAGTTTGTTTCATTAAGAACACCGTTACGAATCCGAATATCATGGTTGGCGATTACACCTACTATGACGACCCAGAAGATTCGGAGAACTTTGAACGTAATGTCCTTTATCATTTTCCGTTCATCGGCGACCGTCTGGTCATCGGAAAATTTTGCGCGATAGCCCGTGGTGTCAAGTTCATCATGAACGGCGCAAACCACAAAATCTCCGGCATCTCCACTTATCCATTTCAGATTTTCGGTAACGGGTGGGAAAAAGCCATGCCTCAGTCCGGTGATCTGCCATACAAAGGAGATACCGTTATTGGTAACGACGTCTGGTTAGGGTATGACTGTCTCATTATGCCAGGCGTGAAAATCGGCAATGGCGCAATCATTTCCTCGCGTTCTGTTGTGGTTGCCGACGTGCCCCCGTATGCCGTTGTCGGAGGAAATCCAGCAAAGGTAATCAAAGAACGCTTCTCGCAGAAGATCGTATTGGCGCTTGAAGAAATTGCTTGGTGGAACTGGTCAATTGAAAAGATTTCAACGCATCTGGCCGTTATCGTATCCGCAGACGTTGAGGCGCTGAGAGCATGCGCCGATATCTGAGTTCTCATTCCACCGGACCTGCGCAAAAAGTCGCGCAGGCTTGGAGAATTCAAACGTTTGCGACTGTCCGCTTTTCAACGCTGGCCAGTCCCGATTCAGGTCAGAAGTTGCCCAGCCCCTGCGCCGACGGACTACCCCACATTTTTTATCTGTGCCCTTTTGCCAGATGAGAGGGACGTGCTTGTAGCCACGCAGTTCTCCCATTCGGCAATTGTTGCCGGCGTTATTGCCGATACAGTCATTTCTATTGGGCGCTATTCACGGATTCCTTTCGATTTACTGACATGGCATGGCTGTTGCTGTAGCAGGGTATCGGAATTTTCCGAATTGCCTTGGGAATGGGAGAAGGAATGTCAATTAGTGCCATAAGTGCGTATTCCGGCGTGATCAACGCCGGCTACACCAATCGAACGAATGCTCTTATCGATAGTTCGGCAACCGTCCTGGACCAGAAATCCGTTAGCACCTCCACCGTCACTATTTCTGCCGAAGCGCGGCAGGCCGCTGCCAACGACAGCACGGATGCGTTGGAAAACTATCGGCTACCGAACTGGATGACATCGTTGCTGCCGTCAAGCACTGCCCTGAACAATGGGAACGGGATGACGGAGAAACAGACGTTCAGGGGAAACCATAGCAGCGAAATCGCTGAATATGCCGGTTATCTTGACGGAGCGTGGGCTTCATCCCTGAAGGAACAGGGGATTCAATCGCACGAGGATTACGTCAGCAAAGTGCTTCATGCCTCGGGCGACAACAGCACGCTGCAGAATGCCGTTGTGGGGAAATTGCTCGCCAATCCAAAGGCGGTTGAGTTGATGGGCATTCTCGGCATCGATCGTCCGGTAGTGGACTGAGAGATTCCTTCGAAAAATCGTCATTAGTTGTCCGACATTTTCAGTTACTCTCCAGGCATATCGATAAGCAACGGCTCGCGGCGCCCTGATCGCGAGTAATTGCAGGCGTCGTTTTCCTCTGATTTCGCATGCGAAACCGCTTATCGGCTTTGTACTGCTCGAACACGGCTCTTTTGCGCAATCAAAAAAGGGGGAGGCGAAGGCTCTCTGCAAAATATTCAAGGCTCTTGCTTGTCCGCGATAAACGGACGAAGTTTTAAGTCATAACTGATCACATGATTCAATATCCATTGCCGCGCCTGGTTTATCACTGTGATACCGTCAATGAAGTTTCCCTGCATCAAATCCATGTTTAGCTGGGTGAATTCTTCCATAATGCGAGCATGTGCCCGGATATGCTTAAAAATGTCATCTACGGGCATGTCGGAATCGATAAACAGCGATTCTTCATTCCGAATGTAACGGGCAAGATCGAGACCGATTCGACTGAATATTTCAGAAAACTCAGCGGATTGAACACCCTCAGACTGAACGGCTTTTTGTAGTTTTTCTAAGGCCACGAACAAATCGGCGCGTTTGTCGTCAATGCGTTTATTCCCCGTCCTCAACGCCATAAGCGTCGATAGGGAACCTGCGTTTTCTGTGTTTAAGGGCAATTCGACACCTGTCCACATAAGCCATCCGCGATTCAGACTAGCATTTGTCAATTATTCGTGTCAGGTAAACGCGACATTTACAATGCAGCCATGACAGGGCGTGTTGCCAGATCACAACATTGAAAGAGCCGGGAATCCCCGGCTCTTTCTCTTATACGCGCCCTGGCTAAGCGATCGACTCCACAATTACCCGCTCGACCTGTTCAAGTATTTTGTCTCTGTCGAAGGTATCCGCGAACGTGCCGAATACATAAGCCGCAATTTCCAGTTCGTTGGCCTCGTTGAATTTCATATCGATCACTTTCCGCAGGTGTTCGAATCCAGAGGCCGCACTCCTAGCCTCCTCGAAGAATGACAAAAGGTGGTCCGCCAAAATGTCGTGCTGCGCCAACGTCAAAGCCGTTTGCTCTTCTGGCGGCGTCTGATAGTTCTCTATGACGATGTGGCAAATGTGAATCGGGTTCTTCTGGCGCTCTTCCTCGTTCCGCCGCTGTTGTGCCTCCCATAGATCCTGCTGCCGTTTCTGTTCGGCTTTTCGCTGCGCGACGGCTTCTGGATTGTTCCTTTCTTCCTGCTCGCCGGCATCGGCCTCTGCCTTGGCCTTTGCGGCCTCATAGGCGTCCTTAACGGTTTGCCGACCGGCATTCCCGCTCTTGATCTTCTCGGCCAGGTCGCGGCACCCACACCAGTCGAGCGGTTGCAGCTTATCGAGCATCAACACAATTTCGAGATCTTCGGTAAAACCACCTTCCAAAACTTCCTTGGCGAACTGTCGGAGATCTGGGCATGACGCTGCCAAATGCTTGGACACCCATGACTTAGACTTCTTCATAGTCTTCGCCGTTTCGGTGACGCTGCCCGTCTCGTCGTACTTATCGCGCACGGCTGCGGCGAGATCTTTAAGGCTCAAGTCCTCGCGCTGGATATTCTCGGATAGCTGCATCGCCTTGGCAGATTCCGGCGACACCTCGCCGATAATGGCCGGCGCCTCCGTCAGACCCGCAAGCATTGCTGCACGATAGCGGCGCTCTCCGGCGATTAGCACAAAGTTCACATGTCCGGGGTTAGGGCGCAGCAAAAGCGGCTGCAACATGCCCCGAGTAGCGATATCTTCGGCGAGTTCTAGAAGCGTCTCCTCGTTGAATTCAGTTCTGACCTGCTTGTGGGTCTCGATTAACGTCAGCGGCATCATTACCAGATTTGAAGGCGCTGGCTGCGGCGCCAGGTCGAGCGATTGCTGATTATCATTCGCATCGGCCTTTACCGGCGTCTTCGCTTTCGCTGGCGCTTTGGCCTTTGGCGCGGCCTTCGCCGCCTTCTTCTCGGTTTGATCTTTCGCAATTTTCGCTGCTGACTTGGCAATCGCTGCTGCTTCCGGCTTTTTCGTCGCCTTTTGTTTCGCATGCGAAACTTTCTCGGCCTTGTTCTGCTCGATCACGGCATCGGTGATCTGATTAACTGCTTTCGTGGTGGCTTCCATGGT
Source organism: uncultured Propionivibrio sp. (assembly GCF_963666255.1). NCBI lineage: Bacteria > Pseudomonadati > Pseudomonadota > Betaproteobacteria > Rhodocyclales > Rhodocyclaceae > Propionivibrio > uncultured Propionivibrio sp. The sequence goes on along the minus strand of NZ_OY762656.1, from coordinate 1,831,381 downwards.
GGTTTCCTCTTGATAGTGGTTTGTCATCGAGCCGACTTAAAGACCAGGTCGGCAAATTCATCTTTTGTTACGGCCGCACCTTCTCTGGCCGCTTTGCGTAATTCCTTCTTTGCCCATTCGCGCGAGCGACGGTCTGTGCTGGTCAGCATTTCGGCGTAGGAGCACAGCGCCCCGAATGCCATATGCGTTGCCGTCTCAAAGCTATTGCCATCCTTCATTCCGTTCATCACCAAGCCTCGCCGGATTAGCTCTGACTTTGTTTCCACGCCGATCTGGACTGATGCATCCCGTTCCGTGCTGTTGATCGTGGTTTGTGGTTGATTCGGTGTTTGCATAGCTGCTCCTTTCGTGGTTGTGATCCGTCCTGATTGCATTGCCCGTGCCGTCGAGGAACAGGGGGCAGGCTTGCGAAAATCAAGGGAGAAACCGGAGGCCGCAGCGGCTTTGACCTGGAGCGGATTCATCGCACCAGGTCAAAACGAACGGGAGAGGATTTCAGCGGAGCGGCCCTTGAATTTCGCTTGCCCTCTGTTACACGTCGGCGTCGTAGGGCAATGAAATCGTCTAGGACGGATTGCGGCGACGAATGCGGCAAACCTGTATCGGTCTCCGCAAACCACAAGCGCATAGCGCGTCTTACTGCCGCGACGCGGCTACGGTGTCATGTGCGCAGCACTCGCAAACGGAGTGCGCAGCGGAGCGAAGGCGAAAGGGAGCAGAAGGGCGCCAAAGGCGGTCGCACAGCGACGGGAGCGAAAGCGGACCCCTGTCAGCGCCCGGTGCCGAAGGCATTCGCACCTATTACTTTGGTAGAATCATTTAGACCGATACATGAAAACATTTCTCCATTAATGCATCAACTTGCGTCCATTGATGAATTCGTTGAAGTATATGTATCCGCCATAAAATATAGGCTTCGATCGCATGAGCAAATTCGGCGGCATCTGCGTCGTTTTGTCCATCATTTCCCTGGCCGCAGCATCGATAGCATTCGGAAACGCGACATAGCGGAATACGCAGAACTACGTCAGAGACAAGGCGTTAGCCCCGCATCAATCAACATAGAACTGGCAACATATTCTGCTGCCATTAACTACGCCCGACGACGATGGGAGTTCGAGATTCCCAACCCCGTTTCTGGCATGTATTTTCCGTCAGCACCCGGCCGGCTCAGGTTTTTAGAAAAGCATGAAGCTGCAATTCTTCTTCAAGAAGCTCGAAAATTTCGCTCGTCCTACCTTGCTCATTTGATCGAGCTAGCCTTGAATACGGGCGCTCGCAAAAATGAGTTGTTGCAGTTGCAGTTTCGCAGTATTGATTTTCGTCGACGCATTCTGACAATCGAAGCGCACACGACAAAAACTGGAAAGCGGAGGTATCTTCCAATGAATGATGCGTCCGAGGAGGTTCTGCGACAACGTGATTTGTTTCGCCAGCAGAACTGTCCGTTCTCTCCTTGGGTATTCTCTACGCGCAAGGGAAGCCGCCTTTCTTATCCAGACAATAGTTTTAGGCTGGCGGTACAGCGTAGCGGACTATCTGATTTCTGTTTTCACGACTTGCGCCATACGTTCGCAAGCTGGCTTGTGAGCGAGGGAGTTGAACTAATCAAAGTGCGGGATTTGTTAGGCCATACATCAATTCGGATGACCGAACGTTATGCGCATTTAGCGCCGTTCAGGCTGCATGAAGCTGTTGGCGCGTTGGATGGTCTGTATGAGCAAAGCTGCCTAGATCTTGGAGCTTGCGCATAAAAAGCGATGTTTTAACAACAAATCGCGTCCAATCAATAGGCTATTTCCTACGGCGACAATTGCAACGCTCCTCTCAGCAGTCGTCAGAAGCCGATTTTGCCTGAAACAAGCGCCTGAACGCCGCCTTTTTCCGGTAACTCGGCCCAACGGAGCCAATGGTACCGATTGGCGCAGCCAATGTCCGTTTTCAGCGCCCCCCGCAACCACCTTCGCTGAACACTGAAGTATTTCGGCCGGAACGACTGCAACATATGACGGAGCGAAATGCGACGATCAGTTGCACAGATGCACCGCCCCGCTCACACGCACGGTTTCAACGCACCCCACGAGGTTCTGGCCCAACCGAAACGACATACGCTGCTTCCGCCTGTGCGAGACAAAACTGAGCGTCCCCTGCATCCATCCTCGCGCAAACTGCCGGATATCGGCCAAACGCGGGAATCCCCCGCTTTCGATTGGCCTTCTCGATATGATGCAGAATCCGTCCAACATGCATGGCAACGGCCAGCAAATCCTTGAATTCGTCGCGAGCCATGGCACCCCTCCGGGTTGAAATGAAGCGCTCGACACATCAATGCATCCCTTACCGACCCAAACCTGGCACCTCCAAATTCGCCGCGCATCCGGTCACAACCGCTCTACAGATTTGGTTATGAGTTATGACATAGAACAAGGCATTCGCGCAACTGACAGAATTGACAGAAGCATCTCCGGACAATGCGCCAAATACGAACATGCTGCGGCCCAACTGAGTTTTCGAATCGAATACAGGCACTCCAATGGAATTACCCTTACGGCTACCCGTGACGTGTGTAATTCCCCAAGGCCCAGCCCGCCCCCATGACAACGGATAACCTGACCACGCCCGTCAATCAACCGCCGCTGTCTGACGTCCTATCGAGACAGATCGCGCCGAAATACCGTTTGAACCATCGGAACGGCTCCTGCTGCCGTACAGGAGAGGCAGTTACGACACCGAAACCTCAAAATCCAGTTTGCATGAAGGCTAAAATAGGGGCCGGATGAATTCCGAAGCCCATTAAATCGCCATTGATGCGAAAGCCATTCGTGAACAAAGACACGCCGTACGCAAACCTGACGCCAAACACGCTGCTTGATGCCATTGACGGACTCGGGCTTCGCTGCGATGGACGGTTATTGCAACTCAATAGTTTCGAAAATCGCGTCTACCAGGTCGGATTCGAAGATGGCGAAAATCGCATCGTCAAGTTCTATCGCCCCAAGCGCTGGAGTGACGAGGCTATCCTCGAAGAACACGGCTTCACCCTGGAACTTGCCCAGCAGGAGATTCCGGTTGTCCCTCCGCTTGTTTTCGGCGGACATCTTCGACTATTACAATAGCATTGGCGCCAGCCAGTCGGATGTTGAACTCGACATCGCGATGCTCGAGCAAGCGCTCAACAAGATTGGCATCCGCGTTGAAGACAGGCCTTCGCACATTGCTTCGCTCACCGTCGACGAGACATTGCTGGGGCAGTACATTCAGGACGCGCTCCCAGGGCAGACACTCGAAGCCAGACAGCACGACATAGACGTGCCTCACGTCGATCTACCGGCTTCGCTCCGGGCGGGCGCAACAGTATCTCGAGTCGTGCGTTGCCATTTTCGTCACGACCAACGTTGAATTGGCACGCGCCTCGGCCCGGTATTTCAACGGACACGAGGAAATGTCCAATGCCCCCGTCTGTATGGCTGACCAGGTATTTACCACGCTGGTATGGCTCAAATCCGTTAACAAAATTCCCGACCTGCCAAAGCACCGACTGGTTGCCAACTGTATAGCCGCCATGCAACCCAGCGATCGCCTCTGGAACCGTTACCTCACCGAAGCCACCACGCTCAAGGAAAGAAAGGAAATCAGCGAAAACGATTACGCCGTTCTGATTCATAGCCTGGAGGCTCGCCACCACCTGATGGACACGATCATCGAACAAGGCGAATTCGTTTACGGTTCTGTCAAGGACGTGCTGGCATTCGCCCGTGCAAACTACACGGAAGAACTCAATGAGAAGCTGAGCACGCTGGAGATCGAAACCAAAGCCCATCGTGACCAAATCAACCGCCTGATAACCGCGATCGCCAGGGGGGTTGCTCTCGTAACGTGCTGGGGGAGCATGACCCTCTGGATCACACTGGTCGCGGCGGGACTGTTTGTCACTGCGCCGGAGTCGTATTCCATCGACATCCTGAGCAATCCGAGGACTTGGTTATTCGTGGTTGTCGCACTTGTCGGAATCGCCAATCTGGTGTGGGGCATCAGACTCCACGATCTGTGCGAAAAAATGGCAACGCAGTGCGCAGGCAGAACGGCCGCCGCACTTAGCCTGTTGTTGCTCCCGCAACGCCACACAGCATCAAGCGTTTCACACCACGAAAAGACAACGGAGGAAGGAACGACCGATACCATAGGCATCCAACATCCGCAGGAAGAAGTCGTCTAGCAACATCGGAACCAATACGCGGCAGAACGATGCCGATCAATCCTCCAGGCGGGAATCGAACTCGGGCAAGGTTGCAGCGACCAGAGCCCCGAGCAAGACCACCGCCCAGGACATATACATCCACATGAGAAAGATCGGCACCGTGGCAAAAGCACCGTAGACCAGCGTCATCGATGGAAAATAGGCGAGATAGAACTCAAAGCCCTTTTGCATCAGCGCAAAGCCGACCGCTGAGAAGACCCCTGCCCAAATTGCATCGCGCCAACGCACTCGGGCATTTGGCACGGCGTAATACAAACCGGCAAAAAAGATCGCCGCGACGAACATTCCCGCCATCTTTAGTAATCCGTCGTGCAGCCACTCGGAATTGCTGTCGATCATCCCCAGAGAAGTCGTCACAGCGCGATAAATCGCCAGTATCACGCAGGTAACAACAATCGGCCAAAGCACCACAACGACCACGGACATACGCAGACGCCGCCACCAGGAACGGTCGTCCTGCGCACACCAGACGTGATTGAACGCCCGCTCGACGCTCAGCAACAGAAACATGATGGTCGCGACCAACGCCGCCAACCCGGCCAGCGTGAAGTTCGTGGCTTTGCGCGAGAACTCCAGAATATGCCCAATGATCATTTCTGCGCTGTGCTCCGGCAAGAGACTGCGCACGACAAAATGATCGAGTTCCTCGACCATTTCATAGAACACCGGAAACAGCGACATGATACCGAGCACCACGGCCACCAGGGGCACCAGCGACATCAGCGTCGTGAATGCCAGACTGGCACTCAACTGGTCGAAATTCTCTTCAATGAAGCGGCTGAAAACCCTGGCCGAGAATCGGCGAACGGTTAAAAGGCCGCTTTTCATTTGAACTATTCCCTTCGCTCCTAGGCAAGTTCCGCCAGCACGGTGCTCGAAGCGGAAACTTTCTCTCCGATGACAACTTTGACCTTCGCATCAAGCGGCAGATACAGATCGACGCGCGACCCGAAACGAATGAAGCCGTAACGCTGCCCCGCAGCGAAATTCATGCCGACGTCGGCATAGTTCAGGATACGCCGGGCGACGAGTCCCGCGATCTGCACGCAGGTCACATCGCTGCCATCCGCCGTCTTCAAATGCAGGGCGCAACGCTCGTTCTCAAGCGACGCCTTATCCAGCGCGGCATTCAAAAAGCTGCCCGGTTTGTACCATTTTCCAAGCACGCTCGCCGCGATCGGCATGCGATTGGAATGAACATTGAAAACGTTCATAAAGACGCTGACTTTCAGCGCGCGTCGTTGCAAGTACGGATCCTCCGACTCTTCGACGACGACAATCCGGCCATCGGCCGGTGCCACAATGCTTTTCACACCACCGGCAATAACCCGTGCCGGGTCACGAAAAAACTGCACGCAAAAAATAAATATCAGCCAGAACGGCAGGGACCAGCACCCAAACGAGGATGACAACAAGGCCAGCGCCAGCGCGATGCCCAAGAACGGCCAGCCCTCCCGGGCGATAATCGGATGCGGATAATTCATGTAGACACCAATTAAAGTTTTGGGCGGGTCACGATTGACACCGCCCAAAACCACGGCAACTTCAGCGTGAACGCCTCGTCACCGGTTGAAACCAAAAATCAGTTTTTCGACTGATCAACCAGTTTGTTCTTCTTGATCCACGGCATCATATCACGCAGTTTGGCACCGACCTTCTCGATCTGATGCTCGGCCGTCAACCGGCGATTGGCCGTCATCGAAGGATAGTTGGTCTTGCCTTCAAGGATGAAGCTCTTGGCGTACTCACCGTTCTGAATGCGCTTCAGTGCGTTGCGCATCGCATAACGCGATTCCTCGTTGATGACTTCCTTGCCCGTCACGTATTCGCCATATTCAGCGTTGTTCGACACCGAATAGTTCATGTCGGCAATACCGCCTTCATACATCAGATCGACGATCAGCTTCAGTTCATGCAAGCACTCGAAGTACGCCATTTCGGGCGCATAACCGGCCTCGACCAGCGTTTCGAAGCCCATCTTCACCAACTCGACGGCACCGCCGCACAACACGCACTGTTCGCCGAACAGATCGGTTTCGGTTTCCTCGCGGAAATTCGTTTCGATGACCCCACCCTTGGTGCCGCCGTTGGCAGCAGCATACGACAGGGCAATATCCTTGGCCTTGCCGGATTTATCCTGATGCACGGCAATCAGCGAAGGAACACCGCCGCCCTTGAGGTATTCGGAACGAACCGTATGTCCAGGTCCCTTCGGTGCGATCATGACAACATCAAGGTCGGCGCGGGGAACGACCTGGTTGTAATGCACGTTGAAACCGTGGGCAAACGCGAGCACGGCGCCCTTCTTGATGTTCGGCTCGACATCGTTGTAATACACGGCGGGGATGTTTTCGTCCGGCAACAACATCATCACGACATCCGCGCCCTTGACGGCCTTGGCGACTTCCTCAACCTTGAGCCCGGCCTTCTCGACCTTGCTCCAGGAGGCGCCACCCTTGCGCAAGCCAACGGTTACCTTGACGCCGGAATCGGTCAGGTTTTGAGCATGCGCGTGGCCTTGCGAGCCATAACCAACAATCGTGACCTTCTTGCCCTTGATCAGGGAGAGGTCGGCGTCCTTGTCGTAATAGACTTTCATGATTTACCTTTCGTAGTGCAGACAGAAAATAGCGACGGGGCAAACAACGTCGTTTCGCGCCCGTCCTAAACCTTGAGAATGCGGTCGCCGCGGCCAATGCCGCTGACACCGGTACGGACGGTTTCGAGGATGAGATCAGCATCGATCGCCTGGATAAAGGAATCGAGCTTGGACCCGCTACCGGTAAGTTCGATCACGTAGGTCGACTCGGTAACGTCAATGATGCGCCCGCGAAATATGTCGGCCATGCGCTTCATCTCCTCGCGGTCCTTGCCAGAGGCCCGGACCTTGATCAGCATCAGCTCGCGCTCGATGTGCGCGGCTTCGGACAGATCGACGACCTTGACGACGTCGATCAGCTTGTTCAGTTGTTTGGTGATTTGCTCGATGATTTCGTCACTACCCGTCGTAACGATGGTCAGCCGTGACAAGGATGCGTCTTCGGTTGGCGCCACCGTCAACGACTCGATGTTGTAGGCGCGCGCAGAAAACAGACCTGCCACACGCGACAAGGCGCCGGCTTCGTTCTCAAGCAACAAAGAAATGATGTGTCGCATAAACCGGTTCCTCAGAGATCTTCAGCCAGAATGATTTCGGAAAGCCCTTTGCCCGCGGCCACCATCGGAAAGACGTTGGCTTCGCGCGAGGTTCGGATATCCAGGAAAACCGTTTCATTCTTGTGTTCGACAAACGCCTTTCTCAGCGCGGGCTCGACCTCCTCCGGCCGATCAATGCGGATCCCGACATGCCCATAGGCCTCCGCCAGTTTGACGAAATCGGGCAGCGAATCCATGTAGGTGTGCGAATAGCGTCCATCGTAGAACATTTCCTGCCACTGGCGCACCATCCCGAGAAAACGGTTGTTGAGGCAAAGGATCTTGATCGGCAAGCCATACTGCTTGGCGGTGGACAGTTCCTGAATGCACATCTGGATCGAGCCGTCGCCGGTGATGCAGGCAACCTGCTTGTCGGGATTGCCGAACGCCGCGCCCATCGCATAGGGCAGTCCGACTCCCATCGTCCCGAGCCCGCCTGAATTCAGCCAGCGGCGCGGCTCGTCGAACCGGTAATACTGTGCAGCCCACATCTGGTGCTGCCCGACGTCCGAGGCCACGATCGCCTTGCCGCCCGTCACTTCCCACAGCTTCTCGATGACATACTGCGGCATGATTTCCTGATCCATCTTGTATTTCAGGCACTGACGCTCGCGCCACCCTTCGATTTCGGACCACCACTCGCTAACGTCGGGTTTGTGCGACTCGGCATCGACAAGCTTCAGCATTTCTTCGAGAACTTCAGCCACATTGCCGACAATCGGCACATCGACACGAACACGCTTCGAAATTGAAGAGGGGTCGATATCGACATGAATGATCTTCCGAGGCATTCCGGTAAAGTGATCCGGATTGCCAATCACCCGGTCGTCGAAGCGCGTCCCGATCGCCAGCACTACATCACTGTGCTGCATCGCCAGATTGGCTTCCAGCGTTCCGTGCATGCCAAGCATGCCAAGATACTGGGGATCCGATGCCGGATAGCCGCCCAATCCCATCAGCGTATTGGTGATCGGAAAGCCCAGACGCCGCGTCAGCGCCGTCAGTTGCTCGGCGGCATTGGCGAGCACGACGCCGCCACCGGTATAGAGCACCGGCCGCTTGGCATTGAGCAGTAAGCCGACGGCCTTCTTGATCTGGCCAAGATGCCCCTTGACGACGGGGTTGTACGAGCGCATCCGGATCTCAGCCGGATAATCAAATTTGCATTTCGCCGCCGTCACATCCTTGGGAATATCGACGACAACCGGCCCCGGCCGACCGGTGCTCGCAATATAAAAGGCCTTTTTCATCGTCGTGGCGATATCCCGCACATCCTTGATCAGGAAGTTATGCTTCACGCAATGGCGGGTAATGCCAACCGAATCGACTTCCTGAAACGCATCCTGACCGATGTAGAAGGTCGGCACCTGGCCGGTAATCACGACCAGCGGTATCGAATCCATGTAAGCCGTGGCAATCCCGGTCACGGCATTTGTCGCACCGGGACCCGACGTCACCAACGCTACACCAACCTGCCCGGTCGACCGCGCCAAACCGTCTGCCGCATGGACTGCAGCCTGCTCGTGCCTGACCAGCACATGCTTGACTTGATCCTGTTTGAACAACTCGTCATACAGGTGCAAAACGGCACCGCCCGGATAGCCGAACACATAGTCGACCTTTTCTTCCTGCAGGCACCTGATTACAATCTCTGCACCGGTCATTAATGTCATTGCTGTCGCCCCACCATGCGAAAAACTCGAAAAATTCTATAACGTTATCTTCTAGACACCGATTGGTCAAGACTCCCCGATTTCGCATTACGGGAGCCGACAGGCAATTCTGGTACATCCCCCAAGGACATCATCCTGGCCAGCCCACGCGAACTCTCCGACTTTCTCGCTGCGACTGAACGCCGTGCCTTCAAACAGGCGGCGTTTGCCCTTCGCGACGACGACGCTGCGCTTGATATCGTTCAGGACGCGATGATGCGCCTTGCGGAAAAATACGGGGACAGACCGGCAGAAGAACTGCCGATGCTCTTCCAGCGTATCATGCAGAATGCGATCCGCGATTATTTTCGTCGCAGCAAGGTGCGCTCGCTCTGGACAACGCTGCTCTCGTCTTTCTCATCAGATGACGACGAAGAGCGCGATCCATTGGAAACGATCGAGGTCGAATCGGAGTCGTTCACGCCAAATTCCCCGGACGGACAGCTTGAGCAGTCACAAGTCCTTGGAATTATTGAAGAAGAAATAAAATCATTGCCAACACGTCAACGCGAAGCCTTCCTGATGCGTTACTGGGAAGATATGGACGTTGCTGAAACTGCTTCGGCGATGGGCTGCTCAGAAGGCAGCGTCAAAACCCATTGTTCGCGCGCCACTCACGCGCTGGCAAATGCACTGAAAGCAAGAGGAATTACCTTATGAACGAGCTACATTTCATTTTCAAAGTCAGGCAACACCTGAACCGGGGATTATACGAACTGCGCCCCGAGACTTCGGATCGTCTCGCCATGGCCAGAAAAATGGCGCTTGCTCATCAAAAGCAACGCGCGTCCAAATCCGTGCTGGCAACGGCAGGGGGCTACTTCCAGATGCAGTTCGAAGGTCTGCGGGTCTGGCAGTTCGTCGCGGCACTCACGCTGGCAGCCTGCGTCGTTACCGCTTCGTTCTGGATAGCGGACCAACGGGTCAACGAACTCAGTGAGATCGACAGCGCGCTGCTCTCCGACGATCTTCCGGTTGGCGCCTTTATCGACAAGGGCTTTTCTGAATGGCTCAAGCAGGTTTCGCCGCAGTAGTACTCATCGGCATCCTCATTTCAATTCCGGCAGGGGCGGCTCCGTCCAATCCGGCGTTGATGGCGACCCCTCCCCAGCCCAAATGGAGCGAGCTGACAGTTACGCAGAAGATCGTCCTGGCCCCGCTCAGTGACGACTGGGACGCCATGGAAAACTACCGGCAGAAAAAGTGGCTGAGCATCGCGGCACGCTTTGCCGAGATGGCACCGGAAGAAAAGCGCCGCATTCAAGTTCAAATGCAGTCCTGGGACAAGCTCTCCCCGGAAGAACGGAGAACAGCCAGGGAGAACTTCAAGACTGCCAGCAAGCTTCCCTCGGAGAAAAAACAGCAGCTCAAGCAAATGTGGGAAGAGTATTCCAGCCTTCCCGACGCTGAAAAAGAAAAATTGAAGCAGATGGCTGAAAGCCAGACGACAGCCAAGCCGGCCCGGCCAGCCCCGCTGCCTCTCACAGCACCGGTGCCAACACCGGCCCCCGTCTCTTCGTCGGCACCTGCACCAGCTGAAAACGCGATCGCAGAAGCGGGCAGCAAGCAATAGTGTTGATGCCCGAGCCCCCCCGCCCAGCCGGAATCGCCAAACGACTTGCCGGGATGTGCTATGAAGCGCTGCTGGCACTCGCCTTGCTGGCGGCGACGCTCCTTTTGCCACATCTGCTCATTGGTGCATTTTTACACCGGGTCGCTTCGCCACTCACCCTGTGGGCCCAGGTTTTCTTGACGTTACTGATCTATTTCGTCTGGTTCTGGAGCGCGGGGCGACGCACTCTGGCCATGAAAACCTGGAAGATCCGCATTGTCACCCGCGACGGCCACGAACTTCGCCCGGCACAGGCGCTATTGCGCTACCTGCTCTGCTGGCCGTCACTGCTGCTCGGCGGCATCGGCATTCTCTGGGGATTCGTCGACAGCGACCGCCAGTTCCTGCATGACCGGCTTGCCGGTACGCGGCTGATCAGCGACCGCTAATCAGCGCCGCTCCATCCACCAGATCATCCCGGTAGCCGCCAGCATGAACAGCGCCGATGGCGCAAGCGCGCTCAGCAACGGTGACCAGCTATTGATGGCACCGAGATTCGAGAACAGGCCGTTCAGCATATGGAACAGCACGCCAATCATCACGCCTGAGAAGATTTTCAGACTGACGCCGCTCACGCGGTTATGGGTATAGCCGAAGGGCAGCGCCAGCGCCACCATGACAAGAGCCGCCAAGGGATAGATGATTTTTTTCCACAAGGCAATCTCGTAACGCTGTGTTTTCTGGGCGTTTTCCGAAAGATGCCGGACATAGGCGGTCAAGTGCAACAAAGACATGCGCTCCGGCGCGATCATCAGCACTGACAAAATATCCGGATTGAGCGTCGACGGCCACTCCATCGTCGATTTGCGAACCACTTCCGACCGTTCGCCATAGAGGATGGTCTGCACCACGTCGGTCAGTTCCCAGCCCTTCAACGCCAGCAAACGGCCACCACGAGCTTCGGTGACCGATTTCAGGCGCGCATTCTTGTCAAAATCGTAGATGCGGATCCCTTCCAGCTGATTGTCCGGCAAGACGGATCGCACATTGATAAAACTGCGCTCATCCTTCAGCCACAAGCCGCTGCGCAGTTCTTGCCCAACCGTCTGCCCACGCTCTCTGAGACGCAGTTGCTGAGCAGCCCGCTCGCTCGACGGCACCACCGCCTCGCCGATAACAAATATCGCCACGGCAAACAACAGGGCGACTTGAAACAACACTCCCAGCAAACGCCCGGTCGACAAGCCAGACGCACGCAAAACCGTAATTTCGGAGTGACGCGCAAGTGCGGACAACGAGTACAGCGCTCCGATCAGAACAGCGATCGGCATTAGCTCATAAATTCGCCCCGGCAAACGCAAACCAACGTAGATCAACGCGTGATGCCATTGATAATTGCCCTGCCCAACGTTTTTGACTTCCCCGACCATGTCGAAAAAACTGAACAGGGCCAGGAATCCGGCGAGAACCAGAAGAATTGCGGCGGAAACCTCGCGCGCCAGATAACGACGGTAGATTTTCATCGCAAGAACCGTAAGACAGACAGTACTGCGATCCGCCGGAAAAACAGCAGTGGCAGCAAGCCGAGCATGAAGAGATGGACGCCCACCACGCCAACGGCGAAGGATATCCTGCCACTGGCGACCCAAGCCTGACTGATCGTCAGGAGATTGTTATAGAGCAAATAGGTAAACAGCGCGAGCAGCATGTTCGCCGAACGTCCTGCGCGTGGATTGACAAACGACAAGGGAATCGCCAGCAAGGCCAAAACCACGGCCGACACAGGCGCGCCAAGCCGCCAGAGCAGTTCAGCCAGATGCCCCGGCTGGTCACTCCGCATCAAATCGAGTGTTGGCATGTTCCCCGGTCTGACCTCGACACCACGCGATTCCTTGGTCTCGATCCGGACCGCATACTTCCCGTATTCGAGAATCCGGAACTCGCGGTCTCCCGGCTCAATTTCATAGCGCCGACCGTTCTCGAGCACGACGAAGCGATCGCCGTTTGCCGAGAACTCCTGATGCCCGGTCGCAGCCATGGTCACGCCGACCCGGCGATTTTGCACGGAACTCACGAAGACGTTTTTGACATAGCTTTCGTCATCGGCAACGGCCTCGACGAAAATAACCCGATCCCCGGACGAAGACTCCTGAAAGGCACCGGGCGTTGCTTGACCGGCATCCTTACGCGTATTCAGTGCCCCGCGATACTCCGCGCTTTTCGAAAGCGCCCAGGGCGAAACGAACAGCGCCAACGCGCCGATAGCGATCACCAGCGGAAACATGAACACCAGCACGGGTCTGATCCACGCACGCAGCGACAATCCCGACGAGAACCAGACGACCATTTCCGAATCACGGTAGCAACGCGACAAGGTCAGCAATATCGCAACAAACGAAGACAGCGACAGCAGGGTCGGAATATAGTTAATGGCAGAGAAACCCAGCAGGGCTGCAACCGCTTCCGGGATGATCGACCCTTGCGCAGCCTCGCCAAGTAAGCGAATCAGCTGGGTCGTCACGAGGATCGCAAAGAGCGCCACGAAAACACCGGCCGCAGCCTGTGTGAATTCGCGCCGCGTGGCGCGCTGGAAGATCATGTTTTGACTTTAGCGAAAAACAACGGGGATAATCGACCCCTGACGACAATCAGAGCCATCGAAGGAGCGAAACGGTGGAATTTAGCATAAAAAGCGCCTCCCTGGACAGACAACCGAACACCTGCACCGTTGTAGGCGTATTCGAATCAGGCCCTTTGGCAGGAAGTGCGCAGGAACTCGACGCAATCTGTGGCAATGCACTGAGCAAACTCATCGAAAACGGCGATTTCGAGGGCCGATCCGGCACCAGTCTGATGCTGTACCATCTGCCTTCCGCGCCGAGTGAGCGGATATTGCTGGTTGGACTGGGCAAAGCCAAGACATTTGGTGACAAGGATTACTGCACAGCCGTTCGCACAGCTTTCAAGGCGCTGCGCGACAGTGGCGCCACCAGCGCTGTCCTGACACTCACTACACTTGCCTTGCGCAAGCGCAGTGCAGCATGGAAAATTCGGCAGGCGGCGATAATCGTGCAGGAAACCGCCTATCGTTTCGAGCAATTCAAGAGCAAGAAGAACAACAAGGCGCCAAAACTGAACAGTCTGATCCTGACGGTGGACAGTCGTAAGGAAATACCGACGGCAGAATCGGCATTGGCCCAAGGACTCGCGATTGGCGCCGGAGTCAGCCTCGCCCGGGATCTAGGCAACACGCCGGGGAACGTCTGTACCCCGGAGCACCTGGCTGAGACAGCCAGGCAACTGGCGCTCGAACACGCCCTCGGTTGCAAGGTGCTTGAACGCGCCGACATGGAAAAGCTCGGCATGAATGCCCTTCTGTCGGTCGCCCGCGGATCGCGTCAGCCACCGAAATTAATCGTTCTGGAGTACAACGGTATCGAGGGAGCCAAAAATCGAAAACCGGTGGTCCTCATCGGCAAAGGCATCACCTTCGACTCCGGGGGCATTTCGCTCAAGCCCGGCGAAGGCATGGACGAAATGAAGTACGACATGTGTGGCGCCGCCAGCGTGCTCGGCGCGCTCAAGGCTGCGGCCGAAATGAAGTTGCCTCTGCGGCTTGTCGTCATTGTCCCTACCGCCGAGAACATGCCGGGAGGAAACGCCAGCAAGCCTGGCGATATCGTCAGTTCGATGTCGGGACAAACCATCGAAATCCTCAATACCGACGCAGAAGGCCGTCTCATACTGTGTGACGCGCTGAGCTACGCCGAGCGCTTCAAGCCGGATGCCGTCATCGACGTCGCCACACTCACCGGTGCCTGCGTCATCGCGCTGGGCAATGTCGCGAGCGGCCTTTTCGCCAACGATAACGATCTTGCGGACGACCTTCGCAAGGCCGGCGACCAAGCCATTGATCGCGCCTGGCAACTGCCGCTCTGGGATGATTACCAGGAACAACTGAAGAGCAATTTTGCCGACATGGCCAACATTGGCGGTCGTCCGGCAGGCAGCATCACCGCCGCGTGCTTCCTCTCGCGCTTTGCTGAAAAATTCAACTGGGCACATCTCGACATTGCCGGAACCGCCTGGAAATCCGGGGCCGACAAAGGCGCAACGGGCCGTCCAGTCCCACTGCTGGTTCACTATCTGCTCGGCCGTGCGGGGAAACTCGATTGACTCAGGTGTTTTTCTACCACAACGCTGGCGATCGCCTTAACGCCATTGCCGCCCTGATCAGCAAAGCGGCGCAGCAAAATAAAGCGATGCTGGTGTACGCGCCCGACCCACACGTCGCCGACGCAATCGACCGCCAACTCTGGGTCCAGCAGCCCACTGGTTTTGTGCCACACGTCCGTGCCCAGTCACCGCTTGCTTCCGAAACCCTCGTTGTCATTGCTGATTCGCTTGAGCACGCGCCTCAGAGTCAGCGACTCTTCAATCTTTCTCGCGAAATTCCGCCCGGATTCTCGCGATTTGCCAGCCTCATCGAAGTTGTCGGCCAAGAGGACGAAGATCGTCAGGCAGGGCGGGAGCGCGTGAAGTACTACAAGGATCGCGGCTATGCAATCAAGTTCATCGACCTTGCGGAGATTCAACGATGAGCGACACCCCCGACGTGCTTGACCGAACCGACTCCCTGCTGAGAAAGCGTCGTACCTTCATCGCTGCCAAGTCTTCGACGACACCAAGCACACTCCCAAACGCGCCCGCCGTATCTGATGACGAAGACATTCCGACGCTGACCGATGTCGTATCGCCGGAAGCTGCGATTTCGGAACCTCGAAGCGAACGCATCGACGAAACCCAGGTTACGCTTCTCGCCTCGGAAGTTGCTCACGCTTTCGGAGAGCAACTCGCCAAGTCCCTGCCCTCTCTGATCGAAGCCGCCTTGTTACAAACGGGAAAAGAACTTGGATCCGGCATCTCGACGGTCATGGAAAACGCATTGCGCGACTTCCTGTCGCGCCGTCGCCAACTGCACCTTCCCCTCGAAGAACAGGCTGAAGACGGCCTACCACACCGCCCCCCCGCACCCTAGGCCGGCAAAGGCGCCGGAAACAGGGGGGAACGTCCGGAACAAAGATAGTTCTCGCAGCGATCCACATATTCGCGCATGCTTTTCGGCATTGGAGTGCGCGCCCTTGCGATGTAAAAAATCAGATCGCGGCCATTACGGATCAACTGCAGACCATCCGAAATGTTGTGTTTGTGCGGTGGCTCGTCCGGAGCGGGATGACGCGGCGCGAAGTTAGCCAGGCGCTCCGACGCAGTAACGAGCCGCGCCCACACGTCGAAGATATTGGGATCGGTCCGCAAAATTTCGGTTTTTATTTTGGCGGCATCTACCAGATCGACAATCGGCGCCCTGATTCCTTCGAAAGCGTCAATTCTGGTGAAAGTCTCTACCATCGCTTGTCCGATACGATCAATATCGCGCATGCTCTGGCCGATTTTTATGTATCGACTCTCGTAGAATTCCTCAATCGGGATCGAGAAAGCACGGAAGGGTTCCCCCCAAAGCTCATCGATGCCCTCCTCTCCGCTCCGATGCAACACCGAATGCCCAAGTTCCATCGCCTCCATCAGACACTTGCCACATTCGCGCATCAAAGGATTACTGCTCTGAATCTCGATGCCGTCCGCCTGCAACTCGACCAGTTTGCGGAAAATATCGGTTGCCCGATTGAACAGTGCTCCCGCCAACATCGCTGATTTCACTCGGCGGCAGGCCGGATCACTTTCTTCCTCGAAGCTCTTACGCGCTTCAGCGAGCCGTGACCCCGGCACGTTCAACCCGTGCTCGGTGTGGTTGAACAGGCGCCGCGTCAAGGCCTCGATCAGGCGCTTGCGCGCTTCCAGCGTATTGGCCGGAACCGGATAGGTCTTGATCCAGTAGCCGTCATAGAAAACGCGCTCCTGTCCATTGATTATGCGACGCACCCCTTCCACAGGAATCTCTTCGGAAGGCTGGTCTTGTTTAATGATCGAGTCCTGTGTCATGGTCGCGAATTATCTCCTCGATTTCGCTGCCGAAGCAATACCATCCTCCACGCTACCGACATTGGCGGAACCATACGAAATACACGATGTCTTCCCGCCTTGCCTTGAGTACAGATTTTACCCACTTAGGTTCCCGATGAACGCTCCTTCTCAGCATGACAAACTCCCCCCCGCCGGACTCTTGCTGCTTGCCGCTCTCGCGCTGGGATGGGGCATCAACTGGCCGGTCATGAAAATCGTCCTGTCCGAAGTCCCTCCCCTGTATTTTCGTGCCATCAGCCTGATTCTCGGAGGCTCCGGCTTACTCGTCATCGCCCGCGCAAGCGGTTATTCGATTGCCATTCCTCCGGGGCAATTTAAGGTCGTGGCACAGTTATCGCTGTTCAACATCATCGGCTGGAACGTATTCGCCATTTATGGCGTATCTCTGCTCCCTTCCGGGCGTGCCGCCTTGCTCGGATTCACTATGCCGGTATGGGGAGCCATCCTCTCGGTGCTTATTCTCGGCGAGCGATTGAATGTACGACGGATCGCAGCACTTGTTCTCGGACTTTCCGGCATCGTCGCCCTCATGGGCGGAAGTATTTCCGGCTTTCTCGAGGCCCCGGCGGGAATCGCCTGCATGTTGGCGGCGGCCTGGAGTTGGGCCTTCGGTATCGTGATGTTCAAACGCAAACAGGTTCCCATGCCAACGGTCGCCCTGACCGGTTGGACGATGTTTCTCGGTGGAATCCCTCTTTTTCTTGCAGCCCTCCCACTTGAAACAGCACGCCTTACGCTCCCAAGCTTCTGGCCAGCCGCCGGCCTTGCCTATAACACGATCATCGCCTTCATGTTCTGTTACTGGGCCTGGAACAAGATCGTTCTGATGGTCCCGGTGTCAGTCTCTTCCTTGTCGTCGCTGGCGACACCGTTGATTGGCGTCATCAGCGGCATGCTCATCCTCGGCGAGCCCATCGGCGCTCAGGAACTCCTTGCGGCGGCACTGATCTTGTCCGCCGTTGCGACCGTTTCGATCCGGAGCTGAAACCCGATCAGGCGACGGCAGGCGTTCTTTCAGCCGACTGACAAACGCGATTACGCCCCCTGTGCTTTGCCTCATACAAAGCCTTATCGCCATGAGCGAGAGGCGAATCGATGTTCGCCACAAGACCTGAAAAAATGCGCCACGCCGATCGACGCCGTAACGGTAACGCCCAGTGCAGCCCAGGCATCCTCTTTGCTCCACCGGTCTTCGCAACCGTTCAGCCGCCTCAACCGCCAGGAACACGTCAGTTTCCGGACCGATTCACATTGCGCGCATCTCAGCGCCAGGAACGCGGACACATTTACATTTCGGAACGAGCCTAGCTTTCTCGCTCCGACATATCGCTGAAATGCTGCGCAATATCATTGAACCGATCTGATATTTCAACCATTGCATCAAGGATATCCGGATCAAAATGACGCCCGCGCTGTTCAACCATCAACTCGATAGCCTTTTCTGCGGAAAGAGCCTTCTTGTAGACCCGAGGAGAAATCAAGGCATCGTAAACATCGGCAACGGCCATTAAGCGGGCGCTTAAAGGAATCTCGTCACCCGCCAGCCCTTGGGGATAGCCACTGCCATCCCAGCGTTCGTGGTGGAACATCGCGATTTCAGCAGCCACCCCGAAGAAGCTATCCTCGGTCTCGCCATACTCCTGCGCCGCCCGCGTGATCGCCCGGCTTCCCGCGGCGCAGTGGCGCTGCATGATCTCCCATTCGGTCGGGACCAAACCAACCGGCTTGAGAAGAATCGCATCCGGGATCGACACTTTGCCAACATCATGGAGCGGAGCCGACTTATACAGAACATTGATGTAATCGTCATTTAGAAGCACGCCAAACCGACGATCCCATCTCAATTTCTCCGCAAGAATCCTGACATAATTCTGCGTTCTCTGAATATGATTTCCGGTTTCATGGTCACGCGCTTCGGCGAGAGCACAAAACGCCGTGATAATCGAGGTTTGTGCAGCGATGAGCTGGTGATCCCTTCGCATCACCTCTTTTGTCCGTTCGAATACAAGGCGCTCCAATTCTTCATTTTGACGTTTCAGGGCACGTCGCGACTGGGCGAACAGGAGGTGATTCCTGACACGTGCACGCAATACCGGTGGCGAGATCGGCTTGGCAATGAAATCGTCAGCGCCCTGCGTCAGACCAAACTCCTCATCCTTAGGACTCGCCAGACTGGTAAGGAACACGATTGGCGTGTCTCGCGTCATGCGGAGTTCTCGCAATTGGCGGCAGACTTCGTAGCCATCAAGCTCGGGCATCATGACATCCAGAAGAATGATATCCGCTGGAAAGCGTTGCGCCAGGGCGACCCCCTCACTGCCGCTCGTCGCAAAACTCACCTCGTAATCGGGACTCAAGACCCCATCCAGAAACTCGATGACACCAGGAGAATCATCGATAATCAGAATGCGGGAACGACCATCAGCGCTCATGCTCCCGCCCCCCACGGTGGCCTGGAAAACAGTTGATCAAGCATGCAAAGCGCTGCCTCATAATGCAGTTCGCGTATAGCGCCCGCAATTTCGCGGACTTCATGCAACCCGGGATTGCCTCGAAAGGAGGTTTCCAATTCGCTCGCGACCCGCCGGGCTGCAAGATTTCTCGATCTAAGCAAGTCACGCAATATTCCGAGTTGTGCCTCGGCTTGCGCAACGCTGAATGGAATGACAGTCGCCCCCCCGCCATCGTTACTGTTAGCGTCCTCTAGCGCAAACGCACCGGGTCCCAATAGTTCGACGGCATCTTCAAGATGTTTCACCAGATCATCGACAAGTCGTTGGAGCGTAACGCTCGAATCTCCCGCCTTGATCCGCACTCCCAGATGGTCTGCTGCCGTTCGAACCGCATCAATTCCAAGATTTCCTGCCTCCCCCTTCAGGTTATGCGCTTCCAGCCCAATGGCATCGATATCATTCGCAGCCTGGAGTGCTCGCAGTTTCGGTACTGTTTCCAAATGCCGTTCGGAAAAGGATTGCAAGAGGCGTTTGTACAAGGCCAGATTCCCCATGATCCTGGCCAATCCGAATCTCACCGAGATGCCTGGCATGCGACGTTCGATGGCCTCTATTTCCGAAGCTTCGTCATGATCTGAGGCAGCGGCAAACGCGGTACCGGTATTGCCGGAACGCACCTGACTCGGACCTGAGAGCCACTTCAACAGTGTTTCCGCGAGATTCTTTGGTTCGACGGGCTTCGCGATATGATCATTCATTCCCGCGTTCAGGCTATCCCTGCGATCCTGCGCCATTGCTGCTGCCGTCATCGCAATGACTGGCAACCTGGCGCCCTGAGGCAATGCACGGATTCTCTGCGTTGCCTCAAAGCCGTCCATTATCGGCATATGCAAATCCATCAGAACCAGATCGAAAGCTCCGTGAGCGACCTGCTCCACTGCCTGTCGCCCGTCGCTGGCAACCGTGACCAGAAAACCGTTCTTTTCAAGAAACTCACGCGCAACCTGCTGATTTATTTCATTATCCTCAACAAGAAGGATTGATGCTCCGCACACTGTCTCAAGGCCAAAACCTCTGAGTCCGGAGGACCCTTCTGCCGAAGGGCGCGGCACACTTTCCTTCTGCTGCATGCTGACCAATGCGTCGAACAACACTGAAGGTGTCACCGGCTTATTCAAAATGGCATCGACATTCAGTCCGCTGCTTTCCTCCTTCAAATCTTCGCGACTGAAGGCTGTCACCATGAACACGGTGGGCGGCCTCACGCCCTGCCCCTCTTCAAACGCCGCATCGATTGAATGAACAACCTCGACGCCATCCATGCCTGGCATCCGCCAGTCAAGCAGGATGAGATCAAATGGAACGCCACGATCCTTGGCCTCGGCCAGAAGCCGGAGCCCCTCTTCTCCGGACAGTGCCGTTGTCACTGGGAAATGCCACTTCTCGAGCAACGTTCTCATGATGATCAACGACGTCTCCTGATCGTCGACGACCAAAGTCCGTTTTGGCATCAGATCCTGAAGACGCCGACCAGACGGTCGTTCGTTCTCTCGCAACGACGGCACCCCCAGGCGAACCGTAAAGGAAAAAGTACTGCCAACGCCGGGCGCACTTGATACTGCGATCTGCCCGCCCATCAGTTCGACAAGACGTTTGCTGATTGCCAGACCCAGACCGGTCCCGCCAAATTTCCTGGTCACCGTCGTATCGGCCTGGACAAACGGCAGGAACAATTTCTTGGAGTCTTCAGGAACGATACCTATCCCTGTATCCCTGACAGAGAAGCGCAGAAACAAGGTTTCCTGCGTCCTGTCTGCGATATCGACCTTAAGATGAACCTCGCCTTGCTGCGTAAATTTGATGGCATTTCCGACCAGATTATTGATCACCTGGCTGAGCCTCAACGGATCACCCATTACCCAGCGAGGAACATCCGGATCCATGTCGATGAACAGTTCCAGCCCTTTCTCGTCGGCCCGGAAGGAAAGCAGATCACTCGTTGCCAACAAAACGTCCTCAAGCAGGAAGTCCGTCGCTTCGAGTTCGATACGACAAGCCTCTATCTTTGAATAGTCGAGAATATCGTTGAGCAGGCTCAAAAGCGCCCGCGATGACGTCAGCACTTTGTCGAGATAATTACGCTGCTGTCCGGTCAGGCGGGTGTCCAACGCCAGTTGCGTCAAACCGATGATGCCATTCATCGGCGTTCGGATTTCGTGACTCATGTTGGCGAGAAAATCCGATTTCGCCATATTGGCGGCATCAGCAATCACACGCGCTTCTTCCAGTTCGGCAGTACGATCCCGAACCAGTTGCTCCAGGTGTTCGTGATATTCATCGAGTTCGGCCTCGGCCTTTCGTCGCTCGCCGACTTCCACCTGCAGCGATCCGATCGCCAGCATGCGCTCCTTGTCGTTTCTGACAATCATCCGCGAAGTGAGGATGCCAACAGCCAGGATAGATCCGGCGGCGACAAGTGCGGCCAGCAGCAACCCCAATCGACTCAAGTCGAATTGGCGATCTATTTTTTTGGTGGCAATGCTTGTCCGCTGACCATTGATGTCGGTCAATTTGCGTATGATGAGCGCCAGCATCTTGTCGGCCTCACCTTGAACCGCCAGTTTAAGCGCAGCGCTGGTGACGCCGGATTCGCGCAACCGCATGATCTTGCGAATGTCATTTCTGTACTGTGCGATGAAGTCCCGGGCATCTGCCAGCAGGCCGTGCTCGAATTCATCAATGACACCGCTCTCGGCATAGGCGTCGAGCAACGCCGACAATTCCTGCATTTCACTGTTGAAGCGCCGCGCATCGTTCCCGCCCTCGAGAACATAATTATTGAAATACGAAGTCGCATAACCCAACTGCAAGGACGCCTTCAACATGATTTCGTAACGCTTGTTTGCAACGGTCGAGGCGTCACGCCACTGCGATGTCAATTGAGAGAGCATCGCGAACGACAGCACCACCACCGCAACAACTGCGACAAGCGCTACGCCGAAGCCATTCACAAGCACATTCCTGATCTTCATGGTGAACTCCGCGCCTCGCTGATCAACAGAACAGGAATGGCAAGCCGAAAGCTGCCGCCTCGGGCACGACCATCGTAATAACGCCCTGGCTTAGTACGGAGATATCCAGAGTGCCATCGCGCAAGCTCGGGAAAATGGAGGACTGGTTACCGGCCGCGGCATCCTCGCACACTTCCACCCGCAGGCGCCCCGCACTTCTCGAACCGACCAGATCCGGGAAAAAAGACAGTGTTTTTACCGTTCGATGCTCTGAAGAATGGATATGCGCCCGATTCAGCGCCGTCACGCCGGCCGCATGCACGGAGGCGGACGCCAACAATACACACCAGTTCCATGCGATTGCCATTGCCGGCCAAGACATGCGCATTAATGACGCCGCCATCGCGGCGCAACACCGGGCGCTCATTATCTTGCGAAGAAGAACTGGCAATACGGCAGTTCGGCGTCTCACAGTCACCTCCGTCATTCCACAGGAGGACACTACGACAACAGCACACGATCCGATGTGATTTATTACTCATTTTTCATTCTAAAGTTATTTGCACATCTCGATGAGCGCACGGCTTTTGTCATGAAATTGAAGGCATACAAAACGTACATAACAACCCCGTCCGCGCCGATGAATTTGCGAAAAACTTATGTAATTCGAGATTTTTTGTACGTTATGTACAGAAAACATAACAAGAAATGAGTCCCCCCTGAGGCGCCGTCCGGGCAAAAAAATCGCCCGCAAAAGCGGGCGATTCAGTACCGGAATCCGGATTAATTTCTGTCAGAACATGCCACGCTCAGCAGCGTTCCCAGATGGTGGTAATGCCCTGGCCGCCACCGATGCACATGGTCGCCAGGCCGTAGCGTGCATTGACGCGCTGCATCTCGTGCAGGAGCTTGGTGACGATCACCGCGCCGGTTGCGCCGACCGGGTGGCCGAGCGCGATCGCGCCGCCGTTCGGGTTCGTCTTCACTGGATCAAGACCCAGCCCTTTGCCCACCGCGATCGCCTGCGCCGCAAACGCTTCGTTCGCTTCGATCACGTCGATCTGGTCGAGCGTCAGCCCGGCACGCTTCAGCGCCGCCTGCGTCGACGGAATCGGTCCGTCGCCCATGAGGCTCGCCTCGACCCCGGACACCGCGTACGACACCAACCGCGCCAGCGGCTTCTGCCCACTCCCGCCTGCCGCCGCATTTCCGGCCAGCACCAGGAATGCTGCGCCGTCGTTGATCCCCGACGCGTTACCCGCCGTCACCGTGCCATCCTTCTTGAATGCCGGCTTCATCTTCGCCAGCGCTTCCAGCGTCGTCGCGCGCGGATGCTCGTCGGTATCGAACACTACCTCGCCTTTGCGCGTTTTCAACGTCACCGGCACGATCTGCGACTTGAAGCGTCCCTCGGCAATCGCCTTGGCCGCGCGCACCTGCGACTCCAGCGCGAAGGCGTCCTGCTCCTCACGGCTGATGCCCCACTTGACTGCCTGATTCTCGGCTGTCATACCCATGTGACCGGCCCCGAACGGATCGGTCAGCACCGCCACCATCATGTCGACCATCGTCGTGTCGCCCATGCGCGCACCGGTGCGCATCGCCGTCGAGAGGTAACCGCCCGCCGACATCACTTCGACGCCGCCGCCCAACCCGATCTCGGCGTCGCCGAGCAGGATGTTCTGCGACACGTTGATGATCGCCTGCATGGCCGATCCGCACAGGCGGTTACAAGCCATCACCGTCGATTCCATCGCCATGCCGGCGCCGATCGTCACCCGACGCGGCACATACGGGAAGCTGAAACTGCAGGGAATGACGTTGCCAACAACGGCGTAGCTCGCCTGCTTCGGATCGACGCCGGCCCGCACGAAGGCTTCCTTCGCCACCATGCTGCCGAGTTCTTCCGGCGCCAGACCGCCCAGCGATCCACCAAAACTGCCGACCGGAGACCGGACGGCGCTCAATGCAAATACTTCCTTGCTCATGATCGACCCTTCAGAAAATGGAGGAAGCGGTCACAACACGCTGTCGTGACCGCCCGTTAAAACAGTTTACCCGAGAACCGGCGGCACGTACGGCAGCGTCAGACCGAGCGCCCAGAGCAGCAACAAGACCACCGGGGTGTGGAAGATCAACTGCAGCGTCGAATAGCCGGCCAGATCGCGCGCCTTGACACCGGTCAGACCCATCAGCGGCAGCATCCAGAACGGGTTGATGAAGTTCGGCAGCGCTTCGGCGGCGTTGTAGACCTGCACCATCCACGCTAGGTTGACGTGCAGTTCGTTGGCGGCTTGCAGCAGGTACGGCGCTTCAACGACCCACTTGCCACCGCCGGACGGCAGGAACAGACCGAGGATCGCCGAGTAGATGCCACCGACCAGTGGCAGCGTTTCCTGCGTCGAAATCGACACGAAGAAGTGCGCCAGCACTTCGTTCAGCCCCGACCCCATCAGCACACCGAAGATACCGGCGTAGAGCGGGAACTGCAGCAGCACACCGCCGGTCATCGGTACCGACTTGGCGGCGGCGCGCAGGAAGGAGCGCGGCGTCCAGTGCAGCAGCATGCCGACGATCAGGAACATGAAGTTGTAGGTATTGAGGTCGAGCGCTGCCAGCCCCCCCTTGGTGCTGAAGACGTCATACAGATAGACCAGACCGAGGGCAACGATCACCAGCGTCAGGACCGGGCTGAATTCCAGCTTTTCGCCCGGCGTCTGCGGCGTGCCGATATCCTCGTTCTCTTCCTTGTAGGTAATGCCGGCCATTTCAACCGTCTTCGCCTTGTCGGCGGTCGGTGTCGAGGCGTAGCAGATCCACACCGACAGCACCAGCAGCACGACGATCATGACAAGGTTCTGCCAGGTGAACAAGGTGTCGGCGAGCGCGATGACGCCGCTGATCTTGAGCAGAGCCGGCGGGATCGACCCCTTGGTCGCCATCAGCAGCGCGGCCGATGACGACAGGCCAAGCGCCCAGATACTACCCAGGCCAAGATAACCGGCGGCGCCCATCGCACGGTAATCGACACCGGCAACGCGCTTGCTGACTTCACGCATCAGGATGCCGGCGAAGATCAGGCTGAAGCCCCAGCTCAGCAGCGAGGCGACCATCGCCACGAAGGCGACATAGGCCACCGCCACTTTCGGCGTTTTCGGGAATTGCGCGAGCCACATGATGACTTTGCGCACCGGCGGCGACACGGCAACGATATAGCCACCGATCACGACGAACGCCATTTGCATGGTGAAGGGGATCAGGTTCCAGAACGACTTGCCGAAATCCACCGACACCTGGGCCGGCGTGCGGCCCATGGCCAGCGCGGCAACGACGACGACGAGCACGGCGATCGCCGCGAAGACGTAGGCGTCCGGGAACCACTTTTCTGCCCAGTTGGCGAGTGACGCGCCCATGCGCTGCATCGCGCCTTCTTCCTCTTGGATGGGTCTTTTTTCCTGACTCATGGTTTTACTCCTTGACTCCAATTCGAGATTGGATGATTGATGATGACTACGAATGACTGCTTTCTTGTTTTACGTACTCACGCCGGCAAACACATTTCGCGGCAGTCCGGGCTGACGATGAAATCAGCCGCGGTCTTGGCGCGGATCTCGTCGAGGCTGACGCCGGGCGCCGTTTCGGTCAGCACCAGCTTGCCGTCGATGAAGCGGAAGAAGGCGAGTTCGGTCGCGATCGCCGTCACCTTCCCCGCCGCGGTCAGCGGCAGTTCGCAGCGTTTCAGGATCTTCGCCCCGCCATCCTTCGTCGCGTGCTCCATCGCCACGATCACCTGCTTGGCTCCGGTCACCAGGTCCATCGCCCCGCCCATGCCTGGAATCATCTTGCCCGGCACCATCCAGTTAGCGAGATTGCCTTCCTGGTCGACCTGCAAGCCGCCCAGCACGGTGACATCAACGTGTCCGCCGCGGATGATCGCGAATGACATCGCGCTATCGAAGAAGGCCGTTCCCGGCACCATGCCGCAGGCCTTGCCGCCGGCATTGACGAGATCCGGCAGCGGTTCTCCATCCAGAGGACCGAGACCGAGAAAGCCGTTCTCGGACTGCAGCGTGATATGCACGTCGTTCGGCAGATAGTCGGGAATCAGCGTCGGCAGACCAATGCCGAGATTCACCACGTCGCCATCTTTCAATTCCTGCGCCACCCGGCTGGCGATCAGTTGTTTCGCATCCATTTCAGCACTCCCCGCTCAAAATCAGGGCGTCGACCAGCACGCCCGGCGTCATGACGAGATCCGGATCGATCTCGCCGGCAGCAACGATGCGGTCGGCTTCGACCACGACATAATCGGCGGCCAGCGCCATCAGGGGATTGAAGTTGCGTGCCGCGCGCTGGTAAACGAGATTGCCCTTCTCGTCGGCGATATGAGCCTTGAGAATGGCGAGATCGGCACGCAGGCCGCGTTCGACGAGGTACTCGACGCCATCGAAGCTGAGCTTGGTCTTGCCTTCCTCGACGATGGTGCCGACGCCGGTCGGCGTCAGTACGCCACCGAGGCCCGAGCCGCCGCAACGGATGCGTTCGGCCAATGTGCCCTGCGGCACGAGTTCGACGTCCAGTTCCTTGGCGATCATTTGCCGTCCGGTTTCGGCGTTGGTGCCGATGTGCGAGGCGATCACCTTCTTCACGCGCTTGGCGGCAATCAGCCGGCCGATGCCGGAATCCGGCGTCGCCGTGTCGTTACCGATGATGGTCAGATCCTTGATGCCGGCGTCGAGAATTTCCTGAACGATGCCGAGCGGCGTGCCGACGGCGAGAAAGCCGCCGAACATGATGCTCATGCCATCTTTCAGTTTCGGACGCAAGTCGGCATGCGTCATGCGCTTGCTGGGGGTGCTCATGGTGGGTTCCACTCCTTGTCATTGAATTTTTTCCAAGGAGCGTATGCAGAATGCGTGCCTGACGTCGCCGTCGGCACAAACCACCACCGGTGCGAGACTTAGCGAAGCCTCACGGTACCGTCCACCGGCCTCAGGTGCGCAATTTCATTCACAGCTCGCGACAGCTTCTGCGCAGTCGTCGCCGTCAAGATCGAGTTCGTGCAGCTTGTAGAGCAGCGCACGCCGGCTGATGCCCAGTTCGTTGGCCGTGCGCGAACGATTGCCGAGGTTGCGTTCGAGCGCCTGCTGGATGATGCGGGCTTCGAAGGCGCGCACCTGTTCCTTGAGTGTCTTCGCCGACGCCTCGTCGCCGGCGAGCGGCGCCTGTCGCGTCGCCTGCACCACCGACAGCGGCAGGTCCTCGGCCAGGATCATGTTGCCCGACCCCATGACCACTGCCCGCTCGACCGCGTTCGAGAGTTCACGCACGTTGCCCGGCCAGGAATAGCGCTGCATCACCGCCAGCGCATGGTCGTCGAAATCGTCGATCTCGCGCCCGTGTTCGGCCGTGAACTTACGCAGAAAATGCGCGGCGAGCAACGCGATGTCGGTCGGCCGGTCGCGCAGCGGCGGCACCGACAGGCTGACGACGTTGAGCCGGTAGAACAGGTCCTGACGGAAGGTGCCGGCAGCGACCATCGCTTCGAGATCGCGGTTGGTCGCGGCGACCAGCCGCACATCTACCTTCAGCGTTTTCTCGCCACCGACGCGCTCGAACTCGCGGTCCTGGATGACACGCAACAGCTTGACCTGCAATGCCAACGGCAATTCGCCGATCTCGTCGAGAAAGAGCGTGCCGCCGTCGGCATGCTCGAAACGGCCGGTACGACGGGTGACCGCGCCGGTGAACGCGCCTTTCTCATGGCCGAAGAACTCGCTCTCGAGCAGACCTTCCGGAATTGCGCCGCAATTGACCTTGACGAAGGGATGCTGCGCCCGCGCGCTGTTGTAGTGCAGCGAGGCCGCCAGCAATTCCTTGCCGACGCCGCTCTCACCATGAATGACCACCGAAGCGTTGCTCGAAGCGATGCGCGAAACCGAATCGCACAGTGCCAGCATGGCCGGATCGTTGGTGATGATGCGGTCGAAACGGTAGGTTTCCGAGAGCTCGTGCTGCAGGCTGCGGATTTCCCGCCGCATCTCGCGCATCTGGTAGGCGCGATTGACGAGCAACCCGATCTCGGCAAGGTCGAAGGGCTTGATGACAAAGTCAAAGACGCCGTTCTTGATCGCCTGCACGGCCGTATCGAGATCGGCATAGGCCGTCATCAGGATCACCGTCGCGCCCGGTCGCAATGCCAGCATCTCGCGCATCGCCTCGATGCCCGACAGGCCCGGCATGCGGATGTCCATCAGGACGATATCGGGCGAGCCGCTGCGAAACAGCGCCAGGCCCTCTTCACCGTCGCGCGCCGTTGCCGTCTGGAAGCCCTCGCGGGCGAGCACGGCAGCCAGCATGCGCCGGATGCTTTCGTCGTCGTCAACAATCAGGATCTGATAATCGGCTTTCATGGTTCCTTCGTCTCTCCGGCCAGCGGCAGGATCAGCGTCACGGAACACCCTTGTCCCTCGACGCTGTCGATTTCGATCCTGCCCTGATGCCCATCGACGATTCGCCTTGCAATTGCCATGCCCAACCCCGTCCCCGACGGTTTGGTCGAGAAGAACGGATCGAAAATCCGTTCGCGTAATGCCTCGGGGATGCCGCAACCACTGTCGCTGACGATCAGCCGAACCTGATCCGGCTCGCCGACCGAGCGGATGCGGATAGTGCCGGCATCGCCGATCGCCTGAACAGCGTTTACAAAGATGTTGAGCAGCACCTGCTTGATGCGGCCGCGGTCGATCGCTACCGCCGGCAAGGCCGGGTCGAGCGCCAGGGAAAACTCGATGCGCGCTTCGCCGGCGCTTTCACGCGCCAGCCGCACGGTCTCCTCGACGAGCGCGTTGAAATCGGTCGGCAGCCGGTGCAGCGGCAGCGGACGCACGAGGTCGAGCAATTCGGAAACGATACGGTTCAGGCCATCGACCTCGCGGATGATGACGCCGCCGTACTCGCGCCACTCGGCCGGATCGGACGAGCCCTGCAGATACTGAACGAAACCGCGGATCGAAGTCAGCGGCGTGCGCAATTCATGGGCAATGCCGGCGACCATCTCGCCGATCAACGCCAGCCGTTCGTTCTGTGCCACCTGCCGCTGCAGGGCGTAGCGCTCGCTGACGTCGCGGATGATGGCGACGACGCCGAGCGGCTTGCCGCGCCCGTCGAAGAGCAGGCTGGTACTCGCCAGCACACGCGGCGTGCGGTGCGCCAGCGGGTAGTCGAGCTCGATGCCATGGTGTTCGCGCCCGGTCTGCAGGGTATCGACGATCGGGCTGGAAAAGTTGACGTCAGGACGGAACAGCGCCGGATAGGATTTGCCGACAACCTCGGCGGCATCGCACTGAAAGAGGTCGCAGCCCGCCGGATTGATGTACGACACCAGATTATCCGGACCGACAGTAATGACGGCATCGGCGAGGCTGTCGAGGATGTTGTGGTGCATCGAACGCGTCTCGAGCAGCGCCCGCGCCAGACCGTTGATCGCCTCGACGATTTCGCCGATCTCGCCCTTGATCGGCGCGATCGGCGTGCCCAGGTCGAAACGCAGGCGCAGGAGACCGCTCTTGATCTTCTCGAGGTTGCTGGTCAACTGGGCGATGACGAAGAACATGACCACCAGCGACAGGCCGAAGCCGACCAGCGTCATCGTCTGCACGGCAAAGCGCATCGACCCGGCCTGGCGCTCGATGGCATCGACAAACTCGTTGGCCCAGATATAGCCGACGACCGTGCCATCTTCAACGATCGGCAGCATCGCGTTCATGATGTTGCCGCGTACCTGGCCGCCGCTGACGGTCATCGGCGTACCGCTGCGCATCACCTTCCAGCCCGGATGCTCGGGCGGAATCGTCATGCCGACGGTGCTGGCATATTGGGCGCTCGGCCCATAGGTGATGATGGCATTGAGGCCGAGATGGAAATAACCGACGCCGACGCCCGGAAATGCCTGTGCAACCTGATCGCAGTAATCGCGCAAGCGGCCGTTAAGCAGGGCGATCGCCGCATCGCGATTCAAGGCAGCGCCGCCGCCCTGCGCGGCCAGGCCGCCATAGCCGCCGACGTCCTTGAGATGATGCGCGAGCAGGGCGTTGATCCCTTGCAGATGCTCCTGCTTTTCGAGCAGGAAGGCCTCGTGCGCATGCTCGCGCAAGACGTAACCGGTGGCGATGATCGGCAGGCCGACGATCGGCAGGAGCACCAGCATTAGCTGCAGGCGCAGGGAAGACGGCCAGTAGCGGCGGAGAAAGGAGAACACGGCGAAATGCTGTCCGGATGACGAGGAAGACCGAGGCAGATACTACCGCAAGCGCCGCCCCGCCGTGCAAACCTCGCGCCGACCAGAGAACTCAGCCAGCGACGGGCCGCGCCTTGCAGAACAGCCGGAAGGCATTGGCCACCACCTCGCGCGACAGGTCGTTGACGATGAAGACGAGCCGGCTGTGGCGATCGGCATACGCCCCCGTTTCCGGCCACGCCGCCAGCGAAGCCGACGGATAGCGGACGTGCTGCACGCACTGGATGACGCGCGGCTGCGGGTCGCCGGCGACATGAACCAACCCCTTGAGCCGCAACAGGCGGGCGCCACAGGTACCGAGCAGCACATCGATGGCCTCGGTGAATTCGGCCCAGGCGAACGGTTCGGTGAATTCGAGGACGAAGCTCCCGACCGCCGCGTCATGACGATCAGCATCGTGTTCATCATGGTCATGGTGATCGTGATGATGATGGTGTTGTGCCTGAACGGCGGCATCGGCCAGCCAGGCGGCGACCGCGGCCGGTTTGCTGTCCGGATCGAAAGCGCCGGCGCCGAGCACGGCGTCGAGCGTCACTTGCCCCTGCGCCACGCGCCACTGCGGCGCGCCGGGATTGAGTTCGCGCAAGCGCTCCGACACGGCATCGATATCCCCGGGCGTGGCGAGATCGCATTTCGTCAGCAGCAGGCGGTCGGCCATCGTCGCCTGCTTGAGCGCCTCGGTATGCGCGCCGATCTGCGCAAGACCGTGCGTCGCCGAGACGCAGGCGATGACGCCGTCACCGCGAAAACGCTCGGCGATGAAGGCATCCTCGTGCAGGCTCATCAGCACCGGTGCCGGATCGGCGAGCCCCGTTGTCTCGATGAGGATACGTGTCAGCGGCGGAATCTCCCGGCGCAGGCTGCGCATGAAGAGATCCTTGAGCGCGCGCAGGAGATCACCGCGAACCGAACAGCACAGGCAACCAGCACCGAGCAGTACGATGGTGTCATCGACCTTTTCGACCAGCAGATGATCGACGCCGATCTCGCCGAATTCGTTGATCAGCACCGCGGCGCCGCACATCTCGGGCCGCTGCAGCAGCGGATTGAGCACCGTCGTCTTGCCGGCGCCGAGAAAACCGGTCAATACGGTCACGGGAATGCGGCGGTCGGCGGTCATGGAATCATCCTGAACAGGCAAAAACGGGGCGTCATCATAACAGCGAACGTGCGGCAGTCGGCGCGGACGCGAGCAGCGCAGCGCGTCCGAGCAGGCCGACGACGGTCGCCACCTCATCCGGCGCCAGCGCCCCGAAGCCCATGCGGAAACAGTCGCTGCCGGAGAGGCCGTCGGCCCAGTAATCAGCACCGGGCGTGAGTTGCAGGCCAAGCTGGGCGCACTCGGCCAGAAAACGGCTCGTATCGATACCCGACGCAAGCCGGCCAAGCAGGCAGAAGCCGCCGAACGGACCGGCAAAGGTGATGGCCGGAGCAAGGCCCGCCAAAGCGGCCGAGAGATGCTGCCGCACCGCGACATAGCCCGGCCGCACGCGCTCGAGATGGCGCTGGTAGCCGCCTTCGCAGAGGAATGCCGCCAAAGCACGCTGCAGCAAGGCCGAGCAACCGAGATCGTCGGCAACCTTGAGCGCCAGCAGGCGCGCGATCAGCGCCGGTTCGGCCGAGACGCCGGCAAGCCGCAGCGCCGGCAGGAGCGTCTTGGAAAAAGTGCGGACGCGGACGACCCGGGCGCCCGGATACTCGCCGGCCAGTGCCGCCAGGCGCGGCAGCGCTTCCGGCGTTGCGTCGAGGTCGCCGAGATAATCGTCCTCGATCAGCCAGGCGCCGCCCCGCTGCGCGGCCGCGAGAACGCGCCGACGCGCCGCCTCGGACCAACTAAGGCCAGTCGGGTTGGCATGCGTCGGACAGCAATAGAAGGCGGCGACACGTCCCGGTTCGGCCAGTATGTTCAGCGCCGCCGCCTCGGGGCCATCCTCGCCGACCGCCAGCGGCACCAGCGTTGCGCCGGCCCCGGCAAAGGCCAGGCGCGCGCCCGGATAGCAGGGATCCTCGACCGCCACGGCCGTGCCGACCGGCCAGACACGACCGAGCAGGCTGAGCGCCTGCTGCGCACCGGAGGTGATCAGCAAGCTGCTGGCCGGGTCGACGTCGATGCCCAGCGTCCGGTCAAAGGCGGCGATCGCGTCGCGCAAGACCCGTTCACCACGATACTCGGCATAGCCGCCGGCTGCCGGATCGCGGGCCACCTCGCCAATCAGGCGCGCACATTCAGCCACCGGATGCCGGCGCAAATCCGGTTCGATGCGGTTGAGTTCGAAGCCGCGTCGCTCGGCGACCGGCGCGACCGGCACCCCGGAAACGCGCACGCCGGAACGCGGTAGCGCCGTCGCCAGCCCGGTCGCGCACAGATCGCGGTAGGCGGCAGCGACCGTCACCGGACTGACGCCAAGACGTCCCGACAAGGCGCGCACCGACGGCAGCACCGTCCCGGCGACAAGCCGACCCTCGCGAATCGCCGCCGTATAGGCCGAGGCGATCTGCGTGCGCAACGGGACAGCCGCATCGCGATCAATCTGTACTGTCACAGAAATCATACAAATCCCGGAATTTGTTATTGTCTGTACTGTACCACGCCCGTACAATTTCCTGATCCGTTTTCATCAGGAGTCCGACGTGCCCTACCGCTTCTCCGACCGCATGCGCAGCATGAAGCCCTCGACCATCCGCGAAATGCTCAAGATGACCGAGCGTCCCGACGTCATTTCATTCGCCGGCGGACTCCCGGCGCCCGAACTGTTCCCGGTCGATGACATTCGCGTCGCCGCCGAGCGCGTCCTCGTCGGGGCCGGCGCCCAGGCCTTCCAGTACGGCGTCACGCAGGGCATCGCGCCGCTGCGCGAACAGATCGCCGTCGAAATGGCCGATCGCGGCATCGCCTGCGATGCCGACGACATCCTGATCACTACCGGTTCGCAGCAGGGGCTCGACCTCGTCGGCAAGATCTTCATCGACGCCGGCGATGCGATCCTCACCGAGAACCCCACCTATCTCGCGGCGATCCAGTCGTTCCAGTGTTTCCAGGCGCGCTTCCAGGCGGTGCCGACCGATGACGAAGGAATCATCCCGGACGCCGTCGGCGAACTCGCGGAGAAAACCCGCTTCCGCTTCCTCTACGTCATCCCGAATTTCCAGAACCCGACCGGACGCACGCTATCGCTGGCGCGGCGACATCAACTGCTGGAAATAGCCCACCGCCACGATCTGCTGATCGTCGAGGACGATCCTTACGGCCGCCTGCGTTATCGCGGCGAGCACCTGCCGCCGCTCAAGTCGCTCGACGACGAAGGCCGCGTCATCTATCTCAGCACCTTCTCGAAAACCGTCGCACCGGGTTTCCGCACAGCTTGGGCGGTGGCACCGAAAGCGGTGCTCGACAAGCTGATCATCGCCAAGCAGGCCGCCGACCTGCACACCTCGAGTTTCGACCAGTTGGTGCTCGATCGCTACCTGCGCGACTTCGACAACCGGAAACACGTCGCGCGCGTCTGCGCCGCCTATGGCGAGCGCTACGGCGTCATGGCCGAAGCCCTGGCCGCGCAGATGCCCGAAGGTTTTTCGTGGACGCAGCCGGAAGGCGGCATGTTCCTCTGGATGACGGGTCCGGACGGCTTTGACACGCTACCGCTCTTCCGCCGCGCGATCGAACACGGCGTCGCCTTCGTTCCCGGCGGCGACTTCTTCGTCGGCGACGAAGGTCGCCAGTGCCTGCGCCTCAACTTCTCGAACGCACAGCCCGATGACATCCGTCGCGGCGTCGAGCGCCTCGCCGGATTGTGCCGCGACAGCCTCGGAAACTGAACTCAGATCAATTCGTCGGCGATCCGCGCCGCCGTCGCCACCGCCTTGACGCAGCGCTCCGCGCGTAGCGTCTGGGCGCGCTGCGGATCGTCCTTGTAGGCCTGCGAGCTGACATTGATGCCGAGGATCTCTTCGCAGGTCCGCCCGCCTATTTCCGCGCTGAACTTCTCGAGCAGGACACGCCCACGCGCATAGGTGTTCGCCTTGTCATCGGTATTGGCCGGATCGGCCATGCCGTGGCGCAAGGAGATCGCCAACAAGGCCCCCTGGGCGGCACCGCAGGTCCCGGTGCCGCAGCCGCAGGTGCCACCACCGAACGCCGTCGCCAGTTTCAGCGCGTCCTTTTCGGCAAGCAGTTGCGGCGGCACGAAGGGCACGAACACCGCCTGGCTGCAATTGAAATTCCGCTGGTACAGATCAACCGCCAGCTCTTCCTTGCTCATCTGCTTCTCCTGTCACATCGGTTCGTCATGCCTGCCGCGCAAGACCGCAGCAAACCTGGTGATACCCGTCAAACATTCGCCCGACGGAGTTTTCCCCGCCGTTTACTTGATCCAGCCGCTGGCGAAATCCTCGACCGCCCGCGCCAGCTTTCTCGGGTCGTGACGCAGGTAATCGGTGTCGCTGGTGAAATCACGCTCGACCAGCTTGATCCCCTTTTTGATCAGCGCTTCCCGCTCGCGCAACACGACCGGCGACTTGCCCTCTGCCTGATATTTGGCCACGAGATCGGGGCGCAGCTCGCCGCTATTGACGAGCACATAGTCGATGCGCCCCTCGCCCAGATAGCGCTCAAGCACACGAACAAAATCCTCGACCGCAAAACCGCCGGTCTCGCCGTACTTGGTCATGACATTGCAGACATAGACGATCCTGGCTCGCGTCATGCGTAATGCATCGACCATGCCGGCACAGAGCAGGTTGGGGACGAGGCTGGTATACAGATCGCCCGGCCCGATGATGATGTAATCGGAATTCTCGATCGCCTCGCGCGCCCGCGGATTGAGGCGCCCACCGCCGAGCAGGAAGGCATCGCGAATGGGAATGTCGCCATCATGCTTGGGGATGTCGATGTCGGTTTCACCGACGATGCGGTCGCCATTTTCCAGCGTGACGCCGAGACTGACGTTGTCGAGCGTCACCGGAATGACCTTGCCATGAACAGCAAACATGTCCGAGAGCTCCTCGATGCCGCGCTCGAAATCACCGGTAATCTCCGACAGCGCTGTCAGAAGCAGGTTGCCGACGGTGTGCCCGGCAATGCTGCGGCCTTCCTTGAAACGGTATTCGAACAGGCGGCGGACGACTTCGGTATCGTCGGCCAAAGCGACGATGGCGCGGCGGATGTCGCCCGGCGGCAGGATGCCGAATTCATCGCGCAGCTCGCCGGTCGAACCGCCCGAATCGGCGACGCTGACGATCGCCGCAAGATTGAGTTGCCGGTTCTTGCCGAGGCCCGACAGTACATTGAACGTGCCGGTGCCGCCGCCGATGGTGGTGATGTTGCATTTCATGCTTTATCTCCCTGACATGAACCGATTATACGCAGCAGGAAGGCGCCGCCGTAGACTCCGTATAATCGCCACTCGACCGTCTTCCCCGCATCTTCATGGCAATCGGCCTCGCCTACGCTCTCTTCGCCGGACTCACCTGGGGCGGCGTCTTCATCGCGCCCTTGCTGTTACCGGAGTACCCGCCCGCCCTGCTGGCCGTCGGCCGCTACGCCGCTTTCGGCCTCATCTGCCTGCCGCTCGCCGCGATGAGCCGCCGTAATCTGGCTTCTCTCACTCGCCGCGACTGGGGCGAAGCGCTCAAGCTTGCCGCCATCGGCAACCTGCTCTACTACCTGTGCCTCGCCAGCGCCATCCAGCGCGCCGGCGGTCCGCTGCCGACGATGATCATCGGCACGCTGCCGATCGTCATCGCGCTCGCCGCCAACCGGCGCAACCACCAGCGTGACGGCCGCCTGCCCTGGCGCGCGCTGCTGCCGCCGCTGATGCTGGTCGCCGCCGGTATCGGCTGCGTCAATCACGCCGAAATGCGCGCCCTCACGGCCGACGGGAACGTCGATCTCGGCCGCTACCTCAGCGGCGCCGTCTTCGCCCTCGGCGCTGTCGTCTGCTGGACCTGGTATCCGCTGCGCAACGCCGACTGGCTGCGCGCCCACCCCGACCGCAGCCCGCGCCTGTGGGCGACGGCACAAGGCATCGCCACGCTGCCGCTGGCGCTGGCAGGCTATGCGTTGTTGTGGCTGTTCATGGCTGCCGGCGACGATCCCTTCGTCATGCCGCTCGGCCCGCGCCCGGTATTCTATTGCGGCCTGATGGCGGCGATCGGACTGTTCGCCTCCTGGCTCGGCACGCTGTGCTGGAACGAAGCGAGCCAGCGCCTGCCGACAACGCTCGCCGGCCAACTGATCGTCTTTGAAACGCTCGCCGCGCTGGCCTATGCTTTCATGCTGCGCGGCCGCTGGCCCGACACAATCACCCAAGTCGGCATCGCGCTCCTGATCGTCGGCGTTTCCTGGGGACTGCGCCTCAAGCCGGAGACGCCGGCGGCCTGAGTCCGCGCGCGGCGGCAGCGCGCACCGCCTGCGTCAGCCGGTCGAGCACCGGCGAAGCAAAACGCCAGCGATGCCAGAACAGGGCGACATCAAGCGGATATCCCGGCGCAATATCGACGAGTTCGCCGACCGCCACCTGAACCCCGACAAAGCCCTCCGGCACCATCCCCCAACCGAGACCGCTCTTCAGCGCTTCGAGAAAACCCAGGGTCGACGGAATGAAATGGGTCGGCGGCATCGTAGCCAGCTCACCGAAGTCAGCGAGGAAGCGCGCCTGCAACTCATCCTTGCGATTGAAGGTCAGCATCGGCGCACGTGACAGCGACGCTGCCGTGACCCCCGCCGGAAAATACCGGCCAACGAAGGCCGGCGTCGCCATCGCCAGATAACGCATGACCCCGAGCGGCGCCACCGAGCATCCCTGGATCGCCTGCGGGCTGGCGCTCACCGCCGCCATGACGCTACCCTCGCGCAACAGCGCGGCCGAGTGATCCTGGTCCTCGACCCGCAGATCGACGACGACAGCCGCGTCAGTGAGCACTTCCTGACACGCCGACATGAACCAGCTGTCGAGCGAATCGGCATTCACCGCCAGCGGCAGGCGCAAAGGGCCGATATCGGGACCGCCGCCGGCACCGATCTCACCGAGCATTTCGGCTTCGAGCAGACTGACCTGTTCGGCAAAACGGGCCAGGGCCTTGCCCGCCGGCGTCGGCCGACAGGGCGTGCTGCGCTGCAACAGCACCTGTCCCATGCGCTCCTCAAGCAGGCGAATCCGCTGGCTGACCGCCGACGGCGTCACATGCAGCGCCTGCGCCGCCGCCTCGAAACTACCGCTGCGCAACACGGCGGCAAAGGCCGCCAACTGGGCGTTATCCGTTTTCATAATTAAAAATTTCTAAGCTCTGATTAGAAACTTTAGTTTTTCTATTCTACCCAAAATGACTATGCTCCGGATATGCCAAAAGGAAACGATCATGAGCACCCACTTCTTCACCGGACTCCTGGCCGGACTCGTCTTTACCGTCGCCATCGGCGCCCAGAACGCCTTTGTGCTGCGGCAGGGGATCCGTCATGAACATGTGCTGCCGATCGCGCTGATCTGCTCGCTGGCCGACCTCGTGCTGATCGCCGGCGGCATCGGCGGCATCGGTCTCGTCCTGCAGCGCCATCCCGAGTTATTCACGCTCGCCTGTCAGGCCGGCGCCGTCTTCCTGCTCGCCACCGCCCTCTTCAGCGCCCGCCGAGCCTGTGCCGGGCGTGAAGCGGTCGTCGGCGGCGGCCAGCGCCTGTCGCGGTCGGCGGCCGTCCTCAGTTGCCTGGGCTTCACTTTCCTCAACCCTCACGTCTATCTCGACACGGTGATCATGCTCGGCACGCTCGGCAACCAGCATGGCCCACAAGGTCGCTGGATCTTCGCCGCCGGGGCCATTACCGCCAGTGTCGTCTGGTTCTTTTCGCTCGCCTACGGGGCCGGCCGACTGGCGCCGCTGTTCCGCCGTCCAACCGCCTGGCGACTGCTCGACGCGGCGATCGCGCTGACGATGTTCCTGCTCGCCGTCGGTCTGCTCGGCACTGGCGACGCGTTACGCGCCTGATTCCGAATCGGTCGCGAGCAGACGCCGGTAGACCTCGAAATCGCCGGACGAAAAACAACAGAAAATCACCTCGCGAACGGCCGGACACGTGGCCAGCGTCGCCCGCACCGTCGCCACGGCCAGGGCGGCCGCAGGCGCGAAGGGATAACCATAGACGCCGGTGCTGATGCAGGGAAAGGCGAGGCTCGCCAGCCCGTGCCGCTGCGCCAGTTGCAGCGAATTGCGGTAACACGCGGCGAGCGCCGCCGGCGCGCCGTGCGCGCCGCCATGCCAGACCGGCCCGACCGTGTGAATCACATGCGATGCCGGCAGGCGGTAACCGCGCGTCAGCCGCGCCTCGCCGGTCGGACAGCCGCCGATCGCCGCGCACTCAGCCAGCAGTTCGGGGCCGGCTGCCCGATGAATGGCGCCATCGACCCCGCCACCGCCGAGCAGGGAACTGTTGGCGGCATTGACGATGGCATCGACCGCGAGGCGGGTGATGTCGCCCTGGGACGCTTTCAGGAGCGCCATGACGATCAGGCCGTCGCGAAACTGATTTCGGTGCCGACGAAGGCCGGGATGAAACGCTCGCCGAACGCCGCCTGCAGCCGCGCCATCATCGAGAAACCGGTGCAATGATTGGCGGCGACGAAATCGGGGTCAAACGCGACCAACTGCGCCAGTGTCGCATCCTGTTGCGCCGCCCCGACCGGTCCCAGATGTGTGCCACCGATCCAGCCGTGCAGACGCGTGCAGCCGGTCAGCGCGAGGCCGTGGCGCACGACATTGACGAGACCCGAATGCGTGCAGCCGCTGACCACAACGAGGCCGCGTGGCGTCCGGCAGAACAGCGCCATATCGTCGGTCAGCGGGTCCTGGCAGTCGCAGCCGCGGCCGGCATCGGGCGCGACGAGGCGCGCATCGCCGGTTTCGAAATCGGTCACGCGCGGCACCGAGCCGCTGAGCCACAGCCCCGGCGACCACTCAAGCGGCGCCTCGACCCGCTGGAAGTCGGCACCAAGACCGGCAAGCCGCTCGGCACGCATCGGAATGCCGACGAAACGCCGCTCGCCGCGCGACACCGAATATTTCTCGCCAAAGGCCTCGGCATGCGCGAACACCGGCAGACGGCGGCCGGCACGTTCGAGCACATGCGGCAAACCGCCGGCATGGTCGTAATGCCCGTGGCTAAGGACGATTGCATCGAAAGAAGACGGGGCGAAACCGAGCAGGCCGAGGTTATGAGCGACGGCAGCAGTCTGCCCGGTATCGATCAGCAGGCGTCGACCGTCGATTTCGAGCAGCATCGACAGGCCATGCTCGCCGAGAAAAGGCTTCGGCGCATGCGTCGGCACCATGTTGTCGATCACCACTGTGACTTTGGCATTGGTCATACGCATCTCCCGATCCGGATCCGGAAATGACGACGGGGACCGAAGTCCCCGCCGGCTTTTCTTTGGTAACAAGGCTCAAGCAGCCTCGGCATAGGCCTTAAGCGGCCAGTGCGAAACGCTCATCGTTGGCGTTTGGAGATTTGCTTCATTAACGTCGATCGCCTGACGAGTTGCCTGCTTTCCTTCACTCACCCCGTCGAAACCGGTGCACCCCCACCTAAGAACACGACGCTGTTTTGCCGCATGCGCTTAGGTGGAGGTGGCGGGAATCGAACCCGCGTCCGAAGCGCTTCCAGATTGCCGGAATTACAACCATGTTGCCAAGTATGGGGCCAGACCGTCGGAATTTCAAGGGCAGACCGCCGCCCGAGCTGTCGCCGCGCTCCTGGCCGCGCGCGTAACGACGCACCCCCATCGGGCTGGAAACCTTCTCTTTCAAGGCAACGCATAAAATCTCAAGTCGTTTGGCATGGTCCTGATCTAGAATGAAGCCGAAACGCACCGAAATCCTTGCTCCGGTATTTGAACGACGCAAACGAAAGACGCCTCGTGGTCAACGCGGAATTCCAGGCCCTGCTGCTCAGACTGATCGAACATGTCCCTGTCTTCGCCGGGCTGACGCCCCACGAACTGCAGGAACTCCTGGGCAATGCCGAACGCAGACGATTCGCTGCCGGCCAGTCGATCATGCAGCAGGGCGACGGCGGCCGCTTCATGTGCATCCTGATCGACGGCCAGGCCAGCGTCTCGAAGCAGGAAAGCGGCCATTTCACCCGCCACGGAATCGGCATGCTCAGCCGGGGGGATTGCTTCGGTGAAATGGCGCTCGTCGATCCGGCGCCGCGTTCGGCGACGATCGACGCGGTCACCGACTGCCTGCTGATCCGGATTCAGGAAAGCGATTGCTGGCGTAATCCCACCATCGCTTCGAAGATCTACCGCAACATCGCCGTCATCCTGGCGCAACGCCTCCGTGACACACAGGAATTGCTGATCCAGCGCGACCTGCACGTACCCGCCGACAGCACCGGGCTTTCGCCATGAACGACGCGCATCGCGACCGCCTCGCCGGCGCGCCGGGCGAACCGCCCACGCCATTGCTGCTCATCATCGGCGGCGACCGTCGCAACGCCTGCCTCGCCACACGCTTTGCCGCAGCCGGGCTTGCCGTCCGTACGCTGGCACTCGACGAAAAATCGGCGATCCCGGCGTGGCATGACCCGATCTGGCACAGCTTCAGCGTGATCGTCGGCCCGATCCCGTTCAGTGAAAACGGCAAAACGCTGCATGCGCCGTGCCACGCCGGGACGATTCCCATCGTCGATTTTCTCGACGCGCTCGCCGACACGGCAACGCTCTATGCCGGGACGCTGCCGGCAAACGCCCATCCGCGCTGCCGCACGGTCGACCTCACCAGAAACCTCGCCCTCTATGATCGCAATCTCGTCGCGACGGCCGAAGGCGTGCTGCAAACGCTACTCAACCAGATCGAATTCACGCTCGCCGGCAGCGACGTCCTGGTCGCCGGCTACGGTAAGGTCGGCAGGATCGTGGCGCAACGCCTGAGAGCCCTCGACGCACGCGTAGCGGTGTATTCGGCCGATCCGGACGAACGCGCGCGCATCCCGCCCCCCTTGCGCAACGCCGAGCTTACCGACCTCTCGGCGTATCGTATCGTCATCAACACGATCCCGGCACGGGTCTTCGATGCCGGCAACCTGCCGACGCTTGATCACAGCGCGCTCCTGCTCGACGTCGCCTCTTTCCCGGGTGGCGTCGACAGCAGTTTCGCGGCAAAAATCGGACTGCAATTACTGCGTGCGCCGGGCCTGCCAGGGCGCAAGGCGCCGGAAACGGTGGCGGCGGCGATGAGCGAGATCATCCTCGCCGATATCGGCAAGGACTTTCGGCAAAGCACTTGAGACTCAACTCGTCATACCGGCGAAGCGTGCCCCCCGGCATTCACCGGG
The DNA here is from genome assembly GCF_963666255.1 of uncultured Propionivibrio sp. Taxonomy (NCBI): domain Bacteria; kingdom Pseudomonadati; phylum Pseudomonadota; class Betaproteobacteria; order Rhodocyclales; family Rhodocyclaceae; genus Propionivibrio; species uncultured Propionivibrio sp. Next base: position 1,789,536 of record NZ_OY762656.1, on the reverse strand, counting down.
GTGACTGACAACCGTTTTCTAGCGCAATCGAACACGATTCCAGCCCATCGCCGGCGCTGCTCTCTACTGCCAGTTTGGCGCCAGCACGGGGGTCAGGGCGTCCCGATACGGTTGCGGCAAGGCCGTCTGCCCAACCGCTGGCGGAGCGAACCCCGCCATTGCCTGGACGAGGAGTTCCACCTTAGTATCAAGCAATACCTTTCCATCGCCACTCTTCAATTGCTCGATGTGGTAGGTGCTGCCGTAATACCAGCCTTCGACGGTAATATTGTCGCTCGTGCCGATGACATCGATTCTCAGATCATTGCCGATGTGACGAAACCAAAGCTGGTCGGCGGCGATATCGGGGCCGAAGACGATGGCAACCGATCCCGGCTGGGAAGAACTGCTGTAGCCGAAGTCATAAAGGCTGTCGCTGCCGTCGCCGCGATTGAACAAATAGGTGTCGGCACTGCCGCTGGCAGTAAGGCGGTCATTGCCGGGACCGCCCGAGAACACGTTCCGATAGCTCGCGTTCCCGTAGCTGAAGCTGTTCGCCTGGATCGTGTCGTTCCCCTTGCCGCCATCGATCGTATTGTTGGCATAACTGCAATAGGTGATCTTGTCATTACCGTCGCCGCCACTGATAACGTTGGTACCGCATTCCTGGTCGATGATGACATCGTCACCGTCTCCGCCATCGATCGTATCGTTGCCACCGCTATCGACGATCGTGTCGTTGCCGCCGAAGCCGTAAATCCGATTATCACCGACGGGACCGCTCAGGATATCGTTCGCACCGGAGCCGCTGATCGTATTAGCCATGACAGTCAATTCGTTTGACGTGAGGCAGGCGCCATCAGCGAACAGGAATCGCTCTATCCGGTAAACATTGCCCCAAAACCACCCTTCAACCGTGACCTGATCGTTCGCCAAAGGGTTCGCGGCATCCTTGACAGCCGCCACGAGATTGTCACCGGCGCGGCTGACGAGCACGTCATCAGGGCGGATGCCCTCGCCGAACACGAGCGTATCGTCGCCAACCGGAGAAAAATTGCTCTCGCCATAGTCGAAAATCGTATCGTTGCCATCGCCACGATTAAAAAGATAGGTATCGGTACCGGCACCGGCGCTGATGCGGTCATTGCCGGAACCTCCCGACAAGGTATTACGGCGTGCTGCGCCGCAATAATTGAAATTGTCCGTCCGGATCGTATCGTCGCCACTCCCGCCTTCGACGGTTGTACTCGCGTAGCCGCTGAATACGATCGTATCGTTGCCGTCTCCGCCGTACAGGGCATCGTTGCCGCTCCCCGAGCTTGTGATGGTGTCATTTCCGCCGCCACCGACCACCAGTTGGTCGCCGCTGCTCGCCGTCAACGCATCGCCCCCGGCGGTCCCGCCGAGCATCGTCGGCGTCGCGACGCCGCACAGGGCACATGCTTCCTTCATGGCAGCGCGCAAGGCGTCGAACTGGCCGTTATCGACAGCACGCTTCGCCCAGGCGCCGAAGAGACTGGCAAGATGCGGCGCGAAATCCGGAGAAATGACTTGTCCGTATTGGCGCAGATCGAGGTAATCCGCCAGCGCACTCGCTTTGTCGACGGCATAGCGCGCATCCAGGGCAAGATCGAGTGCGTTGTAGTCCAGCCGGAACCCATTGGTGTCGATCGACAGCCTGATGCCATCCAGGTAAGGCTTGAGCCGGGTCTGCGATGCGAGTGCGTCGTAGGCGGATTGCTTGAGCGAAGCGTAGGCCTGGGCGAGCAGTGGCGTCTGCGCCGTATTGAGTGCGACGATGGCATACCGCCCGGTTACCGCACCAACGCCGAGTTGCGCGCCGGTCTGCGCGAGAATGACGCTGCCTTGCTCGGTCGTCACGCCGGCATCGCCGACGGTGACGAAGGCCTGCGCGTTGAAGCGTTCCAGCACGCCGATCTGCGCCGAAAGCGTTTCCTGTTGTGTCCTGAGCGCTTGCAGACGGGCGAACTCGGTCGGGTTGCTCGCCGCCAGCGATGCCGCGACCGCATTGTCATCGAGCCCGCGAATCGCCCAATAGTCGGCAACGCTCATACCCGGCGGAAGATAGACGAGCCGGAAGCCTTTGTCATCGGCAGCGGCGGCCGATGTTTTTTGGGTCGAGGTGCCCGCCCAATGGCTGATGATAGCGTCGAGGCTGGAGAGCATCTGCGCGCGCGACATACCGACCAGAGACTGAACTGCGCCGACGAGCCAGGCATCGAGCGAGGCCGCTTCGCGCAGGGAACGAACCATGCCGGCGCCTTGCATGTCGGCGAGATCGCGGGCGGCGTCGGTCAGGGCGATGGGATCGGTGAAGCGGCTGACGAAGGGATTGGTGACGAGGTCGATGTCGCCCATCGTGCCGGTACTCGCGTCGTCGCGCACATAGACGCCGGTGTCGGCGATTCGGTTGCCGTTTGCCTGTGCCGTGTTCTGCACGGTGCGGGCAAGATGCAGGGCGTTGATATGCTGGCTCGCTAACGTGGAAAGTTCATCGGCTTGCGCGATGCCGTCCTGATTGAGATCACGCCACAGGCGGAGGTTCGCCCAATCCGCATCGTTCGCATCGACGACGCCGTCATGGTTGATGTCTTCCTGCGCGAGTGCGGCGAAGCCATCGGCAGCGATTCCGCCGACATCGAGCGGCGTCGCGTCGCTGAAGAGTTCGGCGCCCGAGTCGATCGTGCCATCATGGTCGCGGTCCGAGACGAGAAAGGCGTCGTCGCTCTTGAGCCAGCCGGTGGCGATGCGCACGCCGTTGGCGGCGTGGTCGAAGAGGATCGGGTTGGCGGTGTCGATGCCCAGGGTTTCAATGCCATCGCCATCGAGGTCGAGGACAAGCGGGTCGCGGCGCGGGGGAATGGGGATGGCGGTGCGAGAAGGGCCGTAGCCGGTATTGGCGCCCGGGGCGATGTCGCGATAGCGGAGCGAGGATGACGGGCTGAAGCCAACTAATAGCGGATTCCTGTCATTGATGCCGAGCGAGTCGAGAGCATCCTTAAGCAGTCGCTTCGCGTCTTCATACAGCGCGGTCGGCACATCGTAATACCGGCGTTTGTACATGAATGCCGCCAACATCGCGGCTGCGATTTCGGACTCGGACGGCGACAATGCGTTGCCGCGCACGAGATCGCGTATCTCTTCCAGAAGTTTTGAATCGGCGGTCAGACGGTCGGCAGCCGAAGTGGTGGATTTTTCGGCTTCTTCATAGGCTTTGTCATGCCTTCTGCACACTTTATCCACTTCGTTTACTGCTTCTCCACCACCATTTGCCTTTCCCCCGAGTTTTCCGTCCGAATAGCCAGGCCCACAATAGTTAGTACCCTTGATGCCGAACTCGGTGAGCGTGCTTCCGGGAACAAATTCCATAGTATTCTCCTTTACGGTTAGGGATCAGTACGCTGCGGTAACATCAAGCTTACGAAGAATGATTTCGATGCCATCACGATCCATGACGAAGATGGCACCGGTATTCCGGGTGATTCCGAATCTCATTGAGATCGGCAATTCAGTCAGGATTTCTATAGCACTGCCGTCGGGAGTAGAGCGGGCTAGATACCATTGGAAATCACCGCCCCCGCGGCGTGTCTTCGCTGCGATGAAATAGAGATGTCCAGCTTTGTCGCGTTTCGGCGCGAAAAAATCGAATAAACCGTCATTCCGGTTGGCATGGATTGCCGTCAGAGCGTTTGTCGACTTATCGAATTTGAGCAACATTGGTCCGTCTGCTTTCGAACCAATAGCATTTCTCAATCCAGACAGCGTTGTTCCTCCATCTCCACCGAAGAAGATGCTGTTGCCATCATCGTCACCACCACTAATGCTGTAGTACTGCTCCTGCGTCAATTGACGTTCGCTCTTGCTCGCAACATCGATAGCGAACAGCTCATAGCGACTGCCCGGCGTCTTGCCTTCCTTGCGTCGCTTGCCTTTGAAGTAATAAATCGTTTTTCCGTCAATCGAAAAGAAAGGATCGAACTTCACGCCTTCGCCACCGATCAGCATCTCTTCATTTCCTGTTGCCAGATCGAGCAAAGAAATACGCATGTCATCGTAGTCGCCTCGTCCATTCCGAATTCCGGCAGACACCACTACAAGGCGTTTGCCGTCTGGAGACCAATCAGGAAATCCCATGTCGCGCCCGGAAGGATTAGGAATCAGGGATATCTTTCCGCTAGACGTGTCGAGCAGACGCATCCCGTGCGCGAGGCGATCCGTCGTAAACACAAGTCGTTTGCCATCTGGCGATACAGCCAGACGACCACGCTCGGCCTGCAAGCCTGTGCGATAAGTGGTCTCCGCGAAAGTCTGCGTGGAAGCGACTGTGATTGTGAAGGCACACAGGACGGTGACCAACGGATAGACAAGCCAGCGAAGGAAGGATGCTGCGGAAAGCAGGTGATATGAATTGTTCATGCGACGATCCTCCATTTGTCGTTGTTTGTAGCTACAGACTCTCCGTTGCCGATCGATCAGGAAGCCGCGAATAAATCAGTAGCGCTGTCCCTCCAAACTGGCGCAGGCATTCATGCACATTTCGCAACCGCTTTGTTTTTCCGCTGCATCGGCAAGTCCGGCCAATCGCCATCCCGCTCGATTGAATGCCTGATTTTTTATTGTCCGAATTACGACATGCCGATGTACGTGAATGCGGTGCCAGCCATTGTGACGAAAATCCGGATATTCGAAACCGTCAGAAATGACAGGTCGGGCGCAATAATTTCAGGTGAGCAAACCCGGCAAATCGCGGGCTTCGGAAACGCCGCCGGCGACGGTCCGCCATCCCATGGCGCCGCACATTCCGCGATTGCGACGGCCGGAAGCCGTCGGCCGTAACGCGCCAACCCCATACTTTGGCGGGGGTAAAGACGGACTCCCTAGCGGCGACGATCCATCACCGCCCACCAAACACGCACACCAAGCAAGGCAGCAACGACGCCGGCATAGATGCTGACCGTGCCGAAATCGTTCTTTCCCGCCTTGTGCCAGGCATAGTGCAGGATCGCAGCAATCGCGATGGCATAGACCAGACGATGCAGCTGCGCCCAGCGCCGCCCCAGCAAGCGCATCATGGCATGCATCGAGGTCGCCGCCAGCGGGACGAGCATGACAAAGGCAATGGCGCCGGCGGTGATGAACGGGCGCTTGAGCACGTCCTGCCACATCGACGCCGGGTCCAGCCCGCGATCGATCCAGACCCACAGCGCGGCATGCAGCACGGCGTAGAAGAAGCAGTAAAGGCCGAGCATGCGCCGCAGCTTCAGCCAGCGCGGTTCGCCCGACAGGCGCCGCAACGGCGTGATCGACAGCGTCAGGCAAAGGAAGACGAGCGCCCAGGTACCGGTCGACCGGGTCACGAACTCGAGCGGATTGGCGGTCAGCCCATCGTTCGCGCCGAGCCAGACGAGCCGCGCCAAGGGCAACAGGCTGGCGCCAAAGACGCCGAGCCTGAGCGCATCGAAGGGCGCGAGTCGCGGCATGAGGAAGATCGTCAGAAATTGGCCCGCAGATCCATGCCGGCATACAAGCCGGCCACCTGTTCGGCATAACCGTTGAACATCAGCGTCTTGCGCTTGGGCGTAAACAGACCTCCGCCCTCGCCGATGCGCACTTCCGAATCCTGACTCCAGCGCGGATGATCGACACCCGGATTGACGTTCGCATAGAAACCGTATTCCTTCGGCGCCGACACCGCCCAGCTGTTCTTCGGCTGCGTGTCGGTGAAGCGGATACGCACGATCGATTTGGCGCTCTTGAACCCGTATTTCCACGGCACGACGAGCCGCACCGGCGCGCCGTTCTGCTTCGGCAGGACTTCGCCGTACAGCCCGAAAGTGAGCAGCGTCAGCGGATGCATCGCTTCGTCGAGGCGCAGTCCTTCGACATACGGCCAGTCGAGGATCGGCACCGAGACGCCCGGCATCTGCTTCTTGTCGGCGAGCGTATAGAACTCCACGTACTTGGCGCTGCCGGTCGGTTCGACGCGGCGGATCAATTCGGCGAGCGGGATGCCGATCCACGGGATCACCATCGACCAACCCTCGACGCAGCGCATGCGATAGACGCGTTCCTCAAGCGGCGCCAGCTTGAGCAATGCGTCGATGTCATAGACCTTCGGTCGCGCGACGAGGCCTTCGACGCTCACCGTCCACGGTCGCGTCTGCAGCGTGTGGGCGTGCTTCGCCGGATCGGCCTTGTCGAGACCGAACTCATAGAAATTGTTGTAGCCGGTAACGTCCTTGTACGCGGTCGGCCGGTCCATGACGACGAACTCGCGATTGACCGTCGCCGCGAGCTTGCCGGCGGAGGGATTGGGCGAGCCCGTCTGGGCGAAGGCGTCGCGCGAGAACCATGGCGCCAGTGCCGCGCCGAAGGCACCCGCAGCGGCGGCACGGATCAGCGCGCGGCGCTGTTCGAACACCTCGCGCGGGGTGATATCGCTGGCCGGAATCTCCGGCCCGAGCAGGTCATGACGTTTCATTTTCGTTTCCTCGTCGCAGGCTTTGCCAACCCGGCCGCGTCCGCTTTGCTAGAATCGCAGCACGGGTGACGACCCTGCGATTTGGAGCGTCGCGCCCGGTATTGGTTCCGGCCGCCGGCCGCGAACGCCACCGGAAAGACATCGAAGTGAATCCGCCCAAACACAGCCCCAAAGCCCTTCTTGCCGAAGGGGTTCTGCTGCTCGTCGCCATCGTCTGGGGCATCAACCCGCCCGTCATCAAGATCGGCCTGCAATATCTCCCGCCGCAACCCTACAACCTCGGCCGGCTCGTCGTCGCCAGCATCGTCTCGCTGATCGCGCTGTGGCTTTCCGGCACCTATCGGCGGCCGACACGCGCCGACCTGTGGACGCTGGCGCGTATCAGCGCGCTCGGTTTCTTCGTCTTCCAGATCTGCATTTCCGAAGGACTGCTGCGCACCACCGCCGGCAATGCTTCCTTCATCATGTGCCTGATGCCGGTCGGCGTGCTGCTGCTCAACAAGCTCTACGGTCTCGAAACGATCACGCGCGCTGTCCTGATCGGCATCGCCTGCTCGATCTCCGGCGTGACGATGATCGTCGTCGGCACCGGCAAGGAACTGAGTCTCGCCGGACCGCACCTCATCGGCACTGCGCTGGTTTTCCTCTCGCAACTCGGCTACGCCTACTACACGGTGTTCTCGAAGGAATTGCTGAATCGCTATTCGACCTACCAGGTCACCGCCGGACTGATGCTCTTCACCACCGCCCTGCTTTTCGCCGCGACGCTTCCCGACGCCCTCGCCGTGCGCTGGCTCGAGGTACCGGCAATCGCCTGGGGCAGCATCCTCTTTTCCGGCATCCTCGCGCTCTGCCTGTGCAATTTCCTCTGGATCTGGGGCACCGGCATCCTCGGCACCTCGCGCGTCGCCATCTTCAACAACATCTCGCCGATCTTCGCCGTCATCACCGCCTATTTCCTGCTCGGCGAGACCTTCGGCCTGCTCCAGACGGTCGGCGCGCTGTTCATCTTCGCCGGCGTCTACATCACGCGCAATCGCGAACGCTTCGAGCGCGCCAAACCGGCGCCAGCTTCTTCAGGACAACAGCCATGACCCTCCGCATCGCTTTTTCCCTGGTTCTCGCGCTTGCCGCGACGACCCTCCGCGCCGAACAGATCGGCTGCGTCACCACCGAATGGAAACTGATCGGCGCCAACCACCGCGTCTGCGTCGAATCCTTTGCCGATCCCAAGATACCCGGCGTCACCTGCCATGTCAGCCAGGCGCGCACCGGCGGCGTCGGCGGGTCGCTCGGCCTCGCCCAGGACCCGTCGCAATTCTCGCTTTCCTGTCGCCAGACCGGGCCAATCGTGCTGCCGGCATCATTACCGAAAGATGCCGTTGTCTTCAGCGAGGACACCTCGATGCTGTTCAAGGAAACCCGGGTCGTGCGCCTCTGGGACGAAGCCCATCGCACGCTCGTCTACCTCGCCATCAGCCGCAAGCTAATCAACGGCGCCCCGGCCAACAGCATTTCGACGGTGCCGGTCATGCCCTGGGGCGACAAGTAGGCGGCCAGGCAAGAGCGGCGGCTCAGCGCGACACGGCAGCCAGCACGGGCATTCCGGCGGCGCTGTCAGCAACGATGTCACCGTCATCGCCAGGCGACGTTGGCGGCACACCGAGCGCATCGGCGATGGCGTCGTGCGCCATTTGCGCGAGTTGGCGGCGCGACAGCGACTCGGCAGTCAGGGCCGGCGTCGCCCGCAGACGCACGGTCAGGCCACGGCAGGCGAGGATTGCCGCCAGACTTTCCAGCATCGTCGTTTCGCCGGCGTAGGCGGGAATCGTCGTGCGGCGGCCGATGATATCGTCGTAGGCGATGGCGATCGGTTGCACTGGCCGCTGCGCGTCAATCGCCGCCTGTAAGAGCGCGGCGCGAAACGCCAGCACCCGGGTGCCGTCGGTCGTCGTTCCCTCGGGAAAAATCGCCACGTCGCGCCCGGCGCACAAACGTCCGGCCAGTTCGGCGCACGTATTGACGGCGTCCTGACGACTGCCGCGACGGATGAAAAGCGTGTCGGTATGCGCCACCAGCCAGCCGATCACCGGCCAGTCGCGCACTTCCGACTTGGCGACGAAGGCGAGCGGACAAACGGCATTGAGGGCAAAAATGTCGAGCCAGGACACATGATTGGCGACGAACAGGCTGCCCGGCACGACGCCGTCCAGGCGCGCGTCGATGCGCACCGCCAGGATGCCGAGCAGTTGCCGCGACCAGCGCTGCTTGAGACGGAGGCGCCGCGACTGGCGCAACAAGGGATACATGAGCAGCACGGTCGCCAGCCCGCGGCACAGGTGCAGCCCCAGGCGGAGCGCCCGGAAACAACGGATCGGCATGGCGGTATTCATGAAGCATGACGATAGGCGACGACTGTTACCGGCAGATGTCACCCGGCCACCGCCACCGGCCATGCCATTACCATGGTTGTGGCGGCAGCGCGACAGCCGCGATGCCGCCTCCGTGCCAAACGGATCTTTACAGACGCCATCCGCGACACCCGCCGCCAGATCGACTACACTTGTCCAGGCGACGTGCGCGTTGCACTTTCCGACCAACGACCAGGAGCTTCGTCATGGCTAAGAAGAAAAAATCCAAGGGCAAGAAACCCGCCCCGAAGATGTAAGGAACGACAGGCTTATCCTGTCTTTCCAGAGGAAAAAGCAGACACGCGTCTGCTTTTTCCATATCGGAAGCCCCGAACGTACGTTCCTGCCACACGCCTTTTCATCCATGCCGCCCGCCGCCGACATCCGCCCCGCCGGTTTCATGCGCCTGCTTGCCGGCCCGGCGATGGCCGGCATGCTGGCAATGATCCTGTTGCAGGAATCCTGCAGTGCCGCCACCACCTGGCTGGTCATCGTCATCGCCCGCGAAATCGCCGAGGCTACCGTCAGCGTCTCGAACTTCGCCTGGATCGTTGCCGCCCAGACCATCGCCTATCTGGCCGGCGCCGTCAGCTGGATCTTCGCCGAGCGTGCCGGTTTCGGCGCCTATGCCCGCTACATGCTGCGCTTCGCCCGTATCAACCGGCACCGCACGCCGCTGCTCGGCGACACCGAGGCGCGCGAGGAAACCGAGCCTTTCCTCACCAGCGAAGCCTTCCAGGTGTTGTTCGAACTGGTGTTCACGCTGCAATTCCACCTGCGCCTGTTCTTCCAGTTGCTCTTCAACGCGCTCGTGCTCGGCATCGAGATCGACGGCGACCTGCCGCTCGCCTTCGCCGTCGCCTTCGTCACGCTCTCCGCGCTGCAGTGGCGGTTGCGCCAGCCGCTCGCCGACGCCTGGCTGCATAACCAGGTGATGACCAACCGCATGACGGCGCGCACCTACAACGCCTGGGACAACATCTTCACCGGCAACCGTTACAATTTCGCCGTCTGGCACCGCGACTTCCGCGGCCGCCTGCGCGACGCGCTCGCCGCACAGGTCCGCGCCATCCTGTTGCGCGAGGGCTGGAGCGCCGCCAGCGGCCTGATCGCGCTGGCACTGATCCTTTTCGCCACCGCCTGGATCGCGCTCCATGACGTCGGCAACACGCCGCTACTGATTGCGCTTGCCGCGACGCTGCCGCGCCAGATCGAGATGGCGCTTGACATGCATCAGCTGACCGCCGGCGTCAGCGACCTCGTCGCCGTGTGGACGCGCATCCGCGGCGTCTGCGCCCACTTCTGCCCGACGCCCGATCCCGGCTTCGAGGCGCGTATCCGTTTCGGCCGCGTCACCCTGCGCGAAGACGCCCGCGAACAGGTCTGTGACTCACTCGCCGAGGCACTGCGTCACGTGCTCGGACGTCCGACCGGGCTGGTCGCGATCCGCGGCGACAACGGCTCGGGAAAATCGACGCTACTGGCCGCGCTCAAGGCCCATCTTCATGGCCGCGCCTACTACTGGCCGACGCAGGACCGCCTCGCCTTCGCTTTCAACAGCGGCAGCACGCCGACCGAACCGGAAGACGACGACGAGGACGACGCCGAAGCGATCAGCGCGCGCGAGGAAGCCGAACAGCGCCGGGGATTTTCGTCGGGCGAACGCCAGATCGCCGTCTTGCGCGAAATCGTCGCGCGCACCGACCACCCGGTCTATCTGCTCGACGAATGGGATGCCAACCTCGATGCCGCCAATCGCGCCGTCGCCGCGACACTCGTCGCGGAACTGGCCGGGCGTGCACGTGTCATAGAGGTTTCCCATCGCGATCGAGGCTGACAACGGCCATGCGACGACTCCTCCTGGCTCTGGGCGCACTCTTGTGCGCCGTATCGACGGCAGTGACCGCGACGCCCGAAATCGAGGTCAACGTCGAGAAACGCAACGACACCTTCGTCATCGATTCAAGCTTCGAGGCTAGCGTTCCGGTCCGCATCGCCTGGCGCGTGCTGACCGACTTCGACAACATGGCGAGAATCCTGCACAACCTCAATGCCAGCCGCATCCTCAGCCGCAACGGCAACACCCTTCGCGTGCGCCAGGAAGGCACGGCGCGCTTCGGGCTGTTCAGCTACACCTTCAACTCCGAACGCGAAATCGAGCTGGAGCCGCGCAAACGCATCCTCGCGCGACAGATCGCCGGCAACACCAAGGCCTACACCAGCGAGATGGAAATCGCGCCGAGCGAACACGGCACCCGCTTCCGCTACCACGCTGAAATGACGCTCGATTCGGGCATTGCCCGCCTGTTCGGCGGACCGTTCATCCGGCATGAAATCGCCGAACAGTTCGGCTGGATGATCGAAGAAATGGAACGGCGCCAGTCGCCCTGAACAGGCGGTCGGCGCCGCGACACCGAAAAACCAGGGAGGGCGCGACGCGCCCTTAGCCTTCGCCGGCGCCGCAGGCGGCGCGCCGCAGACGATCGGCAACGGCGGCCCACGCAGGACCGACGCCCAGCGCCTCGACGACGATCAGGTCGTTGCCGCCCTGATCGAGATCGCGCAGCGCCGCATAAAAACCGCGGGCATAGTCTTCCGGATCGTCCAACAGACGACAACACGTCGATGCCGGCACGGCCGCGCCGGCATCGGTACGCGCCAGCAGGCCGACGCGCTTTCCTTGTCCAGCAAGCTCCGCCATGACGACGGCAAGATCGGACGACGCGACGACACGCAAGGCCGTACGCGGCGCATAGTGCGCGTCGAGCGATCCCGACACACGCGGCACGGCGCCGGCGGGGCGTCCGGATGGAAAATCGGGCGTCACGCCGATGACAGCGGCAATCTGCTCGGGCGTGATATGGCCGGGACGAAGAATCCGCGGCACGGCATCGTCGCGCGACAGATCGACGATCGTCGATTCGATGCCGACCTGGCACGGGCCGCCGTCGAGCACCAGCGCCACGGCATCGCCGAGTTCCTCACGCACATGCTCGGCGTCGGTCGGGCTGATCCGGCCGAAGCGGTTGGCCGACGGTCCGGCGATGCCGCACATGCCGTCACGCCCGCCACCGGCCTGCGCATAGGCACGCAGCAGGTCGAGCGCCAGCGGATGTGCTGGCACGCGCACACCGACGGTGTCCTGTCCGCCGGTCACCGCCAGCGGCACCGCGTCGGCGCGCTTGAGGATCAGGGTCAGCGGCCCCGGCCAAAAGGCTTCGGCCAGATCCCAGGCGGCCTGCGGAATATCGCGCGCCCAGCGATCGAGGTGCCCGGCGCCGGGCAGATGCACAATCAGCGGATGATCGGCCGGCCGCCCCTTGGCGGCGAAGACCTTGGCCACTGCCTCGGGATTGGCCGCATCGGCGCCCAGCCCATAAACGGTCTCGGTCGGAAAAGCGACAAGCTCGCCCGCCTGGAGCAGGCGGACAGCTTCGGTCAGAGCGTGCGACATGCGTTCGTCCTGATCCCCGGTTACGGCAGGTCGGGCAGGGTCTTCGACAGCACCTTCTCGGTCTGCGACGCGCGGAAGGCCGACAGCTTGGCAGCGAGTTCGGCGTCGCCGAGCGCCAGCATGGCGACCGAGAACAAGGCCGCGTTGACCGCGCCGGCCTCGCCGATGGCGAAGGTCGCGACCGGAATGCCGCCGGGCATCTGCACCATGGCCAGCAGGGAGTCGAGGCCTTGCAGATGCTTCGACGGCATCGGCACGGCAAGCACCGGCAACTGGGTCTTGGCCGCCAGCACGCCGGCCAGGTGCGCGGCACCGCCCGCGGCGCCGATCAATACCTTCATGCCACGCGACTCGGCCGAAGCGGCGTAGTCGAGGGCAGCTTCCGGCGTGCGATGGGCCGACAGGACCTTGGCTTCATAGGCAATGCCGAAGCGCTTGAGGGTTTCGGCGCAGGCACGCATGACCGGCCAGTCGCTGTCGGAACCCATGACGATGCCGACGAGAGGTTGAGTGCTCATGAGGGTCTCCTTCCTTGCAGTAAATTCGGTTCAGGCGCCGAGCGCGCGTTCGGCGCTTTCCAGCGTGTTGGCCAGCAGCATGGTGATCGTCATCGGGCCGACGCCGCCGGGCACCGGGGTGATGAAGGAGGCCACCTCCTTCGCTGACTGGAAATCCACATCGCCGCACAACTTGCCGTCGGGCAACCGGTTGATGCCGACGTCGATGACGACGGCGCCGGGTTTGACCATGTCGCCGGTAATAAATTTCGGCCGGCCGATCGCCGCAACGAGGATGTCAGCACGCAGGCAGTGCGCCTTGAGATCGCGCGTCTGCGAATGGCAGACGGTGACCGTCGCGCCGGCATGCATCAGCAGCATCGCCATCGGCTTGCCGACGATGTTCGAACGGCCGACGACAACGGCTTCCTTGCCCTTGAGATCGATACCGGCCTCTTCGAAGAATTTCATCGCACCGTAAGGCGTGCAGGGAATGAAGCAGGGCTGACCCTGCATCAGGGCGCCAACGTTCTCGGCACGGAAGCCATCGACATCCTTCTCGGCGGCGATCGCGTCGAGCACCGCTTCGGCATCGAAATGCCGGGGCAGGGGCAACTGCACGAGAATGCCGTGAATTTTCGGATCGGCATTGAGCTCGGCGATCTTGGCGAAGACTTCGGCTGGCGCCGCATCTGCAGCAAAAACATACTTCTCGGAATGGAAACCGGCCTGGGCACAGGCATTGACCTTGTTGCGCACATAAACTTGCGAGGCGGGATCCTCGCCGACCAGGATCACCGCCAAGCCCGGGCGGACGCCCTGGGCAGCGAGAATCTCGGCCTTTTGTTTGAAGCCGGCGCGGAGCTTCTGGGCCAGCGCATTACCGTCGAGAAGATGTGCAGTCATGATGTATCAAGGGCGTCGTGAAGTGGCGTGGGCGGTGGCGGGCAGGTCCGACCCGTCGGTCGGGGCGCGCGCGGGAGCCCGACAGTATACCTTAGGCTGCATCCCCATGCGCCGCTTGCCAGCCCGACGGCCGCGCGCTATAAGCGTTCACCATCCTTTCGACGGATCCGCCGATCATGCCAACCGTATTTTTCCGGCACGGGCCTGCTGCCCTCCTCCTCTCGTTCGCACTGCTTGTACCTGCGCCGCACCTGAACGCCGAGGAAGCGCCGCCCCGGCTGCAGCATCGAGCACCGGATGCCGCACCACGCGCCATCCTCTGGGTCGGCAACAGCTTCTTCTATTACAACAACAGCCTGCATAACCACCTCAACCGGCTCGCCGCGTCGGCCAGGCACAAGGTCAGCGGCACCTCGGTAACCATCAGCGGTTCGGGCCTCGACTGGCACGACATGGCCTCGCTGCTGCGTCCGGACGGTCTCGGCCGCTACAGTTTCGTCGGCGACAATGACATCCGATTCAATCCGCAAGGCCGCCAGTACGACACGGTCATCATGATGGACTGCAGCCAGTGTCCGGTCCATCCCAAGCTGCAGACAGCCTTCCACGAGGCGGTGGCGAAAAACGCCCGCCTGCTGCGCGAAAAAGGGTTGCGCCCGATGCTGTTCATGTCCTGGGCCTATCAGGACAAACCGGAGATGAGCGCCGCGCTCGCCAGCCAATATACGCAGGCGGCCAATGCCAACGATCTGTCCGTCATCCCGGCGGGCCTCGCCTTCGCGCGCGTCTTCGCCAACGACAAGGACATCAACCTGTACGAATCCGACAAGCGCCATCCGAGCCTTGCCGGCACCTATCTCGCCGCCTGCACGGCCTTCGCCGCGCTCTACCGCGAGTCGCCCGAAGGCCTCGCCTACACCGCCGGCTTGCCAAAAGACGTCGCCGCCCGGTTACAGGCGGCGGCATGGATGAGCGTTCAGGAATATTTCGCGCCCTGAGATCGCCTCCGGCCGCCGTGACGCACACAGCGACCGGGAAATGCAGCAATCAGGCAGCGGGCCGCGACACCAGCTTCTTGAACAGCGCAGGCAGGCTGACGCCCTGATTGAGTATGAGGGCGACGAGGATGACGATGCCGGTGGCGATCGGGTGATAGGCGGACGGCATGTCGAGGAGGTTGAGGCCGTTGTTGATGAAGCCGACCATAACGGCGCCGATGAGGGCGCCGATGACGGAACCGTTGCCGCCCATCAGGCTGGTACCGCCGACGACGATGGCGGTGATGACATCCAACTCGTAGCCGCTGGCGTTCATCGCGTAGGCCTGCTGGGTGAGCGAAGCCATGACGATGCCGGCGATCGTCGCCGTCACCGACGAGATCGTATAGACGATGATGCGCGTCTTGTCCGGATTGACGCCGGTCAGCTTGGCCGCGACCTCATTGGCGCCGACGGCGATCGCCCGCCGCCCGAAGGCGGTGTGCTTGAGCAGCACATGGCTGGCGACGACCAGCAGCATCATGATGTAGATCGGGATCGGAATGCCGAGGAACTTGCCGACGCCGATCTCGAGGAAAGGCTTCGGCTCCATGATCGTGATCTGGTCGCCGTTCGAGATCAGCATGGCAAGCCCGAAGAGATAAGTCTTCGCCGCCATCGTGACGATGAAGGCCGGCACCAGGAACTTCGTCGT
This sequence comes from uncultured Propionivibrio sp., assembly GCF_963666255.1. NCBI lineage: Bacteria > Pseudomonadati > Pseudomonadota > Betaproteobacteria > Rhodocyclales > Rhodocyclaceae > Propionivibrio > uncultured Propionivibrio sp. The sequence continues at coordinate 1,774,095 of NZ_OY762656.1, read as the reverse complement.
GACGATGCCGTTGAGCCAGCCGATCGCCGCGCCGATGACGAGCGTCAGCACGATCGCCAGAGTCCAGTGCAGCCCGAAGGTGTTCATGAAGACGTTGGCGAGAATCCCCGCCAAGGCCGCCATCGAACCGACCGACAAGTCGATGCCGCCGGTCACCGGCGAGTAGATCGCCCCGGTCGCCATGATCCCGATCAGGCACACCGACCACAGCACGTTGGTCAGGTTATCCACGGTCAGGAACCGGTCCGAAACGATCGACAGCCCGACCATCAGTAGCAGCAGGACGCCGAACAGCCGGAATTCGCCGGCCAGCTTGTGCAAGACTCCGCCCGATTTCATGCCGCACTCCCTTCCACGATGCCCGAGGCCGCGCGCAGCACTTCTTCCTCGGTGACGACGCCTTCGGTGAATTCCTTGATGATCCGTCCCTTGCGCAGGACGATGATGCGGTCCGACAGTCGCGTCAGTTCCGGCAGGTCCGAGGACACCAGCAGGATCGCCACGCCCTGTTGCGCCAGGCGCTCGATCGTCTGGTACATCTCCTCCTTGGCGCCGATATCGACGCCGACCGTCGGTTCATCGACGATCAGGAGCTTCAGGTCGCGGATCAGCCATTTGCCGACGACGACCTTCTGCTGGTTGCCGCCCGACAGGTTACCGACCAGATGATCGGGATTCGCCGGCTTGATGTTCAGCGTCGTGATCGCCGCCTGCGCCCGTTCGAGTTCCTTGGCGTCGCTGACCATGCCAGCGCGGTTGGAGATCGAGTCGAGGTTGGCGATGCCGATGTTGCCGGTGATCGAGATGGCGCCCATGATGCCTTGCAGGCGCCGCTCTTCCGGCACGAAGCCGTAACCGCCGGCAATCGATTTCTCCACCGTCGGTTTATAGGGCTGGCCGAGATAGGCGATCTCGCCCGAGTCGTAGCGGTCGATGCCGTAGATCGCGCGCATCAGTTCGGTCCGCCCGGAGCCGACGAGGCCGCCGAAGCCGAGCACTTCGCCCTTGCGCACGGCGAAGGAGACGTCCTGCAGCTTGCCTTCGGCGCAGAGCTTCTTCACCTCGAGGACGGTCTCGCCGTCCTTTTTGACCATGCGATGCTGCGATTCGTCGTCGGTCAGTTCGCGCCCGATCATCAGCCGGATGATCTCGGCCGGCGTGATCGCTTCGCCTTCGAGTACCGAGACGAGCTTACCGTCGCGCAGCACGGTGACGCGGTCGGAGAGGTTATAGACCTCTTCCATCCGGTGCGAGATATAGACAACCGTGATGCCTTCGCTCTTGAGCAGCCGGATGATGTCGAAGAGCCGTTCGCTTTCGGTCGCCGTCAGCGAACTGGTCGGCTCGTCCATGATCATCAGCGAGGCCTTGTTCGACAGCGCTTTCAGGATTTCGACGGTCTGGCGCTGGGCGATCGGCAGGCCGTCGATGATGTCGGTGGCCTTGAGCGCGAAGCCGTACTTGTCGATCATCGCCTGCGCCATCGCGTTCATCTTGCGCACGTCGATGATCGGCAGTCCGGCGAGCAGCGGCTCCTTGGTCAGGAAGATGTTCTGCGCCACGGTCATGCCGTGGATCAGGCTCAGCTCCTGATAGATGACGGCGATGCCGAGTTTCTCCGAGGCGTTCTTGCTGTGCTCGATCGGCACCTCGTGACCTTCAAAGACGATGCTCCCGGCGTTGCGGTTGGTGATGCCGGTGATGATCTTGATCAGCGTCGATTTGCCGGCGCCGTTCTCGCCGACGAGCGAATGGATTTCACCGCGGCGCAGCGAGAAATCGACGCCGGAGAGGACCTGCGGGCCGTTGTAGTTCTTGTCGATGCCGCGGCATTCGAGCAGAAGAGTGTTGGTAGCAGCGGTAGCGCTCATGCTTCACCTCCCTGGCGCTGCATGGCTTTCCTGCGCGCGGCCTGCGTCGCCTTCTTCTCGGCGTAGGATTTGTACCAGACGTCCATGACCACCGTGACGATGATGATGCCGCCGATGACGATCGGCTGGATGTAGGGCGAGAGCCCGAGCTTGAGAATGCCGTTCTTGACCAGCGCGATGAACAGCGTGCCAATCAGCGTCCCCCAGATGTCGCCGACGCCGCCGGTGAAGGGCGTGCCGCCGATGACGACCGAGGCGATGACGTCGAGTTCGTTGCCGATGCCGAATTCCGGCATCGCCGTCATCATCCGCGCCGACAGGAAAATCGACGAGAGCGCCGCGCAGAAGCCCGAGAACATATAGACGCCGATCAGCGTCCGCTCGACGTGGATGCCCGACAGGCGTGAGGCCGTCGGGTTGGCCCCGGCCGCGTAGATGTTCGTCCCGGCGCGCGTGCGCTTCATGAAGAACTGCGTGACGATCGCCAGCAGCACGAAGACGATGACAACGATATAGACCGGCCCGACCGTCTCGCCGAAGGAGAGGAAAACCTCATCCTGGATGAAGACGTTCTTGACGAAGCCCTGTTCGTCCTTGACCGCCGCGATCAGCGCGAGTCCGGCGAGAATCCCTCGCGTCGCCAGCGTGACGATGAATTCCGGCAGCTTGAAGTAGGTGATGAAAAAGCCGTTCACCCAGCCGATCAGGCAGCCGCCTGCCAGCGCAATCGGGATGTAGATGGTCGCCGGCAACTGCGTGTAGGAAATGAAGTTGATGCAGACCATCGAGGTGATCGCCACCACGGCACCGATCGACATGTCGATCCCCGCCGTGATCAGCACCAGCGTGAAGCCGATCGCAATGATCCCCGTCAGCGACGCTTCCTGCAGCAGCGTCATGATGTTGTCCAGCGTCAGGAATGTGGGCGTGGCTAGGGACAGGAGCGCTGAGATGAGCAGCAGCAGCCCGATCAGGATGAGTCGTCGTATAGCACTGACCGACACGATAAAACCTCCGAACGATGCTTGTATTTCTGGGTGATACGAGGAGGAAAAACACTCCGGATGTTGGCAGTGACGGCGCCCGTGGGCGCCGTCATCCGGAGGCAGGTCTTACCAGCGGTCTTCAGCCTTGATCAGGGCAACCGTCGCCTTGGTTGCAGCGAACGGCGGCACGGTGATGATCTCGGTCTTGCCGCCCTTCTTCTTGGCGCCGGAGAGCAGATCAAGCACATATTGCGCGGCGGTGGCGCCCTGGTTGTAGGCGTTGGTGTAGGCGGTGCCGGTGATCTTGCCCTGCTCGATCAGCGCCAGCGTGCTCTTCTGCCCGTTGAAGCCCCAGATCTGGACCTTGGCCAGGCGACCGGCGGCCTCGGCGGCGATCATCGCGCCTTCGGCCATGTTGTCATTGACGGCGAAGACGGCATCCAGCTCCTTATTCACCTGCAGGAAGCTGTTCATGATCTCGATCGCCTTGTCCTTGTTCCATTGCGCGTTCTGCGCGCCGACGATCTTGATGCCGGGATAGTTCTTGGCCATCGCGTTGCGGAAGCCCTTTTCGCGCTCGACGCCGGCTTGCGCGCCCGGAGGCGATTGCAGAATGGCGACATTACCCTTGCCACCCAGCGCCTTGCCGATGTTCTCGCCGACCATGGCGCCGGCGCCTTCGTCGTCCATCGTCACGCAGGCAGCGTGCGGCAGCATCGTGTCGGTGTTGAGCGTGATGACGTGGATGCCCTTGCCTTCGGCCTTCTTGACGCTGGCCGTCAGCGCGGCGGCGTCGATCGGTTGCAAAATGATCGCGTTGTAACCCTGGTTGATGAAGTCGTCCATCATCGTCACCTGGATTTCGGCCTTCATCTGCGCGTCAAGCGACTGCAGACTGACATTCGACTGATTCTTCACGGTCCGTTCGATGCCCGCCTTCCAGGCTTGCGTCAGCGCCTGGCCGACCGTGCTTGGCAGGTAACCGATCTTGTAGCTCGTCTGCGCCTGCGCCGCGCCACCCGCCGTCACGAACAAGGCGGTCAAGATTGCCATCCATTTTGCTTTTGCCATGTTGCCTCTCCTGATTGTTTGCCGATTAAGAACCACAACGATCATTATGATCACTTATGGAACCATTCTATAATCAACATGTCGCCTTTTGCAAGAAATATTTGATTAAATAATTTCTATTAATAATCAGTGCATTAAAAACACAATTCAGCAACGATACGGCATAAGCACACATCAAGCCCACCCCATGAAACGGCGCAAAACTTCTCTTTTGAACTGTCATAACGATCACTTTGCGCTTTTCTCAGTTTACAATTGACCGGGAAACCACGTACACTCCCACCCCACCCTGTATCGAAAGGCGGCGCATGGACAATCCGGTCGGAATTTACGAAAAAGCCCTTCCCAAACACTTGAGCTGGTCCGAGCGGTTCGCCGCGGCACGGAACGCCGGTTATGACTTCCTCGAACTTTCGGTCGATGAGACACCGGAGCGCATGGCGCGCCTCGACTGGTCGCTCGCCGAGCGCCTCGATTTCTTCCGCCAGTCGCGCGAAGCCGGCATCCCGGTGCCAAGCATGTGCCTCTCCGGTCACCGCAAGATTCCGTTCGGCAGCGCCGATCCGGCCATTCGCAAACAGGCCGCCGACTTCATGGAAAAGGCAATCCGCTTCGCCTGCGACACCGGCATCCGCGTCATCCAGCTCGCCGGCTACGATGTTTACTATGAGCCGAGCACACGCGCATCGCGCGAGCGCTACATCGAGGGCATGGAAAAGGCGCTCGAGGTCGCGGCGCAGCATCAAGTCATGCTCGGCCTCGAAATCATGGACACGCCCTTCCAGAATTCGATCACCCGCTATCTGAAGCTCAAGGAACGCCTGCCCTCGCCCTGGTTCAAGGTCTATCCCGACCTCGGCAACCTGACCGCCTGGGGCAACGACGTCGCCCATGAACTTGAGATCGGCATCAACCACATCGTCGGCGTACACGTCAAGGAAACCAAAGCCGTCGGCCCGGACTTTCCCGGCGCCTTCCGCGACATCCCCTTCGGCGAGGGTTGCGTCGACTTCGTGCATTGCTTCCAGACACTGAAGTCGCTGCGCTACGCCGGCCCGTTCCTGATCGAAATGTGGACCGAGAAGGCCGCCGACCCGCTCGCCGAAATCGCCAAGGCCCGCCAATGGGTCGGCGAACGTCTCACTCAAGGAGGATATGCATAATGCTCGAACGACTCAAACAGGAAGTGCTCGAGGCCAACCTCGACCTGCCCAAGCTCGGCCTCGTCGACTTCACCTGGGGTAACGTCAGCGGCAAGGACGCCGACACCGGCGCCATCGTCATCAAGCCGAGCGGCGTTCCCTACGAGACAATGAAGGTCGAGGACATGGTCGTCGTCGACCGCGACGGCAAGCGCATCGAAGGCACGCTCAATCCCTCGTCCGACCTCGCCACCCACGTCGAACTCTATCGTCATTTCCCGACACTCGGCGGCATCGTCCACACGCACTCGACCTGGGCGACCGTCTGGGCGCAGGCCTGCCGCGGCATCCCGGCCTTCGGCACGACGCACGCCGACTACTTCTACGGTGAAATCCCCTGCACCGCGGTGCTCACCGAGGCCGAGGTCAAGGAACACTACGAAGCGCAGACCGGCATCGCCATCGTCGAGCGCTTCAAGGCCGGCAAGCTCGACCCCAAGGATGTTCCCGCCGTGCTCGTCGCCAATCACGGCCCCTTCGCCTGGGGCAAGACCGCGCACGACGCCGTGCATAATGCCGCCGTGCTTGAACTGACGGCGCGCATGGCGCTGCTCAGCCTGCAGCTGGCGCCGAACCTGCCGCCGATGCCGCAATACCTGCTCGACAAGCACTACCTGCGCAAGCACGGCCCCGGCGCCTACTACGGGCAAAGCAGCGGCAAATAAGCGGTTCTGTAGAACTCGCAGCCCCCGATCCCGGCGATGCCGCCGGGATCAGCCGACGATCTTGAGGATACGGTCGAAACCCGTTTCCTGCTGCGCTTCACCAACGATGCCGACGAGCAGGTACTCCTGGTCGATCGGATTGAAGCGGAACTCGGGCAACAAACGAAACGACTCGATCTGCCCCGTCGATGGCACATGTGTGCGCACACCGGTGCATTCGATGACCTCGTCACCGATGCGGATGTGATCCTCGTCGGCCGGCGTGATCGGCAAATCGCGGGCGATGTATTCAGCAACATCAGCTTCGAGCTTCTTGAAATCGATTTCCGGCGGATGCGTGAAGCCGATGACGAAACCATGCTTGACGTCGGAGTGCAGCCCCGGAATCGGGATGCCATAGTCACGCGACAGGATCATGCTGGTGATATCTTCGGCCGAGTGCGCCATCTTGCGGTACTTGACGGTGCGATAGACGATCTCCTTGATCGCCGCCGGATCGGGCCCGAAAACATTGGGCCGGGCGACGACGACCTCTTCGCCGATACCGAGAATGATCTGGGCATTGAAATTGAGGTGCGGATAGAGCAGGTCGAAATGCTCGACGATGACGCGACGGCGATGGCGGATCGCCTCGGTCACCACCTCGGCGATTTCCCAGAGCTGGTGAAAGGCCTGCTCGTAGCGCACATCGATGTGATAGGTGTGCGGTCCGAAACGGTCCGACTCGTTGAAGTCGAAGATCGGCGCCGTGCGCAGGTTGATGCCCTCGTCATCATTGGTGAGTTCGAGGCCTGGAAAGAGGCCGCGGATCAGCGTCGACTTGCCGGCCCCCTCGGCGCCAATGATGCCGACCAGAAGGTCGGTCGGAAACAGATGGCGCTCGGCGATGTCCCGCCCCAGCCGGTACAGGCGCAAGCGACCTCGCGGCGCATAATAGACCGCGTAGATCAGGGTTTCGTGCATCACCACCATGGCCATCTTCCTTCTCTCGGAAAAGCGTCAGCGGACCGAATCATGCCATGACAGCGGAGCACCCGGAACACCGGGCACCCCGCCGCACAGCCCTCCTCGAAATCAGAGATCGAAGGTCATGCCGAGCAAGGGCGCATGCTGCTGCGCGCCATACACGTCGGAATCGCCGGGCGCGCCCGAAACGATGCGGCGCGGCATGACGACCTTGACAGCATTGGCCGGCTCGAACCAGACGATGTTGCGGATTTCGTCGAGTCCAACGCCATAGGCCTTTGCAACGCGCTCCGGCGAAAACTGGCCGCTGGCGCGCAAGGCGTCGAACAGCGCGCGATCCTTGAGCATGACGTCGAGCACGAGTTCATAAGGCCCGGAGTTCTTGGAGCGAACAACGCGGGCGATGTCGAGAATATTTTTCATGAGCTTGTCCTTGTCTCCAGCGGGTTCAGCCGACCTGTTCCATGCGGAACGGGAACGCCGTGGCCGGGTCGATCGGCATCAGGTGGTAGAGGGCGAATTCGTACACGGTGCCCGCCTGCACATCCGACGGCGAGAACGGGAAAGCGAGATTGCCGGCGGTGGCGACGCGACCCGGATAACCGTAGTGCAGAAGCGTCGAGCGCGTCAGCGAACACACCGTATTGGCCTGTTCCTGCGTGTCGGCCAGCACTTCGATGACGATGCCGAGTTCATGCGCCATCGCACCCTTCAGCGGCTCCAGCCCACCCATGACGCCGTTCTTGCCGTAGATATGGAAGAACACCTGGGCCTTGGCCTCGTTGCCGAGGATGACACCGACGCGCGCCTTGACTGCGTCGATGATCGAATCGATCGTCGAGATCATGATCGGATCGCGCGTGCCGGCGATCGAGATCGTGCGGAAGCCGACCGGCGCCGAGCCTTCGAGCTTGACCTTGTACGGCGTATGCACGTGCTTCGAGCCGCGCACTTCGACGGTACCGTCGCCGAGCTCGGTAAAGGTGCACTCGGTCAGGTCGAGGATGCCGCCCGGTCCGGGCAGGTGATACGGATCGGACTTCTCGTAGAGCGTGTGCGCCGCCGCCGATTCAGCCGTGAACTTGCGGTCATCGGAAAGCGCTTTCAGCACGAAGGAATCCTCGCGCAGGATACCCATCGCGCAGTCCGAACCCGACCCCGGCGAAGCGGCGATGGCGGCGCATTCGAGGATCTTGCCGCAGTGCAGCGCCAGGCCTTCGTCATAGCCCTTCATGATCGGCAGCGCGGCGAAGCAGGCCGGGTCGTAACCGCGACCGGCGAGCACCACCTGCGCACCGGCTTCGAGCGCGCGGATGAAAGGCTCGACGCCGGCCTGGGCGACGATATAGGGACTGGCATCGATGGCTTCGTGCGTGAGCGGCGGCACGAGGTCGAGCGGCTCGATGTCACCAGCATCGAGCGCGGCATGGATCGTCGCCTTGTCGACGTCGGTCGGGATCACCGCCATCTTGAAGCTCAGCCTTTCTTCCTTGGCGATTTCGAGAATGATCTCGCGGCACCATTCGAGGTGCGGCGCCGCACCCGAACCGCCGGCCGTGCCGACGACGACCGGGATGCCGGCCTTGACGCCGTGCGTGATCATGTAGCGCAGGTCGCGCTTGACGCCGGTGCGATCGGTGAAGGCCTTGCCGGCGCCGAGATAGTACGGGCCGGGATCGGTCGAGCCGCCGTCGACGGCGATGAGATCGGGCTTTTCGGCCATGCCGCGCAGGAAGCTGGCTTCCGGGAAGCCATAGCCAAGGATCGCGGTCGGGGAAAGAATCTTGAATTCGGGTTTCATGCTTAGCTTCTCCGTGCTTTAAGCAGCGCCAGCGTGCGATGCATTTCGTTATAGACGATGTTCATTCCTTCATCGAAGCCCATACCCGGCTTCACCAGCATGCGCATCGGCCGCGCCGCGAGCGCGAGATGCACGCAGGTGCGGGCCGAGACATCGGTTTCGTTACAGGTACCGCCCTGATAGGCTTCCATGCCATTTGCGTTGCAGTAGAGCACCGACTCGACAATGTTGTGGATACCGCCAAGATCGGGCGTCTTGATCTGCGCCATGTGGCAGCACTGCGCATCGGTGAACTCGACGATATCCTCGTAGGTGTTGCACCATTCGTCGGCGACGATCTTGACGTTCGAGCCGATCTGCTTGAGGCGCCGCGTGATCTTGCCCAGTTCCTCGATCTGCGCATCCTTGCTGCCGGCATCGACCGGTCCTTCGATGTAGAGGTCGAGCGGGCCGGCGGCCTTTTCCAGGCCGGCGACATACTCGGCGACACGCACGGCGTCCTGGTCGAAGATCAGGCCGATCGTGCCATAGACGTCGATATGCAAGGAGGGTCGGTAGTCCGGCCGCGTACGCAGTTTCCCGACGCGGGCGACGAGCCAGCGGATGTACTCTTCGAGCTTCTCGCCCTTGTATCCGAGCTTGTCGGGCACATTGTTGATCAAGCCGTGCGGCAGCGCATCGACGCCCTTGAGCAGCATCTTGTCGACGGCAGCATAACGGTCGTCGCCGCTCTGGCCGAACAGTGGCACCGGCGCATCGACGAAGGGCAGCTGGTATTCATCGAGAATGACCTCGGCCTTGGTGATGCTGCGCGCCTGCGCCGTCGCATCGAGCAAGGCCTGCGTCAGGCCGTAACGGATCGCTGTGTGCAGACGCTTGCCGTCGATCTCAAGACCATCGAAATAGCGCGCGTTAGCCAGGAAAGTTGCCACCGAACGTCCTTCGAGCAGTGGCTTGATATGCTTTTCGAGAAAGGGCACGAAGTTCGCGCCGAGGAAGAGCGGATCGCGGCCGCCGGCGCCCGAGTACTGCACCGCCGCGCAATCGCCGACGGCGACCGTACCGTTGTCGAGCACGAGCAGGACCGAGACGCATTCGCCGGCCTGGCGGATGTCGCGGAAGCCGTCGGTGACGGCCTTGCCGAGATAGACGAAGCCGTCCTGCCCGGCGCCGTTCTTGATCGCCTTCTGGTCGTCGAAATAGAAAGAGGAATAGCCCGATACGAACAGGGCCTGGGTAATTTTCATCGCGGTCTCCCGATCAGTTTGCTCTTGGATATGGCATAGATATCGTCCACCACCATCTGGAAGACGGGCGCACGGTGTTCAGCCTTGGCGCGCTCGGCGATCTTCTCCTTGTGGTAGGCGAGGACGTCGTCCGGCAGCGGCACGCGGCCGACTTCGAAGATGCGCACGGCGCCCTCGTTGTCGCGCACCGGCATCAGCTTGCCGGCGTTGCAGGTCGCGGGGGCGAACGGCACGTCGAGCACACCGGCCTCGAAAGCGCGCACGGCGCCGACGGCGACGTCGCCGTTGCCGAGCTCGAAGACCTTGGCCATCACCGCGCGCACTTCGCGCTTGATCAGCTCGACTTCGAGATCAACCACCGGACTCGCCGGGAAGACTTGCTCGCGCACCATGTTCAGGAGTTGCGTCGTCGCATCGAGGCCCTGCTTGTTGGCTTCCTTGGTCGGGATGCCGGAGGCTTCGTGCGGCGTCTTGACGATCACCTTGGTCGCGCCCGACAGCGCTGCCATGGCGCTGCCCCAGGCGATCACCGAGAAGGCCATCGCCTCGTTCTCGGGGAAGCCGCCCATCCACTGGTGGAAAACCGTCGACAACGCGTAGTCCTCATAACCGGCGGCGCGGAAGAACTCGTGACCGAGTTCGCGCAGCGAACGGATCGCGGCGATATCCTGAACGATATTGCCGGCCTGGCCGTATCCCAGCGTAATACACTTGCAGCCCTGTTCGAGGGCCAGCAGGCCTTCGATGATGGCGACGCAGTGCGAAACAAAGGGTGGTACCAATGTGCCCGAGAGCGGACCGAAAGGTTCGCGGTTGATGCGCACGCCGCGCTCTTCGTACAGGCCGACGAGGCGGTCGCAGTATTGCCAGTGTCGGATCGAGCGTTCGAGCGGCACCTTCTTGGCATAGGGAATGTTGTACGAGATGCCGCCACCTTCGTAGGCGGTGAAACCGGCGGCCAGCGTGATCTCGCCGAGCAGACGGGCATCCGGCGTGCCGTGGCGCACCTGCACCGGCTTCTTCAGCGCCTCGACGACGCGACGGCACTCGGCCAGGCCATGATTGACCGCCGGAAAGCCGTTAAGCAGCGAGGTTCCCGCCGCAAGCGAGCGGGCGACGCCTTCGGCGGCCTTTTCGTAATGATTGAGACGCGTGTAGGCGTCGATCGTCGACGGCAGCAGGTCGCAGGACGGCTCGAGGAACTGCAGGAGCTTGATATGCTCATCGACGAGCGCGACGCCGGCACGCGGCTGGCATAGCGTCTTGCCCTCGCGCTCGGCCTTGGCCAATGCGCTGGAGAAGCGTTTGCTCTCGGGCAGCGCCAACTGGTAGCGGACGCCATCCTCGAAGTCGACACCTTCGCCGGTCGGCCAGGTGCGCATGACTTCCTCGCGTTCGGCCTGGAACGCCTCCATTGTCATTTTTTCGTTTTTCAATTCCATTCAACAGGCTCCTAAAGTCAATCTTGCAATAAGGCGATGCCCGCCTGCGCCGCAGCCGCCGGAAAGGCGCGCGCGAGGTTGGCCAGCAACGGGAACAGGTAGTCCGCGTCGCGGTAATAAGTAAAGTGCTGCGGGAACAGCACAAGGCGTCCGCGCGCATCGACGGCGTGTTGCGCGAACCAAGGGGCCGGATCGAACTCGGCGGCGCGGGCGAGCCAGCCGCCCGAACCGATGACCCGCGCCACCCGGCGCAGATCGCGCCCGGTCTGGATCTTCATCTCGCCGTCCGGCGTGTAGATCGTCGACAGGCGGCCGACATGACGACGGCACGCCTGCCCGACGCACACGGCGGCGAGACGCGTATCGAGCGCCATATCTTCGGGCGTCTCCGGCAGGAACTCGGGCTGCGCCACCAGGCGTTCGGCATAGTGCCGCAAGGCTTCGGCGGTATCGCCGAACTCCGGCTCGCCGGCCTCGACCGTCGTTTTCGCCGACACGCGCATGCCGAGGTCGCCCTCGACGGTGCGCTTCACTTCCGGTTCGGGCAGGCCGCGCAGCACGGTGCCAAGTTCGGGCATTTCCTGATGCACCGAGTACACATCGGTCGTCGCGCCGCCCATGTCGAAGAGCACGAAGCTATCCCATTCGGGTACGTGCGCATGGATCGCACGCGTGTATTCGAGCACGGCGAACGGCGTCGGCACCGGCGCCGCACCGGTCGCCGCCATGATGCGGTCGAGTCCTTTGCCCTTGACGATGGTTTCGAGAAAGATCGTGCGGATGGCGTCGCGCGCCGGGTCCGGATTCGGCTCGTTGAAGACCGGCATCAGGTTATCGACGATGCGCAGGCGCTTGCCGGCAAGCAGGCGCCCGACCTCGGCAGCGACTGAGCGGTTGCCGGCATAGACGATCTCGCAATCGATCTTCGAGCGGCCGATCGCCTCGGCGTTGGCGCGCACGTAATTCGTATTGCCGCCGTCGGTGCCGCCAGCAAAGAGCAGGATGTCGGGCGGCGAAGCTTCGAGGCCGGCGATGTCGTCCTCGGTCAGGTGATAGGCGAAGACCTGCGACAGGCGGGCGCCGGCCGACTGGGCGGCGATCTTGCCGATTTCCAGCGTCATTTCCGGCACAAGGCCGATGGCGGCGACAGCGAGCCCGCCTTTCGCCGACGACGAATATTGGAGGTTCAAGCGTCCGTCATGCAGTTGCGCAAGTGGATCGCCCTCGACGATATCGCCGAGCACGGCAAAGAAGCCGTCGGCAAGATTGGCCACCGTGGTGGGACGCGCCGCGCGCGCCAGCAGCGACACCGTCTCGCCGTCGACGCGAAAGGTCGCGCCTTTCGTCCAGGTCGACCCGATATCGAGACAGGCGACGATCATGAGCGGGCCGCGACGTCCTGTTTGAGCAGGTTCGCCATTTCCTTCAGATCGACCGTCGGCGGAAAGACGCGGTCATAACCCATGCCGCGGAACAGTGTCTCGACTTCGGCGAAGTCGCGCTTGCCGATGACGAGGTTGCCACCGACATAGAGCACAACCTTGTCGAGACCGCGTTCGAGGCAGCGGCCGCGCAGTCCGTCACAGTCGATTTCGCCGTGGCCGTAGATCGATGCCACCAAGATTGCCTGCGCGCCGGTTTCGACGGCGGCATTGATGAACTCGTCCTGGCTGACCATGACGCCGAGATTGACGACCTTGATACCCTCGGCCGTCAGCGCATGGTCGAGGATCTTGTTGCCGACGGCATGACAGTCGGAACCGATGACACCGAGAACGGCGGTAATGTCGCTCATGAATCTGGTAACCTTTCAAATTCAAACACTTCTTGCAAAAAACGAAGGTTTTCACAAAACCAGAAAACCATTTGATGCACAGAAGGAATAAAGTCGATGTAAAAATTGATGTGTAATTTCTATATTTCAATTTTTACAGGGCGTTACCGATACGACAAACGACAAATTATCAAAACTTAATTCTGTTTTGGAATGTTCTAAATTTGTTAATGCAAATACGGAACCAAGTCAGGAAGAAGCGGAAGGAACTCGGCGACAAATTCGCGGCGAAGCACTGCTCGCCGCCAGACGGCACGAGCGCGATTTCCCGTTATCAGAAATACCCCGGCGCCACGCGGGCACCCGATGGCTTCAAGCCTCTTCCGGCACCCGCACGACCGACAAGCCGGCCTCTTCGAGTTCCTGGCAGAACGAGACCGGCGTCAGCCAGTCGGTGACGATGACGTCGATGCGCGCCAGCGGACAGGTCAGGAAGCTCGAGACGCAATTCATCTTGGTGTGATCGGCGACGACAATGACCTTGCCACCCGAATTCTCGATCATCGCCTTGTTGACACTCGTCTCCTGATGCACGGCGGTCGTGCAGCCCTTGCGGATGCTGACGCCATTGATGCCGAGCACGGTCACGCTCGAAAAAATGCTGTGCAGGCCGCTGATCGTCAGGTCGCCGACCAGCGACTTCGACTGGGCGCGATAGTCGCCGCCAAGCAGGATCAGTTCAAGCTGCGGATCGAGGTCAAGCCCAAGGCAGGCGGCGTTGTTCGTCACCACGCGCACCTTCTTGCCGTGCAGATGACGAATGACTTCCAGCGTCGTCGAGCCGGCATTGATGAAGACCGTTTCGTTCTCGTCGATCAGCGAAGCGACGTAACGGCCGATCAGCGCCTTTTCACGCTTGGCGACATGATCCTTGGCATCGAAGAACTCTTCGAAGCGCAGTCCGGCGATCGACACGGCGCCGCCGCGTGTGCGCTCAAGAAACTTCTCGCCGGCAAGCGTATCGAGGTCGCGCCGGATGGTGATCTTCGAGACGCCAAACTCGGTCGCCAGTTCGTCGGCCGAGATCGACTGCCGCTGGTACAGCATCTCAAGAATTTTCTTGTGACGGTAATTGGAGATCGACGCGATCGATTGCTTGGCTGCCTGTTTCATCTTCCGACCCTTATTCGAACAGTTCGCGCAACGCCGGCGACGCCAGCGCCTGATAAAGCGCTTCCGAGCGCCGGCATTGCCGCTCGTACAGCGCCCGCTGCGACGCTTCCGGACGATATTGCCGCGACGCCTCCGGCCGCGACGCCCGCGCGAAGGCGGCAGGATAGCTGCTTTCCAGACCGACGGCCACCGCCCCGGCAATCCAGGCCCCGAGCGACGTCGCCTCATTATTGGCAAAACGCTCGACCGGCCGGTCGAAGACATCGCTCTGGATCTGGTTGAAAAGATCGGAACGCGCCAGCCCACCCGAAACGCTGACAGAATCGACACGGCCGCACAGCCGCTCGACCAGCGACAAGCCACCCTTCATCTCGACGGCAATGCCTTCGAGTATCGCCCGCGCCATCTCGCCGCGCGTCGTGCTCAGCGTCAGATTGTAGAAAGCGCCGCGCGCCTGCGGATCCCAGTAGGGCGCCCCACTGCCCTTGAAATGCGGCAGGAGCAGCAGTCCGCTGGCGCCAGCTGGCGCCGCCGCCGCTTCGGCATTGAGCGCATCAAAGGAGGATTCGTCGCCATAAAACGCGTCGCGACACCAACGGTAGATCGCACCCGAGGTCAGCACCGCCGCCTCGACGATATACGCGCCCGGCACCGCCGAGGCATTGCATGCCAGACGCATCGCCTCGTCGAAGACCGGATGATCGGCATGACCGATCATGTACGAACCGGTACCGGTATTCGACACCGCCCGGTGGGGCGAGAAAAGCCCCAGCCCGAGCGCCGCGCACTGCTGGTCGCCGCCGGCCGACACCACCGGCAGCCCTGCCGGCAACCCGGTCGCTGACGCCATCGCCGCCGTCAGCCCGCCAACGATGGCGCCCGGCGCGACGAGATCGCAGAGCATCCGCCGCTCAACGCCAAAAAGGTCAAGCAAGGCATCGTCCCACTGTCGCGCCTTGAGATCGAAAAGATTGGTGCGACTGCCAAAGGTGTGGTCGGTGACGTAGCGCCCACTGAGCAGATAGAGCACCCAGTCCTGGATGCCGATCATCTTGTGCGTGCGCTGCCAGAGCTCCGGCCGCTCGCGCCGGAACCACAGCATCTTGAGCGCCGAAAACACCGGCGAGATCTTGAGCCCGGTCTTGCCGTAAACCAGCGCGTCTCTGTCCTGCAACGCGCGCGCCAGGTCGGCGGTACGCCGATCCTGCCACATGATCGCCGGATGCAGCGGCACGCCGTCGGCATCGACCGGGATGACTGATGAACGCTGCGCCGTCACGGAAATGCCGGCAATCTCGATACCACCCTCCCGCGCCGCGACCACGCACGCCGCGAGCGAATCGGCGAGGATGCCGGACCAGGCCTGCGGCGCCTGCTCGACCCGGCCGTCGTCGTAATAGTCCGGCGCGTTGTCGCGCTGGTAAACATGCACGATGCGACCGTCGCCATCATAAAGAATGGCGCGCATGCTCGTCGTCCCGACATCGACGGTGACGATCCCCTTCATTCTTCCCCCGGCTGGCAAATTCCTCGCGCCATTCTAATGCCAAAGCCCCCGCCGGAAGCAAGCACTTTCGATCGTTTTGATCGTTTTGTGTTTCATTACTTTCCTTGACAGGGTAAAATCAGAGCAAATTGTCGACGCATCACCACCACTTCACGAGGCTCGCCCATGAAAATCGAGAAACGCTTCCTCACCGAATTCAACCGCTGCTACTCGGCCAATCACCTCAGCGTCGACGCGCGCACACGCATCCTGTTGGCGACCGAGGGCGAAGGCGCTTGCAAGGCCTGGATCGGTCCCGAATACAGCGAATCGCATAACGTATGGGAAGCCCCCGGCGGCACCATGTCGATCGTGCCGATTCCCGGCACCAACGGCGAATTCCTGGCGGTGCAGAAGTTCTTCAAGATGTTCCAGTGGGAAGAAGCCAAGGTCGTGCACGTCAAACCGCGCGCCGACGGCGGTTACGATGTCACCGACATTCTCGCGCTACCGTACATCCACCGCTTCGACCTGCTGACGGTCGGCGGCCGCCACTACTTCATCGGTTGCACGCTGGCGACCAAGAAGGATTCCAAGGAAGACTGGTCGAACCCCGGCAAGATCTGGGTCGGCGAATACACCGGCCCCGGCCCGCTGCAGGTGCGCGCGCTCAAGGAAGGCCTGACGCAGAACCACGGCTACGACCGCCTGACCGTGGGCGACCGCATGTCCGGACTCGTCACTTGCCGCGAGGGCGCCTTCGAGGTCACACCGCCGCAGACGCCCGGCGCCGACTGGCAGGTCGAACAGTTCATGGACTGGCCGATCAGCGACATCTCGACGATCGACATCGACGGCGACGGCGAACTCGAATTCGCGACAATCGAACCCTTCCACGGCGAGTATTTTCGCGTCTACAAGAGGATCGACGGCAAGTTCGTCCGCATCTTCGAACACCCTGAAGTCACCGAGTTCTATCACGTCGTCGTCGGCGCCACACTGGCCGGCACGCCGGTCTTCGTCGGCGGCTGCCGCCGCGGCAAGCAACAACTCTTTTACGTCAAGGCAAGCCGCAGCACCCGCCCGGACGCACCGCTCGCGCTCGAAGCCGTCGTCATCGAGGAAGGCGTCGGACCGAGCAACGTGCATGTCATCAACGAAGCCGGCCGCGACATCATCGTCGCCGCCAACCGGGAAAAAGGCGAGGCCGCGCTCTACTTCGTCACTCCGGATTAAAAGAACCAAGATGATCTTGCAAAAAGACAGTTGCGATCATATTATTGCAAAATGATCGATACGTAAGATCAATATGAACATTTAAGGAGAATCGCATGGCAAAAGTGGACGAGATCACCAAGGAATCCTGGGTACTGAGCACGTTCCCGCAGTGGGGCACCTGGCTGAACGAGGAAATCGAGCGCGAGGTCGTCAAGCCCGGCACCTTCGCCATGTGGTGGCTGGCTTGTACCGGCATCTGGGTCAAGACCGAAGGCAACACCAATATCTGCATTGACTTCTGGTGCGGCACCGGCAAGCGCTCGATGAAAAACCCGCTGATGGACCCGCATCACCAGATGGCACGCATGAGCGGCTGCGTCGCGCTGCAACCCAACTTGCGCGTCTCGCCTTTCGTTCTCGATCCGTTCGCCATCAAGCAGATTGACGCCGTCATTTCGACGCACACCCACAACGATCACATCGACGTCAACGTCGCGGCCGCCGTGCTCAAGAACGTCGAAGCCAAGGTGCCGTTCATCGGTCCGAAGTCCTGTGCCGACCAATGGAAGAAGTGGGGCGTTCCCGCCGACCGCATCATCCAGGTCAAGCCGGGCGACGTCGTCAAGATCGGCGACATCGAACTCGTCGCGCTCGAATCCTTCGACCGCACCATGGCCATCACGCTGCCGAAGGAAGAAACCGCCAAGGACAAGCTGCCGGTCAACATGGACGACGTGGCGGTGAACTACCTCGTCAAGACGCCGGGCGGCAACCTCTACCACAGCGGCGACTCGCACTACTCGAACGGTTATGCCAAGCACGGCAACGAGTACAAGGTCGACGTCGCGCTCGGTTCCTACGGCGAAAATCCGCGCGGCATCACTGACAAGATGACCTCATCGGACATCCTGCGCATGGCCGAAGCGCTCAATACCAAGGTCATCATTCCCTTCCACCATGACATCTGGTCGAACTTCATGGCCGACCCGATGGAAATCACCATGCTCTGGAAGATGAAGAAGGATCGCCTCAAGTACGGCTTCAAGCCCTACATCTGGCAGGTCGGCGGCAAGTTCGTCTTCCCGGAAAACAAGGACGACATGGAATTCCACTTCTACCGCGGCTTCGACGACGTGTTCACCAAGGACACCGACCTGCCCTTCCCGTCATTCCTGTAACGGTGGTCTCTTGAGGGTTCTCACACCCCGCTGCGGCGGGGTTTTTTTTCGCCGCTTGCGCGCCGTCACCCCCGCGCGTTGATTGCTGCAGCCTTCACCAGGGGCCACTGGCGACGGCTCACCGGCAATGCTTCCGGAATATCGCGCAAGACCGCGCGCCACGGCGTCTCGCCCTCCGTCTCACCACCTTTCTCGAAGGCGACAATCGCTTCGCGCGCCGCCAGCACGCTGCGGTGCAGACGGATGAAGCGCGCCGCGAATTCCTCTTCGAGCCGCACCAGCGACTCGTCGAGCACATAGCTCCGCTGCGCCGTATGCGCGGTCACATACTTGAGGTCGGCCTGCAGGTAGCGGATGTCGGCTACCGGAACGAGCAGCAGGCGGCCGCGCTCGTGACATGACAAGTGCGTCCGTTCGCCCGACTGGATGCGTGCCAGCACGGGCTCCGGTACCGGCGCGCTCAATCGCCGCGCCTTCTGCAGCGCCGCAACGAGGCGGGCGAGCCGTACGGGCTTGAGCAGATAGTCGATGGCATTGAGTTCAAAAGCCTGCAGCGCATAGCTGTCATAGGCGGTGACGAAGACCACGGCCGGCGGTCGCGTCATGCGCGAAATATGCCGGGCGAGTTCGATGCCGTCCATCGCCGGCATGCGGATATCGACCAGTACAAGATCGACCTCGCGCTCGGCCAGCACCGCCATCGCCAGCAGCCCGTTGGCCGCCTCGGCAACGACCGCGTTGGGTTCCTCCGCCGCCGCATCGGCGAGCAGGTCGCGCAAACGCGCGCGGGCCGGCGCCTCGTCGTCGACGATCAACACCGACAATGCCGTCGCCGTATTCATGGCTGCCGCCGCCGCAACGGGATCGCTATACGAACGCAGAACTGGCAGCCGCCATCAGGCAACGCTTCCTGGCGCGCGTCGAGACGAGCCTCGAGATCGTAAAACAGGTCGAGCCGTTCGCGGATGTTGGCGATCGCCATGTGGTGCCCGCCGCTGCCCTGCGGCGCCGCCGCGCAGGGATTGGTCAACTCGATCAGCAGGCTGTCGCCTTCGCGGGCAAAGCGCAGTTGCAGGGTGCCGCCCTCGGCCAGCGGTTCGATGCCGTGATAGACGGCGTTTTCGAGCAGGGGCTGCAGCATCAGCGGCGGCACCGCGACGTCGGCGGGCACGTCGCGCACGTCCCAGTCGATGCGCAGGCGCTCGCCCAGCCGCAGCTTTTCGAGATCGAGGTACTGGCGGCAAAAGGCGATCTCGTCGGCGAGCGGCAGCAGTTCGCGCGGATCGCGCATCAGCACGCGGAAAAGTTCGGCGAGTTCCTCGAGCGCCGTCTCGGCACGGCGCGGTTCGCTGCGGATCAGACCGAGGACAGCGTTTAGGCTGTTGAAGAGGAAATGCGGGCGGATGCGGGCGGTCAGCGCCAGGAGCCGCGCCTCGGCGATCGCCGGCGAGAAGGCGCGGGCACGCAGCGCAAAGTACGCCAGCATGATGCCGGCGGCGAGCCCGCCGAACATCGCCGCACGCAGCAAGCCGGTATCGCCGCTGCCATCGAGCCCGAGAAAACGCCAGCAGTCGGCCAGAAAGACCGACGACAGTGCCGCCAGCCCGATCACACTGCCGCGCGCGAACGCCACCGGCCATGACAGGAGCAAGGGCGCCGCGGCGGCGAGCACAAGCAGGTTGAGCAGCAACAAGGGCTGCACCCAGGCCGACAGGGACAGGAATTGCGTCGCCGCGTCACCGAAGCCGCTGGCGCGCACGAATGCCGCGGCGACCGCCAGCGCGTTCACGCCGAGCAATGTCCGCAGCATGACGCCGACGTTGCGGAAGTCCGGAACCGGGTGGCCGGCCGACGAATGCTTTATACTTCGCATCTACCGAAAATTGGAAAACAAACAAGGTTTTCCCCATTCTAGCCCAAGCCATTACGCCATCATGACCGACACGCACAATTCGCCCACGCAATACACCTGGGCCGGCCGCTTCACCGAACCCATGTCCGAACTCGTCAAACGCTACACCGCTTCGGTCGATTTCGACCAGCGCATGTGGCGCCAGGACATCCGGGGTTCGCTGGCGCATGCCAGGATGCTGGCGCGTCAGGGCATCATCGCCGCTGCCGATCTCGCCGACATCGAGCGCGGCATGGCGCAGGTCGTCGCCGAGATCGAGTCGGGCGACTTCGTCTGGTCGCTGGACCTCGAAGACGTGCACCTCAACATCGAGAAGCGCCTGACCGCGCTCGTCGGCGACGCCGGCAAGCGCCTGCATACTGGCCGTTCGCGCAACGACCAGGTGGCGACCGATATCCGTCTCTACCTGCGCGATGCGATCGACGACATCCTGGCGCTGATCAAGGCCTTCCAGACCAATCTGCTCGACCTCGCCGAGCGCGAGGCAGCGACGCCGATGCCCGGTTGTACGCACCTGCAGGTCGCCCAGCCGGTGACCTTCGGCCACCACCTGCTGGCCTGGTTCGAAATGACCCGCCGCGACGGCGAGCGCTTCGCCGACGTCCGCAAACGCGTTAACGTCCTGCCGCTCGGCGCCGCCGCGCTGGCTGGCACGACCTACCCGATCGACCGCGAATTCGTCGCCGCCGAACTCGGCTTCGCCGGCGTCTGCGAGAACTCGCTCGACGCCGTCTCCGACCGCGATTTCGCCATCGAATTCTGCGCCGCCGCGTCGCTGCTGATGATGCATTTCTCGCGCATGTCGGAAGAACTGGTGCTGTGGATGAACCCGCGCTTCGGCTTCGTGCGCATCGCCGACCGCTTCTGCACCGGCAGCTCGATCATGCCGCAGAAGAAGAACCCCGACGTGCCCGAACTCGCGCGCGGCAAGACCGGCCGCGTCTATGGCCACCTGACGTCGCTGCTGACGCTGATGAAAGGCCAGCCGCTTGCCTACAACAAGGACAACCAGGAAGACAAGGAGCCGCTGTTCGACACGGTCGACACCGTCACCGACACGCTGCGCATTTTCGCCGAGATGATCGCGGGCGTCAGCGCCCGCCCCGAAAACATGCGCGATGCCTTGCGCCAGGGCTTCGCCACCGCCACCGACCTCGCCGACTACCTGACGCGCAAGGGCCTGCCCTTCCGCGACGCGCACGAAGCGGTCGGTCTCGCGGTCAAGCGCGCAGAGGAACGCGGCGTCGATCTGCCGCAGCTCTCGCTGGCTGAACTGCAGACCTTCTCGCCGATGATCGGGGAAGATGTTTTCGCCGTACTGACGGTCGAAGGCTCGCTCGCGTCACGGAAGCATATCGGCGGCACCGCGCCCGAGCAGGTGCGCGCGGCGATCACGCGCGCACGTCAGCGGCTGGCAACGGCTTAAGAAAACACAGCGAGCGCGGAGACAGCGCGTCCGGCCTCAGGGAGAACACGAGGGCACGATGCGCCGACCGTCAAGATCGGGTAGCGAATAGGTCGAGCGCACCAGCCCGGTCGTGCCGTCGAAAAGTACATCGAACTTCGCGGCCTTCCACCAGGCGTCGCAATACCGCCATTCCCAGACCAGTTCGTCGCGCGCCTCGAAATACACGGTCCAAGCCGGAAACGACGGGCCGAGCAGGCGCAGGACATCCTCCTGCGAGCTTTTTCCGGACTCGATCTGCGAAAAATGAGCCTGATCGAGGACCTGCTCGACGCGCTCGATCACACCGTCCGGAGCAACGAACACCATGTGTGTCGTGAAGCCCGCAGGGCCGCCGGGGTAAGCCAACTGCATGCTGCCGTCGGTATTCACCCAGCGCATCGCCGGCGGTCCGAAGGTCGCCAGCACATCGGACACACTGCTGGTGCCAGGCTTCAGATTGCCGAGGGAATGAAACGAGCATGCCGACAGCCCCGCCAGGCAGACTGCCGCAAGAGTCGTTCTGAGGCTCACTGCACGCCCTCGATCAGAAAACCGGCACCGACGATAGCGATGCCGACGCCTTCATGTCAATCCGGCGCGGCGATGCCGACAAGCATCTGCTGAAGTTCACCGGCCTGGTACATTTCGCGCATGATGTCGCAACCGCCGACGAACTCGCCCCGGATATAGAGTTGCGGAATCGTCGGCCAGCTGGAAAAGGCCTTGATGCCTTCGCGGATCTCGGGCTCTTCAAGCACGTTCACGCTGAAGAACAGGGGCAGGTTGCAGGCCTGCAGGATCTGCACCGCCGTCGCCGAAAACCCGCACATCGGCTGGCGCGGCGTCCCCTTCATGTAAAGCACTACCGGGTTCGTCGTCACCTGTTGCTTGATCAGTTCCTGCACATCCATGAATTACCTCGTCTTGATGGGTTGTTTGAAGCTTGGGATTCTACCGGCGAAGCGCCAGCGACGTCAGCCCGTGATGCGGTCTGCGATTTCGCCGAGACTCCCGCCGCTGACCCGCTCGATGCCGGCCTCGTCGCGCCATGAGGCGATCTCGCGAAAACCGGCCGCCGCGAGCCGTTCACGAACTTTGACCGCCTGATCGTAACCGTGTTCCATCAGCAGCCAACCGCCGGGCGACAGATGTGCCGCCGCACCGTCAATGATCGTGGCCAGACAGGCCATGCCATCGCCGCCCGGCACATGATCGGTCAGCGCGCCCTGCGGTTCGAAAGGCAGTCCGTCACCGGCCAGGTGCGGGTCGCCGTCGGCGATGTACGGCGGGTTTGAAACGATCAGGTCGAAACGCTCGCCCGCGAGCGGTGCATACCAGTCGCCTTCGAGAAAACGGATCGCGGCGCCGTACCGCGCGGCATTGCCCCGCGCCACCTCGAGCGCCGCCGCCGAAACGTCGACCGCCGTCAGCACCGCCGCCGGGCAGCGCCTGGATAACACGATCGGGATGATGCCGGAGCCGGTGCCTAGATCGACGATCCGCGCCGCTGGCAGGCGCGCGGCGCGCTCCGCGGCGAGGTTTACAAGCACCTCGGTGTCGGGACGCGGAATCAGCACTGCCGGCGAGACGGCGAATTCGAGCCCGGCGAACCAGGCGCTGCCGAGCAGGTAGGCAAGCGGCTCGCCGGCTTCCCGGCGCGCCACCAGCGCGTCAAAGTGCCGGACCTGATCCTCGCTCATGGCACGCTCGGGATGAGCGATCAGGTCGGCATGGGAGCAGGCGCACACCATTTCGAGCAGGCTGCGCGCCTCGCCGCGGCCGATGCACCGCGATGCCTGTCGCCAGGCCTCGCCGATCGACGCGGCGCCGCTCATTCGGCGTCGGCGAGCGCGGCGAGCTGTTCGGCCTGGTGTTCGGTCGTCAGCGCGCCGATCAGTTCGTCAAGATCGCCGTCCATGATCGCGTCGATCTTGTACAGCGTCAGGTTGATGCGATGATCGGTCACCCGGCCTTGCGGGAAGTTGTAGGTGCGGATGCGTTCCGAACGGTCGCCGCTGCCGATCAGGTTCTTGCGCGTCGAGGCAATTTTGGCGTGGCGCTCCCGCTCCTGCGCGTCGCGGATGCGCGAGGCCAGCACCGCCATCGCCTGCGCCTTGTTCTGGTGCTGCGAGCGGCCGTCCTGGCACTCGACGACGAGGCCGGTCGGCAGGTGGGTGATACGCACCGCCGAATCGGTCTTCTGGATGTGCTGGCCACCGGCGCCCGACGCCCGGAAGGTGTCGATGCGAATGTCGTTGGCATTGATCTGGACATCCTCGAGCGCATCGGCCTCCGGCATCACCGCCACCGTGCAGGCCGAGGTGTGGATGCGGCCCTGCGATTCGGTCTCCGGCACGCGCTGGACGCGGTGCCCGCCCGACTCGAACTTCAGCCGCGCATAGACGCCGTTGCCGGCGATGCGGGCGATGACTTCCTTGTAACCGCCGAGCTCGGACTCATTGGCCGAGACGACCTCGACCTGCCAGCGCTGACGTTCGGCGAAACGCGTGTACATGCGGAAGAGACTGCCGGCGAACAGCGCCGACTCGTCGCCGCCCGTACCGGCTCGGATTTCGAGGAAGATGTTGCGCTCGTCGTTGTCGTCCTTCGGCAGCAGGAGTTTCTGCAGATCGAGTTCGATTTCCGGCAGGCGCGCTTTCGCCGCTTTCATTTCCTCTTCGGCCAGATCCTTCATTTCCGGATCGGCCATCATTTCCTGCGCCGACGCGAGGTCAGCCTCGGTCTGCTGCCAGTTCCGGTACAACGCGACCACCGGCCCCAACTCGGCATGCTCGCGCGTCAGCTTGCGGTACTGGTCCATGTCCCGCGTCGCCTCACCGCTGGCGAGGATGCGGTCGAGTTCGTCAAGCCGCCCGACCAGGCTCTCGAGCTTGTCGCGAATGCTTTGTTTCATACGCTCAGTCAGAATGCAAATGGAATAGCCTGGAAATCAGCGCCTGTTGTTCGCTGCGGTTCCCTTCGGCCTGGTGCAGCGCCTGGGTCGGCGCATGCAGGAATTTGTTGGTCAGGCGTTGCGACAGCTGCTCAACGACCACCGCCGGATCGTCGCCGCGCGCCAGCAGTTTGAGCGCATGTTCAAGCTCATGCCGGCGCATGCGCTCGGCACTGTCGCGCAACGACCGGATCAGCGGCACGCTGTCGCGCGCCTGCAGCCAGTGCAGGAAGGCATCTACGCGGGCATCGACGATCGTCTCGGCACTGACCACGGCCGACTGACGCGCTTCCATGCCTTCCTCGACAATCTGCGCGAGGTCGTCGACGGTGTAGAGGAAGACGTCGTCCAGCTCACCGACCTCGACTTCGACGTCGCGCGGCACGGCCAGATCGACCATGAACATCGGCCGGTGACGGCGCGACTTGATCGCGCGTTCGACGAGGCCGAGTCCAAGGATCGGCAACTGGCTCGCCGTGCAGGTAATGACGATGTCGAATTCCTGCAGACGCCCGGCAACGTCTTCGAGGCGGATCGCCGTCGCGCCGAAACGCTCGGCCAGCGCCCGGCCGCGATCGACAGTACGGTTGGCGACGACGATCTGCTTCGGCTGCTGGGCGGCGAAATGCGTGGCGCACAACTCGATCATCTCGCCGGCGCCGATGAACAGCACACGCTGCTCGTCGATGCGCTCGAAGATGCGTCCTGCGAGGCGCACGGCCGCAGCAGCCATCGAAACGATGTTGGCGCCGATCGCCGTCGTCGAGCGAACATCCTTGGCAACGGCGAAGGAATTCTGGAAAAGCTTGTTGAGCGTCGCGCCGAGCGAGCCCTCCTCGCGCGCAATGCGTACCGCCTCTTTCATCTGCCCGAGAATCTGCGGCTCGCCGAGCACCATCGAATCGAGGCCGCTGGCAACGCGGAAGGCATGGCGCACGGCCTCGCGTTCCGGATGCACGTACAGATACGGGGCGATGTCGTCCGGCGCCAGCCGGCGATACTCGGCCAGCCACTGGCTGACCCGTTCCGGCGACTCGGCCTGGCAGTACAGTTCGGTCCGGTTGCAGGTCGACAGGATCGCCGCCTCCTGCGCACGCGCGCCGCCGAGCAGGTCGCCGAGCGCCCGCCGCAATTCCTCGGCATGGAATGCCACCTGCTCACGCACCGAAAGGGGTGCCGTGCGGTGATTGATACCGAGAGTGAAAAGGGCCATGGGAATGCGTCGGGAAGAAATTCAGAGACCGGCGGTCTGAGGAAAAAACGAGCAGGATTATAGCATTCGCCCCCCGCCTCCCGACCAACCGCAGCGTCGCGACGCGGCTACAAGGACTGCTCCGCCTGTTCGCGCAGCCAGGCGAGGAACTGGGCCACCTCCTCGCGCTGAGCATTGCGTTCGGGATAGACGACGAAATGCGCGTGGACGCGGATCCCCCAGTCGGCATGGAAGACCGGCAACAATTGGCCGTTGGCGATATGCTGCGCAGCGATCTTCTGACTTTCCAGGGCGATGCCGAAGCCCTGAACCGCCGCTTCGAGCGACATCGCCGCCCGGTCGAAGCGAAAGGCGAAGCGATCGGGCACGGTCTCGATGCCGCGGCTCGCAAACCAGTCGCGCCACTGGATAATACTGACCGTCGACTGGATCAGTGGCCGCTCCAGGAGATCGGTCGGCGAATGCACCGGCGCGCGCATCAGGAGATCCGGACTCGCGAGCGGCAGGATGTTTTCCTCGAAGATCGGCTCGACGACAAGATTGGGCCAGTCCGGCACGCCGTAACGGATATCGACATCCACCTGTCCCAGGGCGAAATCGGAATTGACGTGCGAGGCCGACAGCGAGAGCGCGATATCGCGGTACGCACGCACGAAAGCGCCGAGGCGCGGCATCAGCCACAGGCTGGCGATGCTGGTGCTGGCATGGACGTTGAGGGTGTTCTTGACGCCCTTGCGAATGTCATTGGTGGCGCTGCCGATCGCGCCGAGCGCCGCCGCCACACGCTTGAGGTAATCCTCGCCGGCCTTGCTGAGGGCGATGCCTTTGGACAGCCGTTCGAACAGCATGAAGCCGAGAAACTGTTCCAGCTTGGCGATCTGGTGGCTGACCGCCGACGGCGTCAGAAACAGCTCTTCCGCTGCGCGGGCAAAACTGAGCCGGCGGGCCACGGTTTCAAACACGACGAGTGCATCGAGCGGCGGAAGATCGGATTTCACGCGGGCCCTCAATGAAAATAATTCACCGGCCACACAATAAGCCATCCGCATTGAACCGACAAGACGACCGGCGCCAACCCTGACAATTCAAGACATCGAAAATAAAACGAGGAACGCCGATGGCACGAGGACCCTGTATCGATACAGCAGACGGGAATGCAGCGTGCGTGAAATAAATTCATCGGCCCCTGAAATTTTATCGCTTGCGCGGCTTTCACCGTCTGCACAACCATGAGCGACGTTTTCACCACAGCAAAAAAAGGGATACGTCAAATGCTACTTGCCAATCGCGTTGCAATCGTTACCGGCGGCGCCGGGGTCAATGGACTGGGCTTCTGCACCGCCCGCATGATGGCCGAACAGGGCGCCAGGATCGTGATCATGGATCTGGCCGTCGCCAATCCGCAGCAATCAGCCGACCTGCTCGGCGCAGGACATCTGGGCGTCGTCGGCGACGTCACCAAGAAGGACCAGTGCGAAGCCGCGGTCCAGCAGATCCTCGCCAAATTCGGCCGCATCGACATTCTCGTCAATAACGCCGGCATCACCCAGCCGCGCAAGACCGTCGACATCACCGACGGCGACTACGACGCCGTCCTCGACGTCAGCCTGCGCGGCACGATGCACATGTCACAGGCAGTGATCCCGACCATGCAGAAGCAGAAGTCCGGCTCGATCGTCTGCATTTCCTCGGTCTCGGCACAGCGCGGCGGCGGCATCCTCGGCGGCCCGCACTACTCGGCTGCCAAGGCCGGCGTGCTCGGTCTCGCCCGCGCCATGGCGCGCGAACTCGGCGGCGACGGCATCCGCGTCAACTGCGTCTCGCCCGGCCTCATCGCTACCGACATCAACAAGGGCAAGATCCCCGAGGACCGCCGCGCCTCGATCCTCGAATCGATCCCGCTGAACCGTATCGGCGAACCGGCCGACATCGGCGGCGCCTGCCTGTTCCTCGCCAGCGACCTCGCGAAATATTGCACCGGCATCACGCTCGACGTTAATGGCGGTATGCTGATCCACTAAGCTGTTTTCTTGCGGTACCCGCGTGGTTCCCAACCGGGAACCACGTTTTTCATCAACAACAGAACGCCATCGAAAAAGGCGTGGAGGAGTCGGACAATGAAACGTAAATGCCTCGCTCTACTTGTTGCACTCATGACCGTCGCGGGCGGCGCCATCGCCCAGCAGCCGATCAAGCTCACGCTCGGTCACGGCGCAGCGCCGGGTAACCCGCGTCACGAAGCGGCGGTGCTCTTCGCCGACCGTGTCAAGGAAAAGACCGCCGGCCGCTACACCGTGTTCGTCGCACACTCGGCCCAGCTCGGCGATGACGCTGCCATGGTCACGGCGCTGCGCTCGGGTTCGCTCGACATGTCGGCCAACAGCCAGGGCGCGATCTCGGCCGCCGTGCCGGAATATTCAGCGCTCGGCCTGCCCTTCCTCTTCGCCGATATCGAAAAGGCATGGAAGCTGCTCGACAGCCCGGTCGGCAAGGAACTCGCCGACAAGACGGCTGCCAAGGGCATGATCGTCCTCGGCTACTGGGACAACGGCATCCGCCACATCACCAACAGCAAGCGCGCGATCAAGACCCCGGCCGACGTCAAGGGACTGAAGATCCGCACCCCGCCGGATCCCGTCACCGTCGACATCATGCAGGCGCTCGGCGCCGACGCGCAGCAGATCAAGTTCGCTGAACTCTATGTCGCGCTGCAACAGGGCGTCGTCGATGGCCAGGAAAATCCGCTGACCAACATCGTTTCGTCCAAGCTCTACGAAGTGCAGAAGTTCCTGTCGCTCTCTGGCCACAAGTATGAAGTGACGCCCTTCCTGATTGGCAAGCGCGCCTGGGAAAAGCTGACCCCGGCCGACCAGAAGGTCTTCCAGGACGCCGCCAATGAAGCAACCGTGCTGCAGCGCAAACTCTCGAAGGAAGCCGACGAGAAGCTGCTGGTCGAACTCAAGGGCAAAGGCGTCCAGGTCGACATGGTCGATCGCGCCCAGTTCGTCACCGCGACCAAGCCGGTCTATGACAAGTGGCTGACCGGCCCGGTCGGCGACTTTGCCAAGCGCGTCGTCGAAGCGAGCAAGTAAGGATGACCTCCGTGAATCAAGCGGAATCTTCCGGTGCGAGCCCCGCAAGGGGTTCGCCCTCGGCGATGGCGGCGCTGATGGCCGCCGTCGACCGGGGGATCGGGGGCGTCTGCCGCACCGTGTTGTATCTCACCATGTCGATCGTCTTCGCCATCCTGAGCGTCAACGTCGGTCTGCGCTATGTCGCCGGCACCAGCCTGTCGTGGGCGTCGGAGCTGCCCGAGCTGCTGTTTCCCTGGATGATCGTCGCCGGTGTCGTGCTGGCCGCGCAACACGGTTCGCACATTGCCGTCGTCATCGTCACCCAACGCCTCTCGGACAATCTGCGGCGCTGGGTGCTGTCGGGCGGCGCACTGATCGTCATCGGCCTCTACGGTTACATGGCGACCATCGCCTGGCCGCTGCTCGAGATCGCCCATGACGAACGCACACCGGTCCTGCAGGTGCCCGGCTCACTCACCGTCAGCGCGCTGATGGTCGGCTTCTTCATGCTCGCCGTAGTGACGCTGATCCGTCTGCCCGGCCTCTGGAACCCTGACCGCAAAGCCCATCTTGAGAACGCGGGAGGCCACTCATGACCGGCGTCATCATTACGCTCTTCATCATCGCCGCGCTGATCTCGATCCCGATCGCACACGCGCTGGTCCTCGCTTCGGTCGGCGGTCTGCTGATCATCGACCGCGTGCCGGTGCATCTGGCCATCGAGCAGATGATCACGCAGATGCAAAGCTTCCCGCTGATCGCCATCCCGTTCTTCATGCTGACCGGCGCCCTGATGGTCAGCGGACGCCTCGGCCAGAGCCTCGTCAATCTGCTCTCGATGATGATCGGCCGCGTGCATGGCGGTCCGGCCCAGGTCGGCGTGCTGTCCTCGACGATCTTCGGCGGCGTTTCCGGCTCCGCCGTGGCCGACGCCTCGGCGATCGGGTCGATGCTGATTCCCTGGCTGAAGAACCTCGGCTACCCGGCGCCTTTCGCGGCCGGCACCCTCGCCGCGGCGGCAACGATCGACATCCTGATCCCGCCGTCGATCCCGATGATCATCTACGCCCTGGTCTCGGGCGCCTCGATCGGCTCGCTGTTCGTCGCCGGCATCCTGCCGGGTCTCCTGATGTGCGGCTTCTTCATGGCCATCTGCTACGTTCAGGGACGGCGCCGCAACTTCCCGCGCGACACCACGCCGTTCGCCTGGGATGCCTTCTGGGTGCAATTCGGCCAGGCCGGCCCGGCGCTGGCGATGCCGGTGCTGATCATCATCTTCCTGCGTTTCGGCATCGCCACGCCGACCGAGGTCAGCGTCATGTCGACGCTGTACGCCCTGGTCGTCTCCGGCATCGTCTATCACGACCTGACGCTGGAAAAGATCAAGGCTGCTACCGTCGAAGCGGGAATTGCCACCGGCGTCGTGCTGCTGATCATCATGGCCTCCAGCGTCGTCGGCTGGGTCGTCACCTACGAGCAGTTACCGGCGCAATTTACCGAGTACGCGACCGAAACGCTGCGCGAACCGTGGCTGATCATCCTCGCCATGAACGGCATCATGCTCGGCACCGGCATGTTCATCGACCTGCCTGCCGCCGTGCTGCTGCTGACGCCGATGTTCGTTCCGCTGGCTTCGGCCGTCGGCATGGACACGATCCAGCTCGGCATCATGATGATCGTCAATCTGTCGATCGGGCTGTACCACCCGCCGATCGGCACGACGCTGTTCATCACCAGCTCGATCGCCAAGGTACGGATCGGCGATGTCGTCGTCGAACTCATCCCGTTCTACATCGTCGCCTTCGGCTTGTTGCTGGGCTTCGCCTACCTGCCCTGGCTCACGATCCGCTGACGGGAATAGGCCAACGTCATGAACCGCGTCATCAACAACCCGGGACTCGTCGTCGATGACATGCTCAAGGGCGTGCTCGCCGCCTACCCGCAGCTCGAAGCGGCGGCGGGCAATCCCCGGGTGATCAAGCGCGCCTGTGCGCCGATCACCGGCAAGGTCGGTATCGTCACCGGCGGCGGCGCGGGTCATGAACCGGCCTTTCTCGGCTACGTCGGCGAGAATCTGGTCGACGCGGTGGCGATCGGCGAAATCCTTTCGTCGCCGACCGCCAACAGCTTCTTCGAAGCCTTCTGCGCCGCCGACGGCGGCAAGGGCATCGCCTGCCTCTACGGCAATTATGCGGGCGACGAGATGAACGTCTCGATGGCGCTCAAGATGGCCGACCTGGCCGGCATCCGGGTCAGAACGGTCGTCGCCAACGACGACGTCGCCTCGGCACCGAAAGGCAAGGAAGCCGAACGGCGCGGCGTCGCCGGCGAACTGCTGATGCTGAAGATCGCATCGGCCTGTGCGTCGCTTGGCGGATCGCTTGACGATGTCATTGACGTCGCGCAGAAGACGATCGACCGTACGCGCAGCATCGGCATCGGCCTCAAGCCGTTCGTCATACCGGCGGTCGGCAAGGCCAATTTCCGCATCGGCGACGGCAAGATGGCGATCGGCGTCGGTTTGCGGGGCGAACCCGGGATTCGCCTCGACGACGTCGTCTCGGCCGACGAGATGGCGAGCCTCATGGTCGACGCCGTCGTTTCCGACCTGCCGTTCCCGCGGGACAACCGGGTCGCCGTGCTGCTCACCGGCCTCGGCGCGACACCGCTCATGGAGCAGTACATCCTCTATGCCAGTGTCACACGCTATCTCGGCGAGGCGGGCCTCACCGTCGCCGTGCCGCTGATCGGCAATTTCTTCACCTCGCTGGAAATGACGGGCGTCGCGCTGTCCGTCCTCCTGCTCGACGAAGAACTGGAGCGATACATGAAGCACCCCTGCGCCTCGATCGGACTCAAGCAGACCTAGACGCCAATCCAAGGCCGGAAGCGGCCAACAAACAATGACATCGATGCCGCGGCGCACGCCATGGCAGCCCTCTTACAACCTGGTTTCTGTTTCTTACTGAAGGAGTCTCTCTATGGAAAACCCGTCGAACCTGTCGTTCGATGCCCGCGTGGACCGCCTTAACAAGATCGCTCAGGCGCTGCGGATCCACGTCGTGGACATGGTCTACACGGCGCAATCGGGTCATATCGGCGGATCGCTGTCGGCCGCCGACTTCGTCGCCGCGCTGTACTTCGACCTGATGAACCTCAATCCTGCCAACCCCGGCTGGGCCGACCGCGACCGCTTCGTCCTGTCCAAGGGCCACGTCTGCCCGATCTGGTATGCGGCACTGGCCGAGCGCGGGTTTTTCCCGGTCGAGGAATTGAAGACGCTGCGCAAGAACAACAGCCGCCTGCAGGGCCATCCGATCGCCACCTACCTGCCCGGCCTCGACGCCTCGGCCGGCTCGCTCGGCATCGGCTACGCCCAGGCCGTCGGCATCGCCATGGAAGGCAAGCTGATGCGCAAAAAGGACTACAAGGTCTTTACCGTGCTCGGCGACGGCGAAATCAATGAAGGCATCATCTGGGAAAGTTCGCTGGCCGCCGCCAAGTTCAAGCTCGACAACCTGGTCGCCATCATCGACGTCAACAACCTGCAGCTCGACGGCACGCTGGCCGAAGTCATGCCGACCGAACCGATCGACGAGAAATTCCGCGCGCTCGGCTTCGACGTGCTGACCATGAACGGCCACGACATGGCCGACGTCCTGACGACGCTGATGAAGGCCAAGCGCACCTGCTCGGGCAAGCCGACCTGCGTCCTCGCCTACACCGTCAAGGGCAAGGGCGTCAGCTTCATGGAGCACCAGCTCGACTGGCACGGCAAGGCGCCGAACGATGAGCAATACA
Organism: uncultured Propionivibrio sp.; assembly: GCF_963666255.1. NCBI lineage: Bacteria > Pseudomonadati > Pseudomonadota > Betaproteobacteria > Rhodocyclales > Rhodocyclaceae > Propionivibrio > uncultured Propionivibrio sp. The sequence continues at coordinate 1,741,615 of NZ_OY762656.1, read as the reverse complement.
AGAAAGCGATCGCAGAACTGAAAGGAGCCGCATGATGGACTTCGCCGCCGCCAAAAGCCCGACCCGCAAGGTCTTCGCCGAACGCATGACCGCCCGCGGTGACACCGACAAGGAATTCGTCGTCTTCGAATCCGACCTCGCCAAGTCGACCTATTCCTACATCTTCAAGGACAAGCACCCCGAGCGTTACTTCAACATGGGCATCGCCGAGATCGGCACTGTCGCCTCGGCCGCCGGCATGGCCGCCGAAGGACGCAATGTCGTCGTCTGCGGTTATGGCGTCTTCGTCACCATGCGCGCGCTGGAAGCGATCCGTTCGTTCATCTGCTATCCGCACCTGAACGTCAAATTCCTCTCCAGTCACGGCGGACTGACCGCCGCCATCGACGGCGTCACGCACCAGGCGACCGAGGACATCGCCTTCATGACGACGATCCCGCAGATGAAGGTGCTGGTCCCCGCCGACAGTGCCTCGGCCGCCGCCGCCTTCGACATTGCGCTCGACACGCCGGGACCGGTGTTTACCCGCCTGATGCGCGACCCGCTGTTTGAACTCTACGGACCGGGCGAGACCTTCAAGCTCGGCGGATCGAAGATCGTGCGCAAAGGCAAGGACGTCACCATCGCCACCTACGGCGACATGGTCTTCCAGTCACTGCTCGCCGCCGACGAACTCGCCAAGCAGGGCATCGATGCCGAAGTCATCGACTTCTATTCGCTGAAACCGTGGGACCAGGCGACGCTCGGCGAATCGCTGAAGAAGACCGGCGCGCTCGTCGTCGTCGAGAACCATCAGCGCCGCAACGGCTTCGGCTACGAAGCCGCCGTCTGGACGCTGATGAACCATCCGGTGCCGACCGAACTGATCGGACTGGAAGACACCTTTGCCGAAAGCGGCAGCTATCCGATCACGATCGACAAGTTCGGCCTGTCCGGACCGAAGATCGCTGCGAAGACGGCTGCGCTGGTCGCCCGGAAGCGCTAAGCTTTCGCGACAACCGACGCCCCTTCCACCCTGTGTTGCCCGCCCGCTCCGGCGGTCCGGGCAACACGCCGAGACAAAGGAAATTGCCCATGAAAATCGTCGTCCTCGATGGTTACACCCTCAACCCCGGCGACCTCAACTGGTCCGGCATCGAGCAGTTTGGCGAAGTCGTCGTGCATGACCGCACAAGCGCCGAACAGACCATGGAACGGATCGCCGGCGCCGAGATCATCTTCACCAACAAGACGCCGCTGACGCGCGAGCATTTCGCCGCCAACCCGCAACTCCGCTTCGTCGGCGTACTGGCCACCGGCTACAACGTCGTCGACATCGCCGCCGCCAGGGAGCGCAAGATCCCGGTCTGCAACATCCCGACCTACGGCACGATGGCCGTGGCGCAATTCGCCGCCGCGCTGATGCTCGAACTCTGCCATCGCGTCGGCCGTCACGCCGACAGCGTCAAGGCCGGCGACTGGTCACGCGGCAATGACTTCTGCTACTGGCTGAACCCGCTCATCGAACTCGACGGCAAGACGCTCGGGATCGTCGGTTTCGGCCGCATCGGACAGGCGTTCGGGCGCATCGCCCAAGCTTTCGGCATGAAGATCATCGCCGTCGACGAGTACCCCAACAAGGCGCTCGAATCAGCAACGCTTCGTTACGGGACGCTCGACGAGCTCTACGCCGAAGCCGACGTCATCAGCCTGCACTGCCCGCTCTTCGACAACAACAAGGGCATGATCAACAAGAGCGCCATCGCCCGGATGAAACCCGGCGTGCTGATCCTCAATACCTCGCGTGGTCCGCTGATCAACGAAGCCGATCTCGCCGAAGCGCTGGCTGCCGGCAAGGTCGGCGGCGCCGGCGTCGACGTGCTGTCGTCGGAGCCGCCGGCACTGACCAACCCGCTGCTCTCGGCGCCGAACTGCATCGTCACGCCGCACATCGCCTGGGCGACCAAGGAAGCGCGCTCGCGCCTGATGGACATCGCCACCGACAACCTCGCCGCCTTCCTCAAAGGCTCGCCGAAGAACGTCGTCAACCCGTAACCGGCGGCATGGGGTCTGCTGACACAAGGCTGTCAGCAGACCCCACTCACAATTCGGGCTCCTCAACCACCCAAGCAAGGAGCCGACGATGAATACCATCAACTGGTTTGAAATCCCCGTGGTCGATCTTGAACGCGCCACCGCCTTCTACGAACGCGTCCTGAATATCAGGCTGAATATCGACACCAGCTTTCCCGGCATGCGCCTGGCCGTTTTTCCGCACGATGACCAGACGGTCAGCGGCGCGTTGTTCGAGCACCCGGAAGCGCGCCCGCACGGCGACGGCGTTCGTATCTATATGAACGGCGGCGACGACCTCGGCCCGATCCTCGAACGCGCGGTCGCGGCCGGCGGACAGGTCATCATGCCGAAGACCCATCTGCGAGACGATATCGGCCATATCGGCATGTTCCGCGACTGCGAAGGCAACATCATCGGCCTGCACTCGATGGGCTGACGAAGCGCGCTGAACGCCGCGTGCGGCCTTGTCGCACGTGGCACAATGGCTGCCGTCATTACCCATCAGACTCTCATGCGCCGGGCCGACCGTCTCTTCCGCCTCGTCGAACTCCTCCGCAGCCGGCGTCTCGCCAAGGGCGCCTGGCTGGCCGAGCAATTGCAGATTTCCTTGCGCACGTTGTACCGGGACATTCGCGACCTCAGTCTTTCCGGGATCCCGATCGAGAGCGAAGCCGGCGTCGGCTATCGTTTGCAATACAAACTCGACGTCCCGCCGCTGCTCTTCGACACCGCCGAACTCGAAGCGCTGTTGGTCGGATCGCGCATGGTACAAGCCTGGGGGGATGCCGATCTCGCTCTGGCCGCGACGGCAGCCCTTGCCAAGATCCATAACGTCCTGCCCGAAACGCTCCGGCGCGAAGCACAACGGGCACGCCTGTTCGCCCCGCCCCTGCAGCAGCGCCCCGCTCATCTCACCGAGTTGCGCCGAGCCATTCGTCAGCAGCACATCGTTCAGATTGCCTACACCCGCGAAGACGGAACCCCTTCCGAGCGGACAGTGTGGCCGCTCGGACTATTCTTCTGGGGAAAGCGCTGGACGCTCGTCGCCTGGTGCATGCTGCGTGGAGAATTCCGCCATTTCAGGGTGGACCGCATCGACGATCTCAAGCCCACGCAGGAACGTTATCCGGATCAGCCGGGCTGCCGCCTGAACGACTTCTTCGACGCCCTCGAAGCGCGCGAAGGCATCGAGATCAAGCACCGCTGACGCCCACCGCCCGGATTCCCGGGGCCGGCTCAAACCGCCGGGAACTCAGATGCCCGAACCGCCGTCCTCAAGATCCCAAGCCGAGGCTTCGAAAACCTTGACCTGGCGCGGACGCAGCCAGACGCGCTGGCCCTTGCCGAGCGTCAGCGTCGCCGCCCGCTCGCGCGTCAGTTCGACCTCGACGAGTTCCGGCCCGTGCGCCAGTTCGACGCGCACCAGCGGACCGATCGTATGCACTTCCTGCACGAGCGATTCGAGCCCGCCGGCGACCGGCGCATTCTCGATCTCGATGTCGTGGGGGCGGACGAAGGCGACGACGTTGCCGCTCTCCGGCGTCCGCGTGCTTTCCCGGCCGATCTCTGCCCAGTCGCCGTGAACACGGCTGTGGAAGACATTGACGTTGCCGAGGAACTGATAGACGAAGGGCGAGGCCGGATTCGAGTAAACCTCGTCGGGCGAACCGATCTGCTCGATCCTGCCGTGGTTCATCACCACCACCCGATCGGCGACTTCGAGCGCCTCTTCCTGGTCGTGCGTGACGAAGACGCTTGAAATATGCATCTCGTCATGAAGCCGCCGCAGCCAGCGGCGCAGCTCCTTGCGCACCTTGGTGTCGAGCGCGCCGAAAGGTTCGTCGAGCAGCAGCACCTTCGGCTCGACGGCGAGCGCCCGCGCCAGTGCGATGCGCTGGCGTTGCCCGCCCGAGAGTTGCGAAGGATAGCGCTCGGCCAGCCAGTCGAGTTGCACCAACTTGAGCAACTCGCTGACGCGGCGCCGGATGTCCGCCTCGGACGGCCGTTCCGCGCGCGGCTTGACGCGCAGGCCGAAGGCGACGTTCTCGAACACCGTCATGTGGCGGAACAGCGCATAGTGCTGAAAAACGAAACCGACCTTGCGCTCGCGCGCATGCAGGTGCGTCGCCTCTTCGCCGGCGAAACTGACGTGGCCGGCGTCGGCCGACTCCATGCCGGCGATGATGCGCAGCAGCGTGGTCTTGCCGCAGCCCGACGGGCCGAGCAGCGCAACGAGTTCGCCGGTCGGAATCTCGAGATGGATATTGTCGAGGGCGGTGAAGCTGCCGAAGCGCTTGGTGACGCCGCTGATTTCG